>NZ_JBXWRM010000008.1:0-212520 GCF_059612905.1 Ruegeria sp. YKSD163
CTCGATATTGGCGAACTGGATCCGCTCGGCTCCATCATGGCTGACAGCTGTTCCCGCACCCATGTCGATGGTCAGGCGGTAGTCCATGTTGGTCCGGCCCGGAGTGTCGGGTAGGTTGAAGAAGCTCAACATGTCATTGCCGGGACCGCCATCGACCGTATCCGAACCGCCACCGGGAGAGATCCAGTCAGCGCCATCCAGACCGTTGATGATCTCGGTCGCCGTGGTGCCATCCACCGACTCGCCCGCATTGGTACCGTTGATGGTACTGGGGATGGTTCCGGCCAGCGCCGCCGCCTGAGTCAGGGTCAGGGTACCGTCATTGAACTGGACGAATTCGATATCCGATCCCAGGAAATCGACCCCCTGGCTCGAAGTCAGCTGAACACCTCCGGTCACGTTCTGGCCCGACACGAATTGCTGTGACACGTTCAGGATTGCGGTGTCGTTGCCATCGCCCCCCGTCATCGAGTCGTCGCCCAGACCGCCGATCAGCGTATCGTCGCCTCCGCCGCCTTCGAGCGTGTCATTGTCGGCGCCACCATCCAGCAGGTTCGTGTCGGTTGTCGACACCGGTGGCACGGTGACTCCGGTCGCCGAGATGTTCAGCGTTGCCACCTGCGTCGACGAGATCGTTCCTCCGCCAAAGCGCTGCAAGGAGATGATATAGGTGCCATCTGCCACGAACGTGTGCTGGATGAAGGAATCACGCCCGCTGGTCGAACCGCCAGCCCCATTTGATGTGCTGCTGTCATCATTCGACGTGATCTGAGTGCCGTTATTGTCGTACAGCGCCAAAACGGTGTCATAATCCGCGCCATCGATATCGAAAGTCCAGACCTGACCGGCTTCTGCGGTAAAGCGGAACGCTTCCTGCGTTTCATCCGAACCGGTGATTTCCAGAGTCTGGTGCGGAACCGTGGTCGGATCGGCGACATTGTCAAACGATTCCAGCGACCAGTTCTCGGGCAGGGTCATCGGGTTGGACACCGGGTTGTTGACCGTATTGTCGACCACCGTGGGTGCGATCGTCTGCGTGACACGAAGAAGGTCGTCGCCGGGTCCGCCCAGCAAGGTGTCCTGACCTTCGCCGCTGTTCAGCACGTCGTTGTCCAGGCCACCGTCAAGCTCGTCATCGCCGTCGAGGCCCAGAATGGTGTCGTTGCCGTAGCTGCCGCGCAGCGTATCATTGCCAGGCGTACCGATCAGGGTCTGGTCGCGCAGCGCCTGCAATTCGGTGAGGTTGAAAGTCCGGTCGGTAAAGCGCACGAATTCGACATTGCGCAGCGTCACGACACCCTGTCCGGTGTCGATCCGTAGCGCATCGTCCGGCCCGTCGACCGAGGCGCTTGTACTGACAATGCTGAACACAGCGGTATCGGTTCCGTCACCACCGTCCAGGGTGTCGTTGCCGCCCCCACCGGACATCTGGTCAGCCCCTTCGCCACCGTTCACGGCATCGTTTCCAAGGCCGCCATCCAGGGTGTCGTTGCCACCGTTACCATTGACGGTATCGTTGCCCTCGCGCCCCCAGAGACGGTTGCCATTGGCGTCACCATCCATGCTGTCATCGCCGCGGCCACCAAAGGTATTGACGGTCGTCAACGTGCCCAGATCCGAAACCGCCATGGTCCGATCCAGGAAACGCACGAATTCGACATTGCTGATGACCACATCGCCATCCGGGCTCTGGATGGTGATCGGATCAGAGGACCCGATGATGTTCACGTCACTGCTGTTGGCATTGACGACAACGGTATCGGTGTCCGCACCACCGTCGACAGTGTCATAACCGGCGTTGCCGCGCAGGCTGTCATCGCCGGCGCCGCCGTTGAGGACGTCGTCACCGGGACCGCCGGACAAGGTGTCGTTGCCGCCCTCGCCCGAGATCGTGTCATTGCCAGCCAAACCTCCGATCGAGTTGGCATTGTCGTCACCGGTCAGACTGTCGTTGCCTTCCGTGCCCGACGAGGCGTTGATGGCAGCGATCACGTTCTGGGCCGCCTGCGAGGGGTCGCTGGTGCTGGCGTTGAACACCTGTCCGTTGGTCTGGTCGGCAAGCGATTCAAGATCCGAGTTGGCCGTCGAGCTGTTCCCGATCACCACTGGCAAAACCTGCAACGGCACCGGGCCATAGGGATCCGAGAAGGGGGTGTCGGTGTAGTCGACGAAATTTGTGCCCTGTACCTGCTCGATCGCGGTCTGCAAAGGCACCGCATTGCCGACCGGCGGCGGCGGAACCGCGATATCTGCCGCAAGCGCCTTGCTCACCACTTCGGCACGCAGTTGCGGGTCGTCGGCATCCTCGTCGGTGAACACAATGATCTTGTTGGATTTGTTACGGGTATCCCAGGTGCCGGCATTGCCGTTGATGGCATGCAAAAGCGCCGTGTTTAGGTTCTCGGTCATGCCCGAGGTCGAGGTCGACAGGTTGTTCAGCGCCGCCAGTGCCGCTGCCTTGCGGTCGGCCACGCTGTCTTGCTTGGTGAACGACAGGTTGGTGACCGTGTTGCTGTCCCAATAGGTCACGATCGCCAGAGTACTCGCGACCGGTTTCTCGGTCGTCCCGAAAAGGGCATTAGCAATCTCGATGGCCGCAGCCTTTGCCGCCGCGATGTCATTGGACATCGAGCCGGTCTTGTCGATCACGATCACCACGTTCTGACCCGGACAGGCGAATTCGCCGGTGGTCAGGTTCATCTCACCATCGGCGAACCGGGCATATTCCACATCTTTCAGCGTGTCGGTTCCATCCGGGCTGTTGGCCCGGTTGTCCGCAACCGTGATGGTACCATTCGCGTTCGAGGTGATCGTATAATCGCTGCAATTGCCGCTGAAGACAGCCCGGTCGGTCCCGGTACCACCATTCACAGAGTCGTTGCCGCCGCCCCCTTCGAGAACGTCATTGCCGCCATTCCCGTAAAGGTAGTCGGTGCCATCCCCCGACTTGAAGTAGTTGCTGCCGTTACCGCGGCCCCAAAGCAGATCGTTGGTGGCCGGGTTGTTGCCCGACGTGTCCTCGTTGCCCGAACGGGCAAGAGCCAGGTCGATGGCCGCCCCGCCGGTATACTCGGTACCCGGAATGATCGCTGTGTCGGAATCGACGCCCTCATACGACAGCCGGTTCGGTTTGGACAACTCATCGTTGATGTCCTTTTCAAAAACCAGCGTCGGGCCCTTGGCGCTGTCCGTGCTGGTCGTGCCCCGAGGAGAATCCCCAATCCCCTGAAGCGCGTGAACCAGTTCGTGCCGCAGCACATGTTCGATCTCGACCGCAACACCTTTGCCGTTGGCATCAAAATAGGCCAGGTCGGAAACCGCCGCGAAATCCAGCTCGACCCGACCGGTTCCTCTAAAGGCCCGAGCCTCGCCGGCCACGAACTTGATATCGAGCGGCAGGGCTGCGGTGACCTTGTCCAGCAGGGTCTTGCCGGTGGCCGAATTCGCATACATGTCACGCAGCGCATTCTCCAGAATGGTCTGCTGTGCAGCCGAATAGCCTGTAAATGTCGTGTGCGACAAAACTGTTTCAATGGTCATGATCGTTCCCCCAATTGTTCAATGTTCCGGGCGGCGCGGCCTCTCTATCCGCCACCGACAACAAAATCTCCGCAACCCCTCGCGCTCACTCATCAACCTCGTGCAATGCTGCGTGCCACCAAGTATCGACAGCACCGGCCTCGTCGTCGAGCAACGGCAGGCCGTGTCGCAGGAGCGCGACATACAGCGCCTTGTAGAACGCGGCGCTATTGCCGCGTTCCGTCTCGATCCATTTCGCCACGGTCATGTCGAATGGAACGAAGAAATTCTGTGGGGCGGTGCGAAACGCCCAAGCCAGCGGCCCCGCAAGCGATCCGGGCACGCAATCCTCTTTGGCGGTCCAGCTTTCGGAAGGCTGTCCGGCGGAGACATGCGATACATAGGATTCCGTCGCACCCGCCAGGCAGGCAAAGGACATGCTGCGCCAGCCTGGTCCGGTTGCATAGGCCTCGGGTGCTGCGCCCTGCGACCGCAAGGCGCCATCGGCGATCAAACGCAGGTCGGACGCGAACAGGGTCAGTGACAACCGCCCCGATCCGGTCTTTGACAAAGCCAGCCATGGCGAAACCAGCCGTGCCCCCACCGGAGGCCAGGACACCGGTCCGGCGGTAGAGTCCGTAAAGGCTGGGGCCGTCATCACGGTCAGATCAACAGGCACGCCAACACGACCCGCTGCCGCCATCGCGGCAACAAGCAAATCAATATGCTGCCGCGCCAGTCGAAGCGCATCCTCGTCGGTTTCGGGCCGCTTGCTGACGCTGTTCAGGATATCCCCTGAAATTGCAGAAACAGTCATCTTCCAACCGTCACCTTCATTACAGCCCCCCTTCGCAACGAGTTCAGACCCAAGAAAACCGAGCACCGTAACAAGGCAGAAGAGCAGGCGCCAGCCAACCGGACCCTTCGTTTCGCATGTCACGTCAATGTGCATGCAACCCACCAATCACCCTGTGACACACGTGGTTCGGCCCCCGTTCGACCTTCCTATCAAACTACTGTGCACGTTTTGACGCATTCGTTACTCGAAAACCTATTCCATTTTTAATATAGATTGAAAGCGCGATATTTGACGCAGATCAATTCCGAAATTTTCTCCGATAGCCGGGGAGCAATGAAAACTGGCCGCGTTCGTTTTTTGCCGCCAATGAAAACCCTTACGCTCTTCAAGTTCGTGAAACGACATCGTGGCGTCGAGTCTAAAAGAATCGCACGCACATTTCAAATCATGGATCATAGTACGGCACCGCGCCGTGCTGCCCACCGGAAACAGCATGAAAACCGAGGCCCGCGTTCGATAGGATCGGGGGCGGTTCAGAATCCGCTGAGCAACACGAAACCGATAGCGATGGCCAGCAGGAAAAGAGTTTCGACCACCAGAATGACGCCGTAGCTCGGCTTGACATGGGCAATGGTCGCAAGGCTTGTCTTTACCCCCAGGGCCGAGATGGCGATCACAAGGCACCAGCGCGACAGGGTTCCGATGGCGTCGATCACAACTTGCGGGATCACGCCGGAATTGGCCAAGACCGCCAGTGCGATGAACATCACCAGGAACCAGGGCAGGGTGACCCGCTGGCTTTGCGCGCCGCGAAAGCTGAACATCACGACCAGCATCACCACCGGCAGCAGCGCAACCCGTACCATCTTGACGAATGTGGCGATGACGCCCGCCTCGTCGCTGATGGAATAGCCCGCGCCCACCACCTGCGCCACGTCATGGATGGTGGCCCCGATCAGGAACCCCGATTGCAGATCGGACATGCCCAGGCTGGCAAACAGGATCGGATAGGCGATCATCGCGATGGTCGACAGCGCGGTCACCCCGATCACCACGAACAGCGTGTCCTGCTCGCGATCGGCCCGCGCGGGCAGGACAGAGGCAATGGCCAGCGCCGCCGACGCCCCGCAGATTGCCACCGACCCGCCCGCCAGCAGGCCAAAGGCCATGCGGCGCCCAAAAAGATAGGACAGCGTGGCGCCACAGGCGAGCGTGGCGAGCACAAAGCCCCCCACCGCGCCCACGGCGCCATAACCGATGCTTTCCACATCGCCAATGCTCAGCCGCAGACCCAGCAGCCCGACCCCGAACCGCAACAGCGTCTTGGCCGAGAAATCGAGGCCGGGGGCAAAGGCGGCATCGCGATGCAGAAAGTGAAAGGCCATGCCGATCAGCAGCGCGAACAGCATGGCCGGCGCCCCGTAATGCTCGGACAGAAAGGTAGCGGCGGCCGCCACAACGCAGACCAGAAGAATGCCACCAAAGTGGGTGTCCCAACGGGACTTGAGCGCCGATACCATCGGTTATGTCCTTGGCAGGAAAGGGGGGGTAGGGGTGGCCTTAGGCCACCCAGCGTCCCGAATAGTCGAACGCGTTGTCATAACCGAACAGCGCCACCGCGCCGCCGGTATGCAGGAACACAACCCGCTCGCCCTTCTTGAAATGCCCCTTGCGGATCAGGTCGATGAAGCCCGCGGCGCCCTTGGCCGAATAGACCGGGTCGAGCAGGATCGCCTCAAGCTCGGCAAACATGCGGATCGCCTCCAGCCCGCTTTCGGTGGGAATGCCATAGCCTTCGCCGACATAGTCGGTATTGGCGACCACGTCCTCGCGCGCGACGACACCGGGGCAACCCAGCTTCTCGGCGGTGGCGCAGGCCAGATTATAGACATTCTCTTCCTGCTTGGGCTTGGGTGCCCGCACACCGATACCCAACAGCGGGATCTGTGCGTTCATCGCCTGAAGCCCGGTGATCAGCCCGGCCTGAGTGCCCGCGCTGCCGGTGGCGTGCACGATATGATCCACCTTCAGCCCGCGCTCGTTGAACTGGTTCAACATCTCGAAGGCGCAGTTCACATATCCCAGCGCGCCGGTCGGGTTCGAGCCGCCGCCGGGGATGGTATAGACCTTGCGCCCGTCGGCGCGGAACTTCTCGGCCACCTTTTCCATCTCGGCATTCATGTCCAGCCCGCTGCCGGGACGCTTTTCGGTGGTGGCTCCATGCAGATGGTCGAGCAGCACGTTGCCGTTGTTGTTGTAGTTGGCGTTGTTCGAGCCGGTCCGGTCCTCGAGCAGGATATGGCAATCCATGCCCAGCTTGGCGGCGAATGCGGCGGTCTGGCGGGCATGATTTGACTGGGTCGCGCCCTGCGTCATCACCATGTCGGCGCCCTGCAACTCGGCCTCGGCCATCAGGAATTCCAGCTTGCGGGTCTTGTTGCCGCCGGTGGACAGGCCGGTGCAGTCGTCGCGCTTGATCCAGATCTCGGGCCCGCCCAGTTCGGCGGTCAGCCGGTCCAGCCGTTCCAGCGGCGTCGGCAGATGGGCGATGAAGCGGCGGGGATAGCGGGCAAGATGCATGGTCTGAGCTCCTGAATTGGGTTTAGGGCAACTTACCCTCGAATTTCCGGGCAATCTAATGCAAACTGCGCGGGATAACATGCATGATCGGCATATTAGCGAGGCAGGGCGATGCAACTGGACTGGATCGACGATATCCTTGCGGTGATCGACACCGGGTCTCTGGCGGCGGCGGCAGAGCGGCGGCTGTTGACCCAGCCCGCATTTACCCGCCGGGTGCGCGGGATCGAAGAGCGGATCGGCGCGGCGCTGTTCGACCGCAGCCGCAAGCCGGTGGCGGTGCTGCCCGGCGTGCTGGCGCTCGAGCCCGAGCTGCGCGAGCTCAGCGGACGGTTGCGACGCTTGCAGCAGGATCTGAGGGTCTCGGCCGAGGATGCCAGGCGCGGGGTCACCCTGGTCTGTCAACATGCGATCACCACCACCATCTCGCCCCGGATCGTGCGGGATCTGACGGCGTCTCAGGATATCTCGGTCCGGGTGCGCTCGGGCAACCGGGATGAATGCCTGATGCTGCTGTTGTCGGGCGAGGCCGATTTCGCGGTCGCCTACGAGGTGCCGGGCGAGCGCGACCCGATGCTGCCGCAGGCCTTTGACCGGGCCGAACTGGAAACAGACCTGTTGGTGCCCGTGCACGCGCCAGGGCTTGAGACGGCAGAGGCCCGCACCGCGATGCCGGTGATCGGCTATCCGCCGGATGTGTTCCTGGGGCAGGTTTTCGACCGCTTTGTTGCGCCGCGCCTGCCGTCTGGCTTCACCTACGAGATCCGTGCAGAGACCGCGCTGACGCTTGCGGCCTGCGAATACGCGCTCGGGGGCATCGGAGTGGCCTGGCTGCCGCTGACACTGGTGGCACCACATCTGGCGGCAGGGCGGCTCTGCCGGGCCGAGGGCCTGCCGGAACAGCCGCTGACAGTCACCCTGATGCGATTATCGGGCGGCAGCCCACGCCGGAGCGACCAAAGCTGGCAAATGCTCAGCCGCCAGCCCGGCCCGTCATAGGGCGTTCCATACTTTCTGGCCGGTCTCGTCCAGCCGGTCGCGCGAACAGAACAGCGACAGGGTCAGCGGTGCCTGCCAGTCCGGACCGCCGATGATAGTGACCCGTCCGGCGGCCAGTTCCTCAGCAATCACGCTTTCGGGCAGCCAGGCCATGCCGCTGCCCGACAGCACCCGCCGCTTGATTGCCTCGGTCAGTGCATCCATGTAGCGGATCGCCAGCGGCGGGGTGCGATTGCCGATGGTCTGGTCGACCACGGTGCCCAGAAAGCTGCTCGGATCATAGCTGAGATAAGGGATCATCTGGCGCCCGTCTCCGTCCAAATCCCAGCCCCCCGCCTGAGCAGCCCCAGTCTCGGCCACCGGATACATCAGCTCGACCCCGATATCCTTGCGCGCGAACTGTTTCTCCTCGAACATCGGCTGCACGTCCTGATGCCGATAATAGAGCAGGAAATCACAGGTGCCGTCCGACAGCAGCTGACAACAGGTGCGCAGGTTATCCGAATAGACCCGCACCCGCAGGTTGGGGATCAGGTCCTCGAACTCGGCGATGCGCCGGGTCAGGTAGTTGACCGAAATCGTGTGCAGCACCGCAAAGCGCTGGAACGCGGTCACCCCCTGTTCCTGTGCGCGCAGCACCTGCCGAATATCGGTAAGGCTGGCGATAGCTTCCTGCGCCACCGGCAGGAATTGCTGACCCGCCTCGGTCAGTTGCACCGGGTAGGTCGAGCGTTTGATCAGCGGGGTACCCAACCAGTTTTCCAGCGACTTGATACGACGACTAAAGGCGGATTGGGTGATGTTGCGCTCTTCCGACGCACGGGTGAAATTCAGCGTCCTCGCCAGGCAGGTGAAATCACGAAGCCAGTTGATGTCCATCTTTGCGCCCTCGTTTTCACCATAATTACCTGATTTTGCTTATTTATGCAACATTCGCATAGTTTAATGATGTATTTGAGTTGGCCATAACGCCCGACCCGTGCCTAGCCTTTTCATTAGCATCCGACCGTCACCCGCTGGGGGCGCGGAGCACATATGCGGGGCAGACGGCGCCAAGAACCGAACCATCCCCGCCCATCCAACCGGGAGACTCTGAATGAACCTGAACCTGAAAACCGCAACGGCAAGCGTACTGGCTTTGGCCTGTGGTCTGGCGGCGGGCACGGCCTCGGCCGAAACCACGCTGCGTCTGAGCACCTATGTGAACGAAGCCGATATCCGTTACGCGGGTTTTACCCATTTCGCCGATCTGGTCGCCGAAAAGACCGGCGGCTCGGTCAAGGTCGAGGTGTTCCCCTCGGCCACGCTGCACGGCTGGTCCGAGGGCGTCGATTCCGTCCAGGGCGGCGTGTCCGATATCAGCTGGATCAACGCCGACAACCGGCTACCCTGCTATGCGGTGACCTCGCTTTATCCCGCCGAGGTGAGCCTGGAGGACCAGACCGGGCTGGACGCCGCCTATGCCGCGCTGATCCGCGACGAGGCTGCCAATGCCGGGTTGGTGCCGCTCTTTAACTCCAACTACTCCTACGACCAGGAATGGTGGTTCGAAGAGCCGGTTGCCGATATCGGCAATCTGGACGGCAAGCTGGTGCGCTCGATCGGGCCGCTGGTATCGATGATGATCGAGACCTGGGGTGGCGAGCCGGTCTTTGTGGCGCCTAAGGAAGTGTTCCAATCCGCCGAGCGCGGCGTGGTCGATGGCATCAACATGGGCGTGGCCACCTATTCCTCTTGGAAGCTGTGGACCGTGATGCCCTATATGGTCAACGCCAACCTGTTCTATGGCAACATCCAGTACATGATGAACAAGGCCAAGTTCGACGCGCTGAGCGCGGATGAACAGGCAGCGCTCACCGCAGCGGCGGCCGAGACCGAAGCCTGGCTTCAGCCGCGCTACGAGGCCTGGGTAGACCAGCAGGTCGGCAATGCCGTCATGCAAGGCGGCGGGGCTGCCGTATCCATCTCGGACGACCAGCGCGCCAGCCTGATTGCCAGCGTCAAACCCAAATGGGACGAGACTGTGAACAATGCCTGCGGCAACGAGCTTGCCGACAGCATCCGCTCGCTGCTGGCCAGCCACGCACCCTGATCGGCGGAAAATACCTGTGGCCCCGCACGACCGGGGCCACAGTTGCCGCTTATTCAAAACCTGAGAGGTCTGTCATGAATGACGGAATCGACCGCCTGATCCGGGGTGTCGAGCGCGGCGTCGTATGGCTCGCCGGGCTGGGGGCCGTCATCGTTCTGGTCCAGATGGTCTGGATCACCTACGGCGTGTTTGTCCGCTATGGTCTGGGCAAGCCCGACCGGATGGTGACCGAGGCCACCGCGCTGCTCCTGTTTCCCGTGGCCTTTGCCGGGCTCGCCTTTGCCCTGCGCGAAGATGCCTTTCCCAAGGTGACCATGCTGACCGACCAGCTGCGCCCGGGGGCGCGGCGGTTCTTCGACATTCTCAATCACCTGCTGATGCTGGGGGTAGGGGGGTTCTTTGCCTATGCCGGTGTCAGCGCCACGATCCGGTCGTTCAACTCGGGCGTGGCCTCCGAGATCCTGCACTGGCCCCGCTACATGTTCTGGGCACCGGGCGCGGTCGCGCTGGTCCTATTCACCCTCTACACCGCATTGCGCCTGATCCGCCTGATCACGCGCCCGGCCCCGACTGGAGACCTCTAATGGAATGGTATGTTGTCGGCCTGGGACTGCTGGGCCTGTTGATGCTCTTCATCTCCATCGGGTTGCCGATCCCCTTTGCACTGGCCGCCGCGTCGCTGCCGTTTCTCTGGCAGATCCAGGGCTGGAAAACCTCGATCGTGTCTTCGGAGTTGAAGCTCTGGGGCGTCTGGATCGACTATATCCTACTAGCGGTCCCGCTGTTCGTGTTCCTGGGTGAGCTGATAGGCAAATCGAATATCGGGCCAAACCTCTATCAATTCCTGCATCAGGGCGTGCGGCTGCGTGGCTCTGCCGCCTATGGTTCGATCGGGGCCAGCGCCGGGTTCGGCGCGGTCTGCGGCTCGTCCATGGTGGGGGCGCTGACCATCGGTGGCGTGGCCCTGCCCGAGATGCTGCGGCTGGGCTATGGCAAGCGTCTTTCGTCGGGCGTGCTGGCCGCCGGCGGCACCTTGTCGGTGCTGATCCCGCCCAGTCTCATCCTGCTGTTCTATGGCATCGTCACCGATCAGAGCATCGGCGACCTGTTCATCGCCGGTGTGATCCCCGGCATCATCCTGGTGTCTAGCTTTGTCGTCGTGGTGCTGATCTGGGGCATGCTGCGCCCCGAGGATATCCCCGGCAGCGAGGATGCGGCCAAGATGCCGATGCGGATGATCCTGGCCACAGTCGGCCCGGTCGTGCTGATCGGTCTGGTGATCACGGTTGCCATCTATGCCGGTATCGCCACGCCCACCGAGGCCGCCGCCGTCGCAGCCTCGCTGACGGTTCTGCTGGCCTTCTGGGTCGGCGGGCTGACCTGGCAGGGGTTCAAGGAGGCGATCTTTTCCACCATGCGGACCATGGGCTATCTGGGTCTGCTCTTGTCGGCGGGGGTGCTGTTCGGTTTCGTGCTGACCTACTACCGGGTCCCGCAGCAATTTACCGAGCTGTTTTTGTCCTTCGACCTGTCGCCCTATACGGTCCTGGCCATCGTGCTGGTGTTCTACATCATCCTGGGCATGTTCCTGGAACCGGTGTCGATGACCTTCATCACCCTGCCGACGATCTATCCGCTGATGAGTGCTGCTGGCTTTGACCTGATCTGGTTCGGCGTGGTCTACACCATCACCATGGAAATCGCGGTGCTGACACCGCCGGTTGGGCTGAACCTCTACGTGATCCAGGCGATCAGCCGCGATCAGGTCACCATCGGTGACGTGATCATGGGCTGCCTGCCCTTCATCGGGGCGATGATCCTGCTGATCGCGGTGCTGATCGTGGCGCCCGACGTGGCGCTCTGGCTGCCGGAGCAGATGCGCTGATGCCGGGCCTGCCATATCTGCGTGAGGGGTCGGGGCCGGTTCTGGTCTTTGTCCATGGCTATCTGGGCGGTGCCGCGCAATGGGAACAGGAAATCGCCCGGTTCAAGGACGCGTTCGACGTGATCGCGCCCAACCTGCCGGGCTTCGGCGCCGCCGCCGACCGCCCGGGATGCGCCAGCATCGAGGAGATGGCGGCGGCGGTACTGGGTCTGCTCGACGAGCTGGGCATCGCCGAGTTCCTGCTGGTCGGCCATTCCATGGGCGGCATGATCGCCCAGCAGATGGCAGCCGACCGGCCCGATGCGGTCAAGCGGCTGGTGCTTTACGGCACCGGGCCGCTGGGGCTGATGCCCGACCGGTTCGAGCCGATCGACACCTCGCGCGAACGGCTGCTGGCGGATGGGGTCGAATGCACCATCCGGCGGATCGGGGCCACCTGGTTCCGGGCGGGTGCGGCGGCGACGGGCTATCCGCTGCTGGTCGAGATCGGCGCCCGGGCCAACCCGCAGGCGGCGATGGCCGGATTGGGCGCGATGGCCGCCTGGGACGGGCGCGCGGCGCTGCCCCGGCTGAGCATGCCGACCCTGGTCCTGTGGGGCGATTGCGACAAATCCTACCGCTGGCCGCAGATCCACACGCTCTGGTCCAACATTCCCGATGCGCGCCTGTCGGTGGTGCCCGGCGCCTCGCATGCGGTGCATCTGGAGAAACCGGGCTTCTTCCACGCGATCCTGGCCGATTTCCTGACCGAACCCTGACAGCTCTGGCAAATCCTGCCCGTTTGCGCTGAGATGCCCGCGTATCGGACCAAACGGGGGTGGCGATGATCCTGTGCTGCGGCGAAGCGCTGATCGACATGATTCAGGCCCCCACCACCGGTGGGGCGCGCGGCTTCCTGCCTCAACCGGGGGGCGGGGCGCTCAACACCGCGATTGCGCTGGGGCGGCTGGGACAGCGGGTCGGGCTGGTCACCGCGCTGTCACGCGACATGTTCGGCCAGCAGCTGGCCGAGGCGCTGACCGCCAGCCATGTGGACCTGTCGGGCGCGGCGCGGGTGGAGCGGCCGACGACGCTTGCCTTTGTCCGGCTGCGCGACGGCCAGCCCGAATATGCCTTTTACGATGAAAACAGCGCCGGGCGGATGCTGGGCGCCGCCGAGCTTCCCCCGTTGCCGGAGGCAGCCAAGACCTTGTGTTTCGGAGGCATCAGCCTTTCCTGCGAACCCGGCGCCGACGCCTATGCCGATCTGCTGAGCCGCCACGGGGCAGGGCGGGTGGTGCTGATCGACCCCAATATCCGGCCCGCCCTTGTCGAAGACGAGGCGCGTTATCGCGCGCGGCTTACCGCGATGATGGCGCGGGCCGATATCCTGCGCCTGTCGGACGAGGATCTGGGTTGGCTTTACCCCGAGGCGCCCGATCTACGAACCGGGGCGCGGGCCCTGCTGGCTCTGGGTCCGGCGCTGGTGGTGGTGACGCGCGGCGCGGCGGGCGCGGAGGGCTACCTGCCGGACGGCACCGAAATCTCTGTGCCCGCCCTGCGGGTCACCGTGAGCGACACCGTCGGCGCAGGGGACACGTTCATTGCCGGGCTGCTGGCCTCGTTGTCGGATCAGGGCCTGCTGACACCGGCCTCGCTGGCGCGGCTCAACCCGGAACAGCTGACGGCCGCATTGAACCATGGGGCGCGGGTAGCGGCGATCGCCGTGTCGCGCGCCGGGTCGAACCCGCCCTGGGCGCATGAGCTGGCCATGCCGCACCCCTCGTGACCGGCGCCCTTTTTGGGCGCCGGTATGGGTTCAGTAGACGACGACGGAGCGGATGCTTTCGCCGGCATGCATCAGGTCGAAGCCCTTGTTGATCTCGTCGAGGCTCAGCGTGTGGGTGATCATCGGGTCGATCTCGATCTTGCCGTCCATGTACCAGTCGACGATCTTGGGCACGTCCGTCCGGCCCTTGGCGCCGCCGAATGCGGTGCCCTTCCACACCCGGCCGGTGACCAGCTGGAACGGCCGGGTCGAGATCTCGGCCCCCGCCGGCGCCACGCCGATGATGATGCTCTCGCCCCAGCCCTTGTGCGCGCATTCCAGCGCGGTGCGCATCACGCCCACATTGCCGGTCGCATCGAACGAGTAATCGGCGCCGCCCCTGGTCAGCTCGACCAGATGGGCCACCATGTCGCCCTCGACCTCGGCCGGGTTGACGAAATCGGTCATGCCAAAGCGCGTCGCCATCGCCACCTTGTCGGGGTTCAGGTCGACGCCCACGATCTGGTCGGCGCCCGCCAGGCGCAGCCCCTGGATCACGTTCAGACCGATGCCGCCCAGGCCGAACACCACCGCGCGGCAGCCGATCTCGGCCTTGGCGGTGTTGATCACCGCGCCGATGCCGGTGGTGACGCCGCAGCCGATATAGCAGATCTTGTCGAACGGCGCGTCGGGCCGCACCTTGGCCAGCGCGATCTCGGGCAGGACGGTGTGGTTGGAAAAGGTCGAGCAGCCCATGTAATGCAGGATCGGCGTGCCATCGAGCATGGAAAACCGGGTGGTGCCGTCGGGCATCAGGCCCTTGCCTTGGGTGGTGCGAATGGCCTGGCACAGGTTGGTCTTGCCGCTCAGGCAGTATTCGCACTGGCGGCATTCGGGGGTGTAGAGCGGGATCACGTGGTCGCCGGGTTTGAGCGAGGTGACGCCTTCGCCCACTTCCAGCACCACGCCCGCGCCCTCGTGGCCCAGGATGGCCGGGAACAGCCCCTCGGGATCGGCGCCCGAGAGGGTGAATTCGTCGGTGTGACAGATGCCGGTGGCCTTGATCTCGACCAGAACCTCACCGGCCTTCGGCCCTTCGAGGTTCACCTCCATCACTTCCAGGGGCTTGCCCGCCTCAATCGCTACCGCCGCGCGCGTCCGCATCTCGTCTCTCCTTGGTTCAATAATTGTCAGGGGGGTGGCTGCGCGCCTCGGCCACGAGGCAATCGAGCCCCTCCGAAGTGAGCGCCATAAGAAAGGCCTCGATATCCGCCAGTTCTTCGGGGCTGAGGCCCAGCGGGCGGATGCGAGCATCCTGATCGGGGTGTCCGGTGCCGCCCATGTTGTAGAACTCCAGCACCTCCCCCAGCGTGGTCAGCGCGCCGTCATGCATATAGGGCGCGGTCACGGCCAGGTTGCGCAGGCCCGGCGTGCGGAACTTCCACCGATCCGCAGGGTCCTCGGTCACCTCGTAGCGGCCCAGATCGGCCTCGCGCGGAGCACTGACCGAAAGGATGCGGGCGAAATCGAGCTGATGCACCACGCCGGGCGCCACCTGGACCGGATGGCTGGCGGGCGGGTTCTGGCGCCGTTCTTCGCGCATCCGGCCATAACCGGTGTCGTGAAAGGCCTGATCGGTGAACAGCGCATGGTCTGTTTCGATCACGTGGCACGAAGCGCAATCGGCCTTGCCGGTGAACAGCGCGAAACCGCGCTGCGCCGCCGCGTCCATCGCGGCCTCGTCGCCGCCATAGAACCAGCGGTCAAAGGCGCTGTTGCCCAGCGTCAGGCTGCGCTGATAGGCGCCAAGTGCCTGACCGATCCGGTCAAGCGAGGCGGGCGCGGCAAAGGCCGCGTCAAAGAGGGGCCGGTAATCGGGCAGGAGATTCAGCTCGGCCACAACATGGCCGATCGAGGGGTTGGCCATCTCATTGCGGGCCACCAGGGGCGCGACGAACTGGGTCTCCAGTGCTGGATCCCGTCCATCGTGAAAGAGCGGGGTCAGAAAGCCCACATTGATCACGCTGGGCGCGTTACGCTTGACGCTGCGCCCCTCGACCCCGATGGCGGTGGCCAGTTCCCAGTTGGCAAACCCCTGTTCGGGCACATGGCACATGGCACAAGACATGGTGCGGTTGATCGACAGGCGCCGGTCGAAGAACAGCTTGCGCCCCAGTTCGATCTTGGCCTCGGTCGGCGGATTGTCCGCCGGATGCGGCACCAAGGGCAGGCCCAGTTGTGGTGTCAGGCTGCGCTCTAGCGCCGCTTTGGTCCAGCTTTCGGGGTCTGCGGGGCAGGTTTCGGGACTGATCGGGGCGGGCAGGGCAGTGCCATAGTCCCCGGCCAGCGCAGCGGGGGCAAGCAGGGCCAGCGCGGTCGCGACGGCTCGGATCACGCGCCCGCCTCTTCCATCAGCAGGGTTTCGATATCGGTCAACAGCAGGCGCGGGTCGAGAAAGCCCAGCCCATAGACGTTGCGGATGTCGCCCTGCCGGTCGACCAGATAGAGACGCAACAGGTGGCTGATAGTCTCCTGATCCTCGGACCGGTCGACCACCTGGCCATAGCCGTCCAGAATGGGGGTCAGCGCTTGTGAACCGGACGTGGTAAGTACATGCCAGTTCAGCTTGTCACCCGCCTGCGCGTCCGAGGTGATGGGATAGGCAAAGGCCTCGATCGCCTCGACCGTGTCGCGGGCGGGGTCAAAACTGATGGTCAACAGCTGCACATCCTCGTTCAGGCCGGGCAGATCGCGGCTGGCATCGTGCACGTCGAAAAAGACAGACATCGCCAGCGGGCAGCCATTCACGTCGCCGCAGGTGAGATAGACGAAGCTGACCAGCGAGATCTTGCCCCGCGTCAGGTCGTGCAGTCCGTGTTCGCGCCCGTTGATATCCAGCACTCGGCCATCGGGCGCGGATTTGATCCGGTTCAGGCGGTAGCTGCCCGGGGCGGGCGGGTCGAACTGGTAAGCATCGCTCGCCTCGAAAACCGAGGCCATCGGGCTGGGCCGGGCCGCGGGCTGGGGCTGCCAGACCTGCCACCCGAGGGCTGCCGCCACCAGCGCCGCGACTGTCAGCCCGGAAAGGAGGTATCTCTTGCGCATCCGCCGCCACCGTCCATGTCAAAGGAAAAGCCGGGACAGCGATGGGCCGCCCCGGAAGTTTGGGAGGTATCAGGACGAATAAAGCGCCGAGCTTCCAAAGCGCATTATATGCGCGCGGCCCAGACCCAGTTCATAGAAGTCGACGGCGAAATCCTCGACCAGTTCCTTGCCGTCCCAATTATAGGCCTTAAGGTACTGGACATCGTCGTCGCCCTTCTTGTCCCAGTTGGCGAGCAACGAGGACGAGAAATAGACACGCTTGCCGTCCCAGCTCTGGCTGACCATGTTGACCTGGCGGTCGATGACCTTTTCGTAGATCTGGAACGGTTTGTGCGGATCCGAGATGTCAAAGAGCCGGGTCTTTCCATCCATGAAGCTGTTGATCCACAGCGTCTGGTCGTCGGCGGCAATCGAGATATCGACCGGCAGCGGGATATCCGCCGGGTTGCCGATATCGGCCACCGCCTTGGCCTGCCACTCGCCTGCGTCATCCTCGTAGATCAGCCAGAGCTGCGAAGTGAGCGCCGTGGTCGAGAAGGCATAATTGGCGTTCGGCCCCCAGGGAAAGCGGATTTCCAGCGGCGCGCCGGGAACGTTGAACACTTTCTTGGGCTGGCGGGTGTGCAGATCCCATTGCACGATGGTATTGCCAAAGCGTTTCATCGCCTCGGCGTCCTGCAACATCTGGCCGAAATCCATCATGTAGTTCGACCAGCCTGTAAACGACGAGGTCAGCATGACGTTCTTGCGGATCAGCGCCCGAATGTCATAGCCGTACCCATCTGCCACCGCGTCGCCCACGGCAACCGCGCCCTGCATGTCGGCGGTTGTGGGCATCCAATAGGTCGCCACGTAATCGCCGTCATCGTTGTATTCGACCAGCGCGGTGCGCCCGCCATGGTCGTCATCGTTGCTGAGACCGGTGATCATCATGCTGCCGGGCAGGGCAAAGAAGGTATGCGGCCCCACGACCCCGCCGCTGTCCTTGACGAATGTGTCGATGGTCTTGTGCAGTTTCGGGTTCGACGGGTCGGAATGCACGTCGAAGATGAAGATGCGGTTGGTGTCCAGCCCGCCGGTCCAGAAATAGCGCCGATCGGCCGAGAACCCGCCATGATGCGCCTCGTTCCGGCCGCCGACCGAGACCGAGTTGATCACCTGACCACGCGTTTCCGAGCCGGGGCGCAGGTCGATGGTGACCAGCTTGTCCTGCTCGTCGCCCATGCCCTCGACCCCCAGGGTCCAGACATAGACGAATTCCTCTTGCCCGGTGATCTTGGGCAAATAGGGCGACTGACAGGTTTCGTCTGCAAATGCGCGAAACGGCAGACCCATTGCCAGGGCACCGGCGGCCAGGGCGCCGAATTCTCTTCTCTTCATGATCTTCCTCCCAAAAAAATTCGTTAATGCGTTTCGTTCAACCCCGCGCTCGCGCTGGCCAGCGCTTCGGCATTGGTGGTCTCGGCATCGACCACCGAACAATGCTGGATTGCCGCTGCCGCGCGCACCGCCTCGGCCGACAGGACCGGCAGGATACGGTTCTGGACCATCGGCTTGATCCGGTTCGAAGGGCCCACGACCCCCATGGAAAAAATCGCGCCCAGCCGTTCCACATTGATCGGCACCGCGATGCTGCTGACTCCCTCGTCAATCTCGCCATCGCAGATCGCATAACCATAGCGACGCACCTGGTTGAGTTCGCGCTGGATCAGGTCGGGATCGGTGATGGTGTTCTGGTTGAAGCGCATCGGCTGTATGTCCAGCAACTCCTCGCGCAGTTCCGGCGTGATAAACGCCGCGATAGCCTTGGCCGAGGAACAGGCATGCGCCGGGCGTGGCCCAAGACCGGGATAGATATAGGACAGCGACGGATCGTCAGGTGTCTCGATATGGATCAGATCGACCCGTCCCCCCCGATAGCGGGCCAGAAAACCGGTTTCGCCTGTAGTCTTCACCACTTGCTGCATCATCGACGAGACCGCGTTGATCACATGCATGTCCGATTTGCCGGTCAGCGCGATTTTGACAAAGCGCATGCCCAGAACATAGCGGCTGCCGCAGTCCGTCACCTCGACAAAGCCGCAATCGACCAGAGACGAAATGTTGCGATAGATGGTCGCCCGCGGCACGTCGGTCAGACGCGCCAGCTCCGTTGCGTTCAGCGGGCTGGCCGCACCGGCAATGGCTTCGAGAAGGCGGATAAGGCGTTCTTGCATGATAGTCTCACATTTCGGACATTTTCACCGTAATGTGAGAATCACTTTTCTGACAAGACCCTTTCTGAACCCGCTCCTTCGGCGATTCTGGCGGGCAGAACATCCCCGCCATGCCGGGACAATTCGCCCGCACCTCAAGGTCGGATCGTGTCTGATTTCCCGGAGCATTCGGAGCGCACCGGCAAAACCGGCGATGCTCTACAGAGGATCGAGGCCCGCGACCCGCCGGACTTCGCCGATCAGGACATCAGCAAACGCTCGCGCCAGGCGCGACACGGGCGTGTGGGCGGGTGTCAGGACGGCGATGCGATAGACGATCGACGGAAGAAACGGCCGAAACACCACGCGCGGCTGGTTGGGTTCGGATTGCTGATAGTAATGAACGCTCATCGGGCTGATGATCGCCCAAGCCAACCCATCCTCGACAAATGCAAATTGCGAGGCCGCGTTCTGCATTTCAAACCGAATGGCAAGGTCCAGGCGTTCTCTGGCAAAGGCGGCCTCGACCTGGCGACGGATGAAGTGACCGTCGATAAAGGTCGTCATCGGCAAACCGACCAGATCATGCGGCGTAAGCACCTGTTTTCGCGCCAGTTCGCTGTCGGCGGCCACGGCGCACAGGCAATCCATGCTGGTCTCGGCCTCGGTCACCAGCGGCGAATGAGTCGTTGCCTCGGCAATGCCGACATCGAATTGCTGCGATGCCAACCGTTCATAGACCCGTTCCGAGGACTGGCTGACCAGCGAGACCGAGACATTTCCCCGGTCTTTGACGAAACTCGAAATCAGTCTGGGTAGCATGATAGTACTGAACACTGGCAGGCAGGCGATGTTCAGATGACCCTCCTGCAAACGCCCCACGGCCCTCATGTTGTGCGAGAGCTTGCCCAGATCGTCGAGGATCGTTGCGGATTGATCCAGCAGGTAGTGGGCCTCGGGTACCGGATGCAACCGACCCCGCCTGCGCTCGAACAAGGGGTATCCGACCGAGCTTTCCAGCCCGGCGATCAGGGAACTGACGGCGGGCTGTGTCCGGCCCATGTTGCGCGCCGCTTCGGTGACCGATCCGGTCAGCATGACCTCTCGGAACGCTTCAAGCTGTCTGAGGTTCATGTCCCGCCCCGCATTCTGGTTGAATGATTCAACCATGCCATAAGAAAAATCGATCATATCAAAAAAATTTACAATTTGTGCTAATCGGCTGAACCGGTCACTCTTTGCGGCAGGGCCCTGTAGAAGGCGCCGGATTGTTGGCTTGTTCCTGACACCCGTGTCCTGTTCCCGCCGACGACGACCAAAACCGTGAAAATAACCACCAACGGAGAGTGACACATGAAATTGCGACACAAACTGATTGCGGCGACCGCAGGTCTGTTGCTGGCGGCTGGCGCCGCGACTGCGCAGGACATGAAATTCTGGCGTATCGGCACCGGCGGGGCCGGCGGCACCTATTTCCCGATCGGCGGCCTGATCGCCAACGCGATTTCGAACCCGCCGGGCGCACGCGCCTGCGAAGATGGCGGTACCTGCGGAGTTCCCGGTCTGGTCGCGATCGCGGTGTCGACCAACGCGTCGGTGGCCAATGTCAATGCCATTCATGCCGGACAACTCGATGCCGGTCTGGCGGGCGCGCAAAGCGTGGTGCAGGGCTATAAGGGCGAAGGCAAGTTCGACGGCGTCCCCAAGGACAAGATCCGGGTCATTGCCAACCTCTATCCCGAGGACATGCACCTGGTGCTGGCCAAAGGTACCAGCATCGACGACCTCAAGGGACTCGAAGGCATGCGCGTCGGCGTGGCGGCCGCGGGGTCCGGCACCCAGGTTTCGGTGCGGATGATCCTCAAGCACTATGGCATCACCGTCGAAGAGCATGAATTGAGCCTTGGGCAGAGCGCACAGCGCCTGGCCGACGGTCAGCTGGACGCGTTCTTCTATGCCGGCGGCACGCCCTTTGCGGCGTTGATCCAGCTGGGGTCGACCAAGGGGTTCGAGCTCTACTCCTTCTCGGATGACGAGCGGGACACGATCAACGGCATCATCCCCTATTATGTGCACAGCAATATCGCGGGCGGCGTCTACGAGAACATCACCGCCGATACCGCCACGGTTGCCGTGAATGCCCAGCTGATCACCTCGGTCGATCAGGACGAAGAGCTGGTATACGAGATCACCAAGGCGCTCTGGAGCGACAAGACCCGTGCGCTGCTGGACAAGGGTCATGCCAAGGGCAAGGCGATCCAGCTTGAAGCCGCGCTGACAGGTGTTCTGATCCCGCTGCACCCGGGCGCCGAACGGTTCTACAAAGAAATCGGCATGATCAAGTAATCGACAGGAACCTTCGAAACGGGCGCCGGTTTGCGCCCGTTTCCCTCACCGATCCCGAGGCGCCGCGCGCCTGCGGACGGATATTCAACGCTTCAATCCGGAAAGGCTGACATGGCGACCTTTGACGTTAACGAGGCCGAACAGCTCGAAAAGAAGTATGACAGCGCGCTTCAGACCCGAACGGTCGGTCCCTGGATCGTCAGGTTCGTCTTTTTGTTCTCGTTGTTCTTCGCTGGCTATCACTATGTCACCGCCGGGATCGGAGTGCCGGTCGATTACTGGCACATGGGTTTTCACATGGCCGGTGTGATCACACTGATCTTCATCAGCTTTCCCATGTTCAAGCGCGATCGGAACCAGCCGCTGCGCCCCAACGCGTGGTATCGCTTTGGAAACGTCCCGCTGCTTGACTGGCTCTTCATCGTCGTCGGAATCACGACGTCGCTCTATATCGGGGTGACCTGGTACGGGGTCGACGTCACCATTTTCGGCGTCCACTTTCAGATGGTCGAGCAGGTGATGCGCCAGGGCGATCCGTGGTTGATCGACGTTGTCTTCGGCACTGCCCTCATCGTGGTGCTGCTCGAAGCGGTCCGGCGCACCTTGGGCA
This sequence comes from Ruegeria sp. YKSD163, assembly GCF_059612905.1. NCBI lineage: Bacteria > Pseudomonadati > Pseudomonadota > Alphaproteobacteria > Rhodobacterales > Roseobacteraceae > Ruegeria > Ruegeria sp. YKSD163. The sequence goes on from NZ_JBXWRM010000008.1 coordinate 21,878, forward strand.
TGGTCGTTCCGATCATCATCCTGCTGTTCACCTGTTACGCGGTTTTCGGCCAGTACATCCCGATCCAGACCATCATGCATCCGGGCATCAACTGGTCGCAGTATATCAACAACATGTATTTCCCGTCCGAAGGCATCTATGGCGTGACGCTGTGGATCGTCTCGACGGTTGTGTTCCATTTCGTCCTCTTTGGCGTGCTGGCGCAGCGGATGGGGCTGGGACAGCTGTTCGTCGACATGGCCACCGTTGTGGCAGGTCGTTACACCGGCGGGCTGGCCAAGGTCAGCGTCGTTTCCTCGGCCTTCTTCGGCACCATTTCGGGATCGTCCATCGCCAACACGGTGTCGACCGGTTCGCTGACCATCCCGAACATGAAGCGCATGGGCTATCCCGGTCACCTGGCCGGCGGGGTCGAGGCGGCCTCGAGCGCGGGCGGACAGATCACGCCACCGATCATGGGGGCCGCGGCCTTCATCATGGCCGAGTTTCTCGAAGTGCCCTATACCACCATTGTTCTGGCCGCGGCGATCCCGGCAGCGATGCATTATATCGGCGTGCTCTGCATCGTGCATTTCCAGGCCAAGCGCATGGGGCTGAAAGGCGTACCCGAGGCCGAGATCCCGCAGCTCTGGCGCGTGATCAAGCGCGGCTGGCCCGCCTCGATCCCTCTGTTCGTCCTGATCTATGTGCTGTTCAGCGGCTACTCGCCCCATATGGCGGCGTTCTGGGGGATCACCTCGGCCCTCGTTGTGGGCTTTCTCAACCCGATGCATCGTATGACCATCCGCGACGTGATGGACGGCGCGGTGCTTGGGACCAAATACGCGCTGGCCGTGGGTGCAGTTGTTGCGGCGATCGGGATCGTTGTCGGTGTGGTCAATTCCACCGGGCTGGGTTTCCGGCTCGGCTTCATGGTGGCCAATGGCGCCCTGTCTCTGGCCGAAACCGTGCACGGGCTGATCAGCTGGATCCCGATGCTCGAGATCTCGATCCCCAGTCTGACATTGTTCATCTCTCTGGTACTGATCGCGATCACCTGCATCCTGATGGGCGCGGGCCTGCCGACCACCGCGCTTTACATCATGCTGGCCACGGTGGCGCAGCCAGCGCTGGCCAACCTGGGCGTTCCGCCGCTCGCCTCGCATCTCTTCGTGCTCTACTATGGCGTTATTTCCGAGATCACGCCGCCGGTCTGTGCCTCGGCCTATGCCGCAGCGGGTATCGCGGGTGCCGATCCATTCAAGACAGGGCTATCGGCCTTCTCTCTGGGCATTGCCAAGCTGATGGTGCCCATGGTGTTCGTCTACTCGCCCGCGATGCTGATCGTGCTCGAGGATTACTTCACCTGGGGAGAGTTCCTGCAAACCGTCCTGACCTGTGGTCTGGGCGTGGTGATGATGGCAACCGCCGTCAGCGGCTTCTTCATCGCGCCGATGCCAAAACCGCTCCGCTGGCTGATAGCCTTTGCCGCGCTGTTCATGGTCACTCCCGGATCAAAGAGCGACCTGTTCGCGATGATGGTGGCGCTGCCGGTATTGCTCCAGCAAATCCATGCCAGCAAACGGGTACAGGTTGCGTAATGCCGGGTGCTGGGCGAGGCTCTGTTCACGTTCTGGGGGCGGGTATCGTCGGTATCTGCACCGCGCTGTCCCTGCTGGAAAAGGGGTTCGATGTCGAGTTGATCGACCGAAGCGATCCCGCCAGCGGGGCCAGCCATGGCAATGCCGGGGTGATTTCGCCATGGAGTTGCGTCCCGCAGTCGATGCCGAGTCTCTGGAAACAGGTGCCGGGATGGCTGATCGACCGCGAGGGGCCGCTGTCGGTCCGGCTGTCCCACGCGCCGCGCATGTTGCCCTGGCTGATGCGGTTCCTGCGCGCGGGGGCCGCTGATCGATTGCCCGCGATTGCCGATGCGATGAACGCGCTCAATCGTCCCAATGTCGAACTCTACCGCCAGCACCTGAAAGGGACGGGGCAGGAGGGTCTGCTGCGGGACTCGGCCTATGTGCACGTCTTTCGCAACCCCGCAAACGCGGATCTGGATGCGCTTGGCTGGCGGATGCGGCTTGACCGGGGGGTGCCCCTGGAACGGATCGACGGCAATACGCTGCGCGAGATCGAGCCAGAGATCGCGCCCGACTATAAGGCGGCGATTGTGATCCGCGATCAGGCCCGCGCCACCGATCCCGGCGCCCTGGGCCGGGCGCTGATGGACAAGGCCCTGCGCATGGGAGCCCGGTTTCGCCGGGCCGAGATTCGCGGTCTGCGACGCGACGGGAGCGAATGGCGGATCGACACCGCTGGGGACACGCTCACAAGCACTTGCACCGTTGTCGCCATGGGAGCATGGTCAGCACGGCTCTTGGCGCCGCTCGGACTGACACTGCCGCTTGAGGCGGAGCGGGGCTATCACCTGATGTTTGCCAACCCGGGGATCGCGGTGAACAATTCGGTCATGGATGTCGAAGGAAAGTTTGTTGCCAGTTCGATGCGCGACGGGTTGCGATGCGCTGGAACCGCCGAATTCGCGGGGCTGGACGCGCCACCCGACTATCGCCGTGCCGAGGTGTTCCTACGCATGGCCAAACGTCTGTTTCCAAGGCTCGATACCGAAACCGTCACCCCGTGGATGGGGGTTCGGCCCTCCTTTCCCGACAGCCTGCCCGTGATTGGGGCGGTGCCGGGCGCGGCTGGCCTGTTCGCGGCCTTCGGGCACTGCCATTACGGGTTGGGCATGGCGCCCAATACCGGGCGCATCCTGGCCGGGCTGATCGCGGGCGAGCCACTGAACCTCGATCTTGCGCCCTACGATATCGGCAGGTTCGCATGACCAGCGCCGACGCCATCGTGATCGGCGGCGGGCTGGTCGGGGCCGCGATCGCCTTTGGCCTGCAACGTCGCGGGATCCGGACTCTGATGCTGGACGAAGGTGATGTCGCCTTTCGCGCGGCGCGCGGCAATTTCGGGCTGGTCTGGGTGCAGTCCAAGGGGGTCGAAATGCCTCCCTATGCCCAGTGGACCTGGCAATCGGCGCAGGGCTGGGAACAGCTGGCGACCGAATTGACCGATCTGACCGGGCTGCGCCTTGATTATCGGCGGCCCGGGGGGATCGAGATCTTTCTCTCCGATGACGAGATGACCGAAAAGGCCGAGCGAATGGAGCTGCTGTGCCGCCACGCCCCGCATGTGGATTATCGCATACTGGAACGCCGCGCGCTGGGAAACATGGTCCCCGGCCTCGGACCCGATGTGGTGGGGGGCTGCTATTCCTCGACCGACGGACATGTCAATCCGCTGGCCCTGCTGCGGGCGTTGCATGCGGGCTTCCAGTTGCTGGGCGGCACGATCAGAAGTGGCGAGAAGGTACAGGAAATCAAGCCGCGGTCACACGGGTTTCAGGTCGGAACTGCCAGCCAGAGCTTCGACTGCGAACAGGTTGTCGTCGCCTGCGGCCTTGGCACGCCGGCCTTGGCCCAACAGGTCGGGTTGCAGGTTCCGGTGCGCCCGCAGCGTGGCCAGAACCTGATCACCGAACGTATGCGCCCATTCCTCGACCTGCCCCTGTCCGGCATCCGGCAGACCGCCGAGGGCAGCGTGCAACTGGGCGAGAGCAAGGAAGAGGTGGGCTTTGACGATGGCACCACCGCCGCCTGCCAGGCGCGGATCGCGTCCCGGGCCATGCAAACCTTCCCGCATCTGCGCCACGCCCGGATCGTGCGTGCATGGGGCGCGTTGCGGGTGATGTCGCCGGATGGCGCACCGATCTATGCCCGCTCGGAAACCTGTCCCGGCGCCTATGCCGCCACCTGTCACAGCGGCGTCACCCTTGCCGCCGCCCATATCCAGAGCCTTGCCGCCGCGATCGCCGAGGGCGGGCTGCCGAGCGAAACCAGCGGCCTTGGCCCGGAAAGGTTTGAGAATGTCCCGAGTGTTTGAGGTCACGGGCGCCCCCGTCCGCATCCATTTCGAAGGCACAGTGATCGAGGCACAGCCCGGAGACTCCGTTGCGGCGGCGCTGCTTGGCGCCGGGATTCGGCAGTTCCGTACTACCGCCCTGTCCGATACACCGCGCGGGCCGCTCTGCATGATGGGGGTATGTTTCGACTGCCTGGTCGAGATCGACGGCAAGGGCAATCAGCAGGCCTGCATGCACGAGGTGCGCGACGGAATGCGCGTGGCTCGACAGAAAGGGGCCTTTGACGTGACCTCCGTCCTGTCTCTCGATCCCGAGGAGGCACCATGACCGAGCATCACGATATCGTCGTCATCGGCGCCGGGCCTGCGGGTATGGCCGCCGCGACATTGGCCAGCCATCACGGCGCCTCGGTTCTGGTGCTGGACGAGCAACCCCGGCCCGGCGGTCAGATCTATCGCGCCATCGAGCGGCGCCGCGAGGACGGCGCCGCGATCCTGGGGACCGAGTATCTCGATGGCGCAGGCCTGGTCGATCGTTTCCGGGCCAGCACCGCCCGCCATGTTCCCGGCGCGATCGTCTGGCAGGTCGACGCAAGCGGCGAGATCGGGGTGACTGTCGAGGATCGTGCAAGGCTGCTTCGGGCAGATCAGATCATCCTCGCCAGCGGCGCGCAGGAGCGTCCTTTTCCCGTGCCCGGCTGGACCCTGCCGGGGGTGATGAACGCAGGCGCCGCCCAGATACTGCTCAAGGCATCGGGCGTGACCCTGCCGGCGCCGGTCTTCGTCGGCACCGGGCCGCTTCTCTACCTCGTCGCGCATCAATACCTGCGCGCCGGGGTCAAGGTAGCCGGCCTGCTCGACACCACGCCGCGGGGGAACTACGCCCGCGCGCTACCACATTTGCCCGGGGCGATGGGCCACGCGGCCAGCCTGTGGAAGGGTTGGCGCTGGCAACGGGAGATCCGTGCCTCGGGGATCCCGGTAATGAGCGGGGTCGAGGATATCCGGATCGTCGGGGCAGGGGCCGCAGAGGCAGTGGAATATTGCAAGTCGGGCCGCTGGTCCCGTTTACCCGCCGAGACGGTGTTGCTGCATCAGGGTGTGGTTCCCAATGTCAATCTGGCGATGGCTGCCGGATGCCGGCACGACTGGCATCCCGAACAGGCCTGCTGGCATGCGCGCATCGATGTTTGGGGCACCTCCAGCCATCCAAACATTGCCATCGCCGGTGACGGGGCCGGGATCGCGGGCGCCGTGGCCGCCGAAGCGGCCGGGCAGATCGCGGCACTTGGCGCGTTGCACCGGTTGGGCAGGATCACGACCGAACAGCGCGACAGCCTAGCCGCACCCCTGGAAAAGACCGTGGATCATCAGGCTGGCCTACGGCGGTTCCTCGATACGCTCTATCGCCCGGCGGACCGCTTTCGCATCCCGCGAGGTGGCGACACCGTCGTTTGCCGCTGCGAAGAGGTGTCCGCCGCCCAAATCCGCGAGGCGGTCGCGCTGGGTTGCAAGGGGCCCAACCAGCTCAAAAGCTTTACCCGTGCTGGCATGGGTCCGTGTCAGGGGCGGCTCTGCGGTTTGACGGTAACAGAAGTAATCGCCGCCGAACGGGGATGCGCCATAGCCGACGTCGGCGCCGCGCGCCTGCGCGCGCCGGTCAAACCTCTGGAGCTCGGGCAATTGGCGGCGCTCGACGAGGCAGAGTGACGGCGATGGTCCGGGCGACCGAAAGGGCTGATGCCGTGGTCGTCGGCGCAGGATTGCACGGATTGTCGGTGGCGCTGCATCTGGCCCGCGCGGGACTGCGGGTCGTGGTGGTGGAAAAGGACCGCGCCGGGCGGCATGCCTCGGGCGCGAATGCCGGTGGGGTGCGCCGCCTTGGGCGTGCGGTGCCGGAACTGCCGCTGGCCCAGGCCGCGTTGGACCGGTGGCACAGGATATCCGACCTAATCGATGACGACTGCGCATTTGCCCCGGCTGCACAGATCAAGGTGGCCGAAACCGAAGCAGAACTTGCCGCGCTTCAAATGCGTCGGGACAGGCTCCTGTCTTGTGGCTTCTCACATGAAGAGATCATCGGTCAGGCGGCCTTGCGCGCGGTTCTGCCTGCCGCCGCCGCGCATTGCGTCGGCGCCACCATTGTCCATGGTGACGGCCACGCCGATCCATTCCGCACGGTCCGTGCTTTCAGCAGAAAGGCGCGGTCTCTTGGGGTGGCGCTTGTCGAAGGGACCAGGGTCGCAGGGATCGAGCGGGCCAATGGAAGCTGGTTTATAGAGACCTCCGGTCCGAGTTACGCCGCCCCGGTGCTGGTCAACGCCGCGGGCGCCTGGGGCGGAGACCTGGCCGCAATGATGGGCGACCGGGCACCGGTCACCGCCTCGGCCCTGATGCTGATGATCACCGAACGTCTGCGCCCGTTCCTGTCCCCCGTAGTGGGTGCGCAGGGGCGAGCGCTGAGTTTCAAGCAGTTCGGCAATGGCACCGTTCTGATCGGTGGGGCCTATCAGGGAATTGCTGACCCCGATACCGGCACCACAACGTTGGACATGCGCCAACTGGCCCGCAACGCCGCCGCGGCGACAGCGATCTTTCCCAACATGGCGCGCGCGCGTGTGTTGCGAGGCTGGGCCGGGATCGAAGGCATGACCCCCGACCGGTTGCCGGTGATCGGCCCGGCGAGCCGTGACGGAGGATATCACCTGTTCGGCTTCTCGGCCCATGGCTTTGCGCTGGCGCCGATCACCGGCCAGATCATCGCCGATCTGATCCTGAACGGGAGAACGGACCTGCCGATTGCAGAATTCGACATCCAGCGGTTTGCGACGCCCCGCGCCTCTTAGATCGAGGCCCCACGGTCCGGTGACCCGTCCGTTAAGAGTATAAGATTGATTATGTTAATTTTGTCGTTACGCAGACTGGCCCGGCAAGAACACCTAGCGGGGTTCGGTGCCGGAGACTTTAAGCGAGGATGCCGGGCTCGCGGGGCGCTCAACCGCTCAGAAAGAGCCCTCTTATCCAGTCCGAGAACGCGCGAATCTCGTCGCGCTGCTCGACACCGTCACGTTCGACCAGAAAATGCGCCGGTCTGATGGCCAGCCGGTCGGTAACCGGCGCAACCACCAGACCCCGGTCGAGAAACGGTTGGGCAAAGCTCTCCAGCACGATGGCGAGGCCGGAGCCAGCCATCATCGCCTGCAAGGCCATCAGCGAGGAATCGAACCGTGTTACACGGGCCGCAACCGGCAGCGGCAAGCCAATTTGCGCGAACAGACGCGGCCAGTCGGATTCCGACCCATGAATGGTCAGGACATGCACAGCAGCCAGACGGTCGAGTGTCGGTGCCGCGCCAAAACCCGCCAGATAATCCGGTGGACAGACGGGAATAGCGAATTCATGCCCCAGATGGGTGACACGTCCATCCGTCCAGTCGCCAAAACCGAAGCGGATGTCGACATCGCTGATCCCTTCCTGAAACCGGTTGGCCCAGACAAAGGTCGACAATTCGACCTCGATCTCGGGATAACGCTCCAAAAACTCTTGCAGCCGGGGCGCAATCACCAGCGCCGCGCAAGAGATCGAGGCCCGCACCTTGACCCTTTGGCGCCGCGCCTTGCCGAACAGACCGGCGGTCGCGACCTGGATATCGCCCAACCCCTTGCGCACCGGCTGGGCATAGGCCTCGCCCATATCTGTCAGCGCCACACCGCGCGGCAACCGTTCGAACAAGGTGGTTTTCAGATGCTGTTCCAGCAGCCGCATCTGTTGGCTGACCGCGGCAGGGGTCAGCCCCAACTCATCGGCGGCGGCCGAGAAACTGCCAAGTCGGGCGGCGGCTTCGAAACTACGCAGCCAGGTTGGATGAGGAAGGTCCATCGGCGGATTACCTTTAAATATTTTTTGGTCTTAGCCGCAATATCCATTGTTTGGATTGAAAATCAAACTGTGTTCACGCTTCGCGCAGGCCACGGGTGCGATCATGCCGGCACTGGCCCCAAGGCAGGACAGTGCGATGGACAGATTCGATTTCATCATTGTGGGCGCCGGGTCGGCCGGATGCGTTTTGGCTGACCGCTTGACCGCCTGCGGGCGCTACAAGGTTCTGCTGCTCGAGGCGGGCGGCAGCGATAACCGGTTCTGGATCAAGGTGCCACTGGGCTATGGCAAGACCTACGACGACCCGCGGGTCAACTGGTGCTATACCGCCCAGACCGATCCGGGACTTGCCGGGCGGGCCGCCTTCTGGCCGCGTGGACGGGTGCTGGGTGGGTCGTCTTCGATCAACGCGATGGCCTATGTGCAGGGCCTGCCGCGGGATTTCGACGATTGGGAAACCGCAGGCGCGACGGGCTGGAACTGGCAATCGGTCCGCGAGACCTATGCCCAACTGGAAACACGCGACCGGCCCGGACCGGACGGGCGGCGCAGGCTCAGCGGCAGCGGGCCGGTCCATGTCAGCGATGTCAGCGACCGGATGCACCCGTTCTCGGCGCATTTTCTCAAGGCGGCGGCACAGGCCGGCTGGCCGATCCGTGACGACCTGAACGGTGCTGCGCGCGACGGCGTCGCGCGCCTTCAGGGTACTGTCCGCAACGGTCGCCGCTGGTCGGCGGCCGATGCGTTCCTGCGCCCTGCCCTCAAACGGCCCAACCTGCACCTGGTCTCGGAGGCCCTGGTGGAGCGCGTCATCCTGCACGACGGCAGAGCGACGGGTGTGGCGTACCGCGCCCGTGGCCACCGCGTGCAGGCCACGGCCACCCGCGAGGTAATCGTCAGCGCCGGCGCCGTGAACTCGCCGCAGCTGCTGCAACTTTCGGGCATCGGACCCGCCGAGCTGCTGAAACGCCACGGGATCACGGTTGCCCGGGATCTGCCGCAAGTGGGTCAGGGCCTGCAGGACCATCTTGGCATCTCCTATCAGTTCACCGCCACCGAACCGACGCTGAACAACCGTCTGGGCAACTGGCCCGGCAAGATGGCAGCGGGGCTGCGATATCTGCTGACACGCGGTGGGCCGCTCAGCGTGCCGATCAACCAGATCAGCGGTTTCGTGGCCTCGACCCCCGGCGGATCCGCCGACATGCAGGTCTATTGCAACCCGATGTCCTATTCGGTGCGTCCCGATGGCAAACCCGACGTGGCGCCGATGGCCGGTTTTTTGATCTGCGCCCAGCCTTGCCGCCCCACCAGCCGGGGCGCGGTGACGATCCGCTCGCCCGATCCGGAGGTCGCCCCCGATATTCGTCCCAACTCGCTGTCCACCAACGAGGATTGCGCCATGGCCGTTGCCGCCGGACGGATCGCTCAGAAACTGGCGGAGACTCCCGCGATCCGCGCGGTCACGGTCGAAGGACCCGACATCTCCACCATGTCCGATGCCGATCTGCTGGCCGATTTCCGGCAGCGCGCCGGGTCGGTCTATCACGCCAGCTGCACCTGCCGCATGGGGAACTCGGCGCGGGATTCGGTGCTGGATTCACGGCTGCGGGTGCATGGGGTGGCGGGGCTGCGGGTGATCGACGCCTCGTCCTTTCCCAACGTGACCTCGGGCAACACCAACGCGCCGGTCATGATGCTAGCCGCACGCGGGGCCGAGATGATCCTGCGGGACGGCTGACAGAGAACTCGACCCCGCGATGGCGAACCGCCTTTACCATCGCTGTGCGATGTCCCAGAACTGCAAGCGGACCGGAACGTAACGCAGGAAAGGGAACCCGATGACAAATCCCCTCTATGACCGCCTCTTCGGCACCCATGCCGGAAAGGAGACCCCGTTCCTGTTTCTGCCCGACGGGCAGGTGATCAGCCATGCCGGTTTTCTGGCACTTGCCGCGCGGCTGGCCCATGCGGCGACCGACCTGGGTCTGAAACCGGGCGACCGGGTCGCTGCCCAGATCGAGAAATCGCCCGAGGCGCTGGCGCTCTATGCCGCCTGCGCGCAAGCGGGGCTGATCTTTCTGCCGCTCAACACGGCATATACCGCCGATGAACTCAGCTATTTCATCGAAAACAGCGGTGCCGCGCTGATCGTCTGCGAAGGGCGCAGCCGCGACATGCTGGCCCCGATCGCCAAAGGCCTGGGCGCGCGGGTCGAGACCCTGAACGCCGATGGATCGGGCAGCCTGACCGAGCGCGCCGCCGCGATGCCCGAGCGGTTCGACACCGTCGCGCGGGACGGCGGCGACCTGGCGGCCTTTCTCTATACCTCGGGCACCACGGGCCGCTCAAAGGGCGCGATGCTGACCCAGGACAACCTGTTGTCGAATGCCGAGACGCTGGCGCGCGAGTGGCGCTTTACCGCCGATGACGTGCTGCTGCACGCGCTGCCGATCTTTCACACCCACGGCCTGTTCGTCGCCACCAATATTGCGCTGATCACTGGCGGCAGCATGATCTTCCTGCCGAAATTCGACCTCGACCAGGTCATCGCGCAGATGCCCCGCGCAACCGCCATGATGGGCGTACCGACCTTTTACACCCGCCTCCTGGGCGATGCCAGGTTCACTCGCGAATTGGCGCAACACATGCGCCTCTTCGTCTCGGGCTCGGCGCCACTACTGGCCGAAACCCATGTTCAGTTCGAGGAACGCACAGGCCATCGCATCCTCGAACGCTACGGCATGACCGAGACCAACATGAACACCTCCAACCCCTACGAGGGCGAACGCCGCGCGGGCACGGTGGGATTTCCCCTGCCGGGCGTCGAGTTGAAGGTGACCGACCCCGAGAGCGGCGAACCCCTGCCTCAGGGCGAAATAGGCCAGATCGAGGTGCGCGGCCCAAACGTGTTCAAGGGCTATTGGCAGATGCCCGAGAAAACCGCCGCCGAACTGCGCGCTGACGGGTTTTTCATCACCGGCGATCTGGGTTTCGTCGATCCTGACGGCTATGTCACCATCGTCGGACGTGGCAAGGACCTGATCATCTCGGGCGGGTTCAACATTTATCCCAAGGAGCTGGAGCTGCTGCTGGACGATCAGCCCGGCGTGCTGGAAAGCGCGGTGATCGGGGTGCCCCATCCCGATTTCGGAGAAACCCCGCTGGGTATCCTCGTGGCGCAACCGGGCAAGACCCCCGATACACAGGCAATCATGGCGCAGGTTCAGGCCTCGCTTGCCCGGTTCAAACATCCCCGAAAACTGATCGTGATGGATGAATTGCCGCGAAATACGATGGGCAAGGTCCAAAAGAACATCCTGCGTGAACAGTTCAGCGACATGTTTCAGCCCGGCTGACAGGCCCGGCAGTGCCACACCGGCCCGGACCGGATCCAGGATCGGCGACGTCCCCGACACCACGCCACCTTGCACCCGGCCCCGCCAATGCCCTAATAAGACCCGAGCAAGCAAGGGAGGCCACATGCGCCGAGTAGTCGTCACCGGGTTGGGGATCGTCTCCTCGATCGGGAACAATGCCGAAGAGGTCACCGCCTCGCTCAAGGCGGGCCGGTCGGGTATCGTCGCCAGCGAGGAAATGGCCGAACACGGGTTCCGCAGCCGTATCGCCGGCACGCTCAAGATCGACGTGGCCGAACATGTGGACAAGCGCGCGCTGCGCTTCATGGGGCCGGGTGCAGCCTATGCCCATATCGCCATGCAACAGGCCATCGCCGATGCGGGGCTGACCGAGGATCAGATCGTCAACCCCCGCACCGGTCTGGTGGCCGGATCGGGCGGCCCCTCGACCAGCGCCATGCTGAGCGCACATCAGACCGTGCTCAAGACCGGCGCGACCAAGCGGATCGGGCCCTTTGCGGTGCCCAAATGCATGTGCTCGACCATCTCGGCCAACCTGGCCACGGCGTTCAAGATCAAGGGCCTGAACTATTCCATCACCTCGGCCTGCTCGACCTCGCTGCATTGCATCGGCAATGCAGCCGAGCAGATCATGCTGGGCAAACAGGACGTGATGTTCGCCGGTGGTGGCGAGGAGCTGGACTGGACGCTCAGCTGCCTGTTCGACGCGATGGGCGCGATGTCGTCGAAATACAACGACACGCCCGAGAAGGCCTCGCGCGCGTTCGACCAGGATCGCGACGGGTTCGTGATCTCGGGCGGCGGCGGCATCGTGGTGCTGGAAGAGCTGGAACACGCCCTGGCGCGCGGCGCCAAGATCTATGCCGAGGTGACCGGCTATGCCGCAACCTCGGACGGGCATGACATGGTGGCGCCTTCGGGCGAGGGCGGCGAACGGGCGATGCGGCTGGCGGTGTCCACCCTGCCCGAGGACCGCAAGGTCAGCTATATCAACGCGCATGGCACCTCGACCCCGGTCGGTGATGTGGGCGAGGTCGAGGCGGTCCGCCGCGTGTTCGGCGAGGGCCGCGTGCCGCCGATCAGCTCGACCAAGTCGATGACCGGCCATGCCCAGGGGGCGGCGGGCGCGCTCGAGGCGATCTTCTGCCTCTTGATGCTGGAGCATGATTTCATCACGCCCTCGATCAATGTCGACACTCTGGCCGACGGCATCCAGCCCGGCGAGGTCGCGACACAATATGTAGAAAACGCCGGCCTCGATTCGGTGATGACCAACAGCTTCGGCTTTGGCGGCACCAACGGATCGATGGTGCTGAGCAAGTTCAGGGGGTAAGGGCGGATGTCAGGACTTTTGCAGGGCAAACGCGGCCTGATCATGGGGGTCGCGAACGACCGGTCCATCGCCTGGGGCATTGCCAAGGCAATGCACGAGGCGGGGGCGGAACTGGCCTTTACCTACCAGGGCGAGGCCTTTGGCAAGCGGCTGGAACCGTTGGCCGCCAGTGTCGGCAGCGATTTCATGGTCGATGCGGACGTGACCGACGATGCGTCGCTGGACACCGCCTTTGAGCAGCTGGCCGCGCGCTGGCCGACCATGGATTTCCTGGTGCATGCCATCGCCTATTCGGACAAATCCGAGTTGACGGGCCGGTTCCTGAACACGACGCGCGCGAATTTCAAGCATTCTATGGATATCTCGGCCTATTCCCTGATCGAGGTGGCGCGACGCGCCTATCCGATGATGAAGGAGAATGGCGGCACCGTTCTGACGCTGACCTATCAGGGGTCGAACCGGGTGGTGCCGAACTACAACGTCATGGGCGTCGCCAAAGCGGCGCTGGAATCAGCGACCCGCTATCTGGCCAATGATCTGGGCCCCGACGGGATCCGAGTGAATGCGATCTCGCCCGGCCCGATGAAGACCCTGGCCGGCGCCGCCATCGGCGGTGCGCGCAAGACCTTCAAGTTCTGCGACCAGAACGCGCCGCTGCGCTCGAACGCAACGCTCGAGGCGGTGGGCGGTACCGCGGTCTATCTCGCCTCGGACGCAGGCGCCTGCACCACGGGAGAGATCATTCGGGTCGATGGCGGTTTCCACGTTCTCGGCATGCCACAGTCGGAATTCATGTAGAGCGGGCAAGATTTTTCGACGAAAAATCTCGCCTGCCGCGCGCGCTGCGCAACAGATCGGCCCGCCCCTTGCCGGGGCGGGCCGTGTCGTCAGTTGATCGAGACGACCTCGATGTCGAAGATCAGGTCCTGACCGGCCAGCGGGTGGTTGGCGTCCAGCGTCACCGTCGCCTCTTCCAGTTCGACCACCGTCACAGGGATCACCCGGCCATCGGGGGATTGCATCTGCAACTGGGTGCCCAGTTCCAGCGGAATGTCGTCGGGGATACCCTCGCGCGGGATCGCCTGGCGGGCCTCGGGGTTCAGCGGGCCATAGGCCTCCTGACAGGGCACCTCGACGCGCTTTTTCTCGCCGGTTTCCATGCCCGGCATCGCCTTGTCCAGACCGGGAATGATCTGGCCGGACCCGACCGTGAACTCCAGCGGGTCGCGTCCTTCGGAACTGTCGAAGGTTTTGCCGTCGAGCAGGGTTCCGGTGTAGTGGATGCGCACCGTGTCGCCTTGTTTGATCTGGGTCATGCCGTCTCCGTCTGGGGCAGTTTTGAAAGAACGCCCAGCCTAGACCCTGTCACGCCAATGTAAACCCCGCCCCCTTTCGCCCGCCGCGCGACTGTGCGAGGCTGCGCCGCGCGACCCCTTGCGGAGAGGATACGATGTCCATAACCACCTGCGTATTCGATGCCTATGGCACGTTGTTCGACGTCTCCGCCGCCGCCCGGCAGGCGGCGGACGAACCCGAAAACGCCGCCCTGCGCCCGCATTGGCAGGCGCTGGCCAGTCATTGGCGGCTGAAACAGCTGCAATACAGCTGGCTGCGCACGATCACAGGGGCGCATACCGATTTCTGGCAAGTGACCGGCGAGGGGCTCGATTGGGCTCTCGAGGCGGTTGGGCTGGCGGGTGATGCCGCGCTGCGCCAACGGCTGCTGGACCTCTACTGGCAATTGCAGGCCTATCCCGAGGTTCCGGCGATGCTGCGCGCACTCAAGGCCGCCGGGCTGGAAACCGCAATCCTGTCCAATGGCTCTCCCGACATGCTGGACGGCGCGGTGCGCTCGGCCGGGCTGGGCGATGTGCTCGACGATGTGCTTTCCGTGGAAAGCGTCGGCATCTTCAAACCCGATCGCCGGGTCTATGACCTGGTGGGCCAGCGGTTCGGTTGCCCGCCCGATGCGGTGCTGTTCGTGTCCTCCAACGGCTGGGATGCGGCGGCTGCGGCGGGCTATGGGTTCCGCACCGCCTGGGTGAACCGCGCGGGCGAGCCGGTGGACCGGCTGCCCTGGACGCCCGACCATATCCTGTCGGATCTGACCGGCATTCCTGAGCTGGCGGGGGTCTGAATGGCCGCTTTCACCACGACCGATGGCCTCCGCCTGTTTTACGAGGACGAGGGGGCCGGCCAACCGCTCCTCTGTCTCGCCGGGTTGACCCGGTGCAGCCGCGATTTCGAGTTCCTGCTCCCGCATGTGACCGATCTTCGGCTGATCCGCCTCGATTATCGCGGGCGGGGGCAGTCCGACTACGATCCCGATTACCGCAATTACAATGTCCTGCGCGAAGCTCACGACGTCATCGAACTGCTCGACCATCTGAGGTTGGAAAGGGTGACAGTGCTGGGCACCTCGCGCGGGGGCATGATCGCCATGGCGCTGGCCGCCAGCCACCCTGGCCGGCTGGCGGGGGTGATCCTGAACGATGTCGGACCGGTGATCGAGCCGGTGGGCATCGCGCGGATCATGGATTACGTGGGCAAGAAACCGGTCTCGAAAACCCATGACCAGGCCGCACTAGCGCTGAAACAGGCGATGGAGCCGCAGTTTCCCGGCATCCCGCTCTCGGTCTGGCGCAAACAGGCCGAAATCCAGTATGCCGCCACCGAACATGGGTTGGCACTGCGCTATGACGACGGGCTGCACAGGGCGTTGCTGGATCAGGCCGCAACCGGGGCGATCCCCGATCTGTGGCTGTTCTTCGAGGCGCTGCGCAACATTCCCACCGCCGTGTTGCGGGGGGCGAATTCCGATATTCTGGGCGCCGGCACCGTGGCCGAGATGCATCGCCGCCATCCCGGCCTGATCTCGGCCGAAGTGCCAGACCGGGGCCATGTGCCCTTTCTCGACGAACCGCAATCGCTGGACCTGATCCGCCGCATTCTGGAGGCCGCATGAGCAGCATCGAATTGATCGAGGCCGCAGCCGCACGGCTGTCGGGCCATGTCCGCCGCACGCCGCTGCTGAGCTCGCCCTTTCTGGACGAGATCGCCGGGCGCCGGGTGCTGGTGAAACCCGAGTGCCTGCAACATACCGGCAGCTTCAAGTTCCGCGGCGCCTGGTCGGCCATTTCGGCCCTCGACCCCGAGACGCGCGCCCGCGGCGTCATCGCCTATTCCTCGGGCAATCACGCGCAGGGGGTCGCCCATGCGGCGACGCTGCATGGCATCGCCTCGGTCATCGTGATGCCCTCGGACGCGCCCCGGCTCAAGATCGACAACACGAGGGCGCTTGGGGCCGAGGTGGTACTGTATGACCGGGGCCGCGAAAGCCGCGAAGAGATCGGCGCCGCGCTGGCACGCGTACGCGGGCTGACACTGATCCGTCCCTATGACGAACCACAGGTGATCGCCGGTCAGGCCAGTGTTGGGCTGGAACTGGCCGAACAGGCGGCCGAACTGGGCGTCGACAGCGGCGATGTGCTGGTCTGTTGCGGTGGCGGCGGGTTGACCTCGGGCGTGGCACTGGCGCTTGAGGCCCGCGCACCGGGATTGCGCGCGCGCCCGGTCGAGCCCGAGGGGTTTGACGATGTGAAGCGCTCGCTCGCCAGCGGGACCATCAGCCGCAACGCTTCGGAAACCGGCAATATCTGCGACGCGATCCTGACGCCGGAACCGGGCAGGATCACCTTTCCGATCCTCAGCCGGCTCTGCGGTCCCGGACTGGCGGTGAGTGAGGACGAGGCCCTCCGCGCCATGGCGCTGGCCTTTCTGCGGCTCAAGATCGTGCTGGAACCGGGCGGGGCGGTCTCGCTTGCAGCGGCCCTGTTTCACGCCGATCAGATCGAAGGAGACAGCGTGATTGCCGTGGCCTCGGGCGGCAATGTCGACGCCGCGGTGTTTCGCACTGCGTTAGAGCGCTTTGCCTGAACGGGCCATCCAAAGGCAAAATGACGCCATGCGGCGTCAGGATGCTTTACCTTCCCCGGCGTAAGGCTCTAGTCTGGTTTCACACTGGAAAGGGGAGTCGCTGCCAAATGCGGATCGCGGATCTGGGGGATATCAGGCTGCATTACCGGGTCGACGGCGACCCCGAAGGCGCACCTGTGCTGTTCATTAACTCGTTGGGAACCGATCTGCGCCTATGGGAACCGATCCTGCCGCATCTGCCCGCGGGGCTACGACTGATCCGCTATGACAAGCGCGGCCACGGCCTGAGCGACGCGCCGGACGGGCCCTATGCCATGGGCACGCTGGTGCGCGATGCCGAGCGGTTGCTCGACATGCTCGAGGTTCGCGAGGCGGCAGTGGTGGGCCTGTCCATCGGCGGCATGATCGCGCAGGGTTTGGCGGTCAAACGGCTGGACCAGGTGCGCGCGCTGGTTCTGTCCAACACCGCTGCCAAGATCGGCACCAAGGAGATGTGGCAGGACCGTATCGCCGCCGTCACCGCAGGCGGCATCGAGGCACTGGCGGATGCCGTGATGGAACGCTGGTTCTCGCGCGGGTTCCGCACCACGGCCGAGCTGACCCTTTGGCGCAACATGCTGGTCCGGCAACCGGTGCAGGGCTATGCCGGGTGCAGCGCCGCCATCGCGGGCACCGATTTCTATACGCCAACCAGCGGCCTCAGGTTGCCGGCCCTTGGCATAGCCGGGGACGAAGACGGCTCGACCCCGCCGGATCTGGTGCGGGAAACCGTCGAGCTGATCCCCGGTTCGCAATTCCACCTGTTCCGCAAGGCCGGACATCTGCCCTGTGTCGAACACCCCGCCGCCTATGCCGAACGGCTCGTGCAGTTCCTGCACGACGTGGGCCATATCTGAGAGGGCACGGCCATGGCCGATTTTCTTCTGATCCACGGATCCTGCCACGGGGCGTGGTGCTGGCGCGACCTGATCCCTGCGCTGGAGGAGCGCGGCCACACGGTGCGCGCCATCAACATGCCCAGCCATGGGTCGGACGTGACTCCGATCAACGAGGTTACACTGGACAGCTGTCGCGACGCGGTGCTGGACGCCAGTACAGCCGACACTCTGATCCTGGGCCATAGCTGGGCCGGTTATCCGATCAGCGCCGCTGCTGAACGAAACCCTGGCGCGATGCGCGGGCTGATCTATCTGTGCGCCTATGTGCCCCTCTCGGGTCTTTCGATGGTCGAGATGCGCAAACGCGCGCCGCGCCAGACCCTGACCGAGGCGGTGTTGAAATCCGAGGACGGGTTATCCTATACCGTCGACCCCGAACGGGTCGCCGATCTGTTTTATCACGACTGCCGGCCCGAGCGGGTGCGTTACGCCCAGCCGCGCCTCTGCCCGCAAGCGATCGCGCCGCAAGAAACGCCGTTGACCCTGTCCGACCGCTTCTCAAGCGTACCCAAGGTTTACATCCGCTGCGCCGAGGACCGAACGATCCCACCTGAATACCAAGAGGAGATGACGGCAGACTGGCCATCCGACCGTGTCCATGTCATGAACAGCTCTCATTCGCCGTTCTTTGCCGACCCGCAGGGGCTGGCGCGGCTGCTGACACGGATCGAAGGACAGTTCTGATGGCCGCATCAGTGTTTGACAGCGCGCATCTGGCGCGCCTTTTTCCTGCGGGCGATGCCGGGCGGCTGTTCACCGACGGGGCCGAGTTGCGCGCGATGCTGCTGGTCGAGGGGATGCTGGCCAAGGCGCAAGGCGCGCTGGGGCTGATCCCGGCCGAGAGCGCCGGTGCAATCCACCGCGCGGCGATGGAAATCCACCTCGACCCCGGCGTCCTGGCTGAGGCGACGGGGGCAAACGGGGTCAGCGTCCCGGCGCTGGTCGCCGCATTTCGAAGCGAAATGCAGGCGCCCGAACATGCGCAATATGTGCATTGGGGCGCTACTTCGCAGGATATCATCGACACCGGCCTGATGCTGCGATTGCGGCAGGCGGTATCGGTGCTGGAACGGGATCTGGGTGCGATCCTGGAGCTCCTGGCGGGGCTGGCCGAAACCCATGCCGATCTGCCCATGGCAGCGCGCAGCTACGGTCAGCATGCCACCCCCACCAGCTTTGGCGCAGTGGTCTCGGCCTGGGGAGCAACGCTGCTTGATCTGTTGCGCGAATTGCCCGGTCTCAGGCGCGATTGCCTGCTGGTGTCACTGTCGGGCGCCGCCGGCACCAGCGGTGCGCTGGGGCCAGAGGCGGCGCGGCTGCGCACCGATCTGGCCCAGCTTCTGAACCTTTCCGACCCCGGGCGCAGCTGGCATACCGACCGGACCCCGGTGCTGCGGCTCGCCGACTGGTGCACCCGCATCGCGCTGGCGCTTGGCAAGCTGGGCGAGGATGCCATCGAGCTGACCCAGACCGGCATCGCCGAGATCACGCTGGGTGGCGGCGGCGCGTCCTCGACCATGCCGCAGAAACAGAACCCGGTCGGCCCCTCGGCGATGGTGGCACTGTCCCGGCAAGTGCCGGGCCTCTTGGCGGTGCTGCATGGCGCGGGCGTGCACCGGTATCAGCGCGATGGTGCCGCCTGGTTCACTGAATGGATGTGCCTGCCGCAGATCGTGCTGGGCGCTGCGTCCTCGGTACAGATCACCCAGCGCCTGCTGCCCGGACTGGCCCCCTGCCCCGACACCATGGCCGCCACGCTCGAAATGGGTTTTGGCACCATCCACGCCGAGGCGGTGAGCTTTGCGCTCGCCGCCCACCTGCCCCGCCCCGAGGCGCAGGCCACCGTCAAGAGGCTCTGTACCGAGGCGATGGAGAGCCGGGTGCCGCTGCGCGACCTGATTGCACGCGATTGGCCGCAGTTGGACGCGGTGGCACTGACCGACCCGGCCCGACAGCTGGGTGCCGCCCCGGACGAGGCCCGCGCCTTTGCCGCCCGCGTCCGGTCGCAAGCGGTCACTTAGCGGCTTTTCAACCCCGACCGGCGCGGCTAGGGTCTGGCAAACTAAACCGGACGGTTCAGAATGCGCCTGCCCTTTCTCTTCATCCTGGCGACGGTGATGATCGACGCCATGGGAATTGGCCTGATCATGCCGATCATGCCCGACCTGATCGTCGAGGTGAAAGGCGGCACCCTGGCCGACGCGGCGCTGTGGGGCGGCGTGCTCAGCACCGCCTTTGCCGCGATGCAGTTCCTGTTCGGCCCGATCATCGGCAGCCTGTCCGATGCCTTCGGACGGCGCCCCGTTCTGCTGGTCTCGCTCTTTGTCATGGCGCTGGACTATGTGGTGATGGCGGTGGCGGGCAGTATCTGGCTGCTGTTGGCGGGCCGCGTCGTGGGCGGCATCACGGCGGCCACCCATGCCACCGCCTCGGCCTATATGGCTGATGTCTCGCGCCCCGAGCAAAAGGCCGCCCGTTTCGGCATGCTGGGCGCGGCCTTTGGTGTCGGCTTTGTGCTGGGGCCGCTGATGGGCGGGGTCCTGGGCGAGTTCGGCACCCGCGCGCCATTCTGGGCGGCGGCGGTTCTGGCCGGGCTGAACTTCATCCTCGGCCTGTTCGTGATGAACGAAACGGTGACCGCCGCGACCCGCCGCTCCTTTTCCTGGGTCAGCGCCAATCCGCTGGGCGCCTTTCGCATGTTGGGCGGGGTGCCCGGGCTCAAGGGCCTTCTCTGGGCCTATTTCCTCTATTCCGTTGCGATCTATGTCTACCCGGCGATCTGGTCCTATTTCTCGCAGGAGCGGTTCGGCTGGTCACCCAAAATGATCGGCCTGTCGCTGGGTATCTTCGGCTTCCTGATGGCAGTGGTTCAGGGCGGGCTGCTGCCGCATCTCACCCGCCGCATCGGCGAGCGCCGCACGGTGATCTGGGGGCAGCTGTTCGACTTCGTGGGCTTCGGGCTGCTCGCTTTCATCGCCAGCGGCACGCTTGCCCTGATCCTGATCCCGATCACCGCGATGGGTGCGGTGGTCCCGCCCGCCTTGCAGGCGATCATGTCGCGCAGCGTGGCCGACGACCAGCAGGGCGCGCTGCAAGGGGTGATGTCCGCCGTACATGCGCTGTCGATGATCGTCTCACCCCTGTTGATGGCCAGCGTATTCGCCCACTTTACCGGACCACAGGCACCGGTCTATCTGCCCGGTGCGCCTTTCCTCGTCGCGCTGGCATTGATGGCGGCAGGTTTGGTGATCTTTTTGCGCACGCGGACTGCCGTGACGTAATTGCGACGTATCTTTGCCGGTTTCCACCTTGCCGCACCGAGCGCCGCGGTCCACCGTAGGGTAAAGAAATGCCGAGGAGAGCCGGGATGCAGAGAATCCGCGCCGCCGTTTGCCATGAGTTCAATGCACCACTGGTGGTCGAAGAAGTGTTGCTTGCCCCGCCCGGTACCGGCGAGGTCGAGGTGACGCTGGAGGCGGTCGCGATCTGCCATTCCGATATCTCCTATGCCGATGGCGCCTGGGGCGGGCATCTGCCGGCGGTCTACGGGCACGAGGCGGCGGGTACGGTCTCTGCCGTAGGCCAAGGCGTACAGGGCTTTGCCCCGGGCGATCCGGTCGTGGTCACGCTCATCCGCGCCTGTGGCAGTTGCGCCAATTGCGCGGGCGGCCAACCCACGATCTGTGACACACCCTATGACGGGGTCAAGCAAGGCCCCTTGCGTACCGTTGACGACGGACCGCTGCTTCAGGCCATGGCCTGCGGCGCATTCGCCGAAAAGGTGGTGGTCAGCCAGCGCCAGATCGTCAGGATCCCCGATGATATGGGCCGCGACGTGGCCTGCCTGCTCTCCTGCGGGGTGATCACCGGGGTCGGGGCGGCGGTCAACGCCGCCCGGCTGCGCGCCGGGCAGGACGTGGTGGTGATCGGTGCGGGTGGCGTCGGGTTGAACGCCATCCAAGGTGCCCGCATCGCGGGCGCCCGTCGCATCGTCGCGGTGGATATGACCGAAGAGAAACTGAACATCGCCCGCGAGTTCGGCGCCACCCATGGTGTGCTCGCCACCAGTCCGAAACCCTGGCGCGCTGCCTACAAGGCGCTTGGCGGGCGCGGCGCCGATGCGGTGCTGGTCACGGTCGGTGCGGTGCGCGCCTATGACGAGGCACCCAAATACCTGGGCTGGGGCGGCAGGGCTGTGATGATCGGCATGCCACATGCCGGCGCCATGGCACAATACGAACCGATGAGCGCCTCGTTCCAGGGACACGGGCTGATCGGCTCAAAAATGGGCGACGTGGTGATCCAGCGCGATATCCCGTGGATGATCGACCTTTACCAGCAAGGCCGTCTCAAGCTCGACGAGCTGATCTCGGGGCGCTGGTCGCTGGAGCAGATCAACGAGGCCATCGCCGACACCCGCACCGGAAGCGCCAAACGTAACGTGATCCTGTTCACCTGACGCCGGAGACTGTCGGCAAATTTTCCCCGAAAATTTGCCAGCAAAAAATTTTCAATTTTTTGCCTCCGCCCCCCCTCGATGGAGTACCAGATGAAGCTGCAAGACCTCGATATCATCGTCACAGCGCCACCCGCTCCCGGCTGGGGCGGGCGCTACTGGATCCTGGTCAAGGTGACCACCGATACCGGCATCACCGGCTGGGGCGAGTGCTATGCCTCCTCGGTCGGGCCAGAGGCGATGATCCATGTGATCCGAGACGTGTTCGACCGGCACATGGCAGACGAAAACCCCGAGAATATCGAACTGATGTTCCGCCGCGCCTATTCCAGCGGCTTTACCCAGCGTCCCGATCTGACCGTGATGGGCGCTTTCTCGGGCCTCGAGATCGCCTGCTGGGACATTCTGGGCAAAGACCGGGACCGCCCGGTGCATGCGCTGATCGGTGGTCGGATGAACAAACGTATCCGCGCCTATACCTATCTTTATCCGCTGCCGCATCACGATATCGCGGGCTTCTGGACCTCGCCCGACCAGGCCGCCGAATGCGCCGCCGAAATGGTGCGCCGGGGGTATACGGCCGTGAAATTCGACCCTGCCGGCCCTTACACCATCCGGGGCGGCCACATGCCCGCGATGACCGACATCTCGCTGTCTGTGGCCTTTTGCAAGGCGATCCGCGAGGCGGTGGGCGACCGCGCCGACTTGCTGTTCGGCACCCATGGCCAGTTCAACACCGCTGGCGCCATTCGACTCGGGCAGGCGCTTGAGCCCTACTCGCCGCTCTGGTTCGAAGAGCCGACGCCCCCCGACAATATCGAGGACATGGCCCGCGTCGCCCGAAACGTGCGCATTCCCGTGGCCACCGGCGAGCGAATGACCACCAAGACCGAATTCGGCGCCGTGCTGCGTGCCGGGGCGGCCGAGATCTTGCAACCGGCCCTGGGGCGCGCGGGCGGCATCTGGGAGATGAAAAAGGTTGCCGCCATTGCCGAACTGTTCAACGCGCAGATGGCGCCGCACCTCTATGCGGGGCCGATCGAGTGGGCGGCCAATATCCAGCTTGCGGCGTCGATCCCGAACATCCTGCTGCTCGAAAGCATCGAGACCCCGTTCCACGATGCGCTGATCAAGGGCTCGATCCAGGTCGATAACGGATTCGTGATCCCACCGGATGCACCCGGCCTTGGGATCGAGGTGGACGAAGCGTTGGCCCGCGCGCATCCTTTTACCGGCCGCGATTTGCACCTCAACATGCAGGAAGCCCCTTGCGATTATGCCAGCGGCAATGCGTTTCAAGGCGGAGCCCCAACGATCTAGGGGTGACATCATCCCTGTCCTTGAGGCATATTGACGCCATTTACGAGGACAGGACCCCCAACGTGACCGTGCAAGATGCCACCCCTTTGTCGCCAGAGACACCCGATGATATGGCGAGCAACGCCGCCCGCGCGGCGGGCTATCTCAAGACGCTTGCGCATGAGGGGCGCTTGATGATCCTGTGCCATCTGGGGGCGGGCGAAAAATCGGTGGGGCAACTGGAGCACCTCCTGGAGATCCGACAGGCCGCGGTCAGCCAGATGCTTGCCCGACTGCGCGAAGAGGGGCTGGTCAGCACCCGGCGCGAAGGCAAGACCGTTTTCTATTCTCTGTCCGACAGCAATACCGAACAGGTGATCGGGTTGCTCTATTCCCTGTTCTGCGGCACCGAGTAGGGTGCAGGCATTCCTGGCTCAGAACTCTGACACCCGATAGCTGCGTGGGGTCAGCCCGGTCCAACTTCGAAAAGCGCGGATAAAGGCGCTTGCCTCACTGAACCCGGTCCGGGCAGCGATCTCTTCGACCGGGGAGTCAGTGGTGGTCAGCAGCCTGACCGCCAAATCGCGCCGGACCTGCTTGCGTATGTCGGAGTAATCGACCCCGTCCCGTTTCAGTCGGCGGCGCAATGTATGCGGCGCGATACCCAGCGTTGTCGCGATCTGCGCCATATCCGGCAGCGCCCCTTCGGCGCTGAGCAGGGTTTCGACCGCAACGGCGACCTCCAGCGGCAGACCAGCGGTGCCATCCTGCGGCAGAAACGCATCCAGCGGTGTGCGCCGCGCATAGGCGGCGGCCTGCTCTTCGGTCCGAAGGACCGGCAGGCGGGACAGCGACAGCGGGATCGCGATCCCGCTGCCGCCCTGCCCGAACTGCATCGGCGCCCGGTGGAACATGGCGCGATAGGCCGCAGCATGACCGGGCGCGGGATAGTCGAACCAGACCCCATTAATCGCACCGCGATTGCCCACCACCCAGGCCAGCATCCGGCTGACCAGGACCAGCACCATCTCGACCGCGGCGATATTGAGCACCTCTCGCCCCGGAATGCGGGTCATCTCGAACAGCAAGTTGGCGCCATTTTCCCGCAGCGAATAGCGAAAGGAATTGTCCATCAGGTCCATAAAACCAACCGCACGGGCATAGGCTGCGCCCAATGTGTCGGCATGGCTGACATGGGCGGCCATGATTGCGTGCGTCCCCACCCGTTGCGGGCGCTGCTGCAATCCTGCCAACTCATCATCCAGCGCTAGCGTCACCGCCCGCACAAGACGCACGAAATCGGGCGCCTCCAACGCACCGACAACACCAGATAGCCCCGCCCGCGTCAGGATAGACCCTGGGTCGGCACCGCGCGCCACCGCGCCTTCGAGGATATTGGCGACAATTGTCGCCGGGATCGTGACCGCCATACCTGTCACTTAATGTCTATTTTTCTGCTCGGCCAGATCATTGTGTTCCGCCCACTCCCGCCCCTAGGCTGTTGCCAAACCTTCAGGAGGAACGGTCATGGCAACACCCGCCTATATCTATGACGCCCTGCGCACGCCCCGCTCGCGCGGCAAGGCCAGCGGCGCGCTTTACGAAGTGAAGCCGATCCAGCTGGCCGCCGGTCTCTTGCGCGAGATGCAGGCGCGCCACGACATGGACACCGCGCGTGTGGGCGACGTGATCCTGGGCTGCACCGCGCCGGTGGGCGATCAGGGCGCCTGCGTCGCCAAGGCCGCCGTGCAGGCGGCCCATTGGGACGAGGCCGTGCCGGGCGTGCAGTTGGATCGGTTCTGCGCCTCGGGGCTTGAGGCGGTGAACATGGCCGCCGCCAAGGTTGGATCGGATCAAGAGGAACTGGTGGTCGCGGGCGGCATCGAATCGATGAGCCGCATCCCCATGCTCAGCCAGGGTGGCGCGATGTTCACCGACCCCGATTTCGTGATCGACCAGAACTCGGCCCCGCAGGGCATCGGCGCCGACCTGATCGCCACCATCGACGGCTACAGCCGCGAGGATGTGGACGCATTCGCGATGGAAAGCCAACGCCGCGCCGCGCATGCCCGCGACAGCGGCTGGTTCGACCGCTCTGTGGTGCCGGTGCGCGATGAAAACGGTATCACCATCCTCGAGCGGGACGATTTCATCAAACCCGACACCGACATGCAGAAGCTGGGCGCGCTCAACCCCTCGTTCGCGGGCATGGGTGCCTTTGGCTATGATGACATGGCGCTGGCCAAGTATCCCCAGGTGGCGCGCATCAACCATGTGCATACGCCCGGCAACAGCTCGGGCATTGTCGACGGGTCGTCCGCCGTGCTGATCGGCTCGGAGAAGGCGGGCCGCGATCTGGGGCTGGAACCGCGCGCGCGCATCGTCTCGGCCACCGTCATCGCCACCGATCCGGTGATCATGCTGGCGGGCCCCGGCCCGGCGGCCAAAAAATGCCTCGACAAGGCGGGGCTGAAGGTCTCGGACATCGACATCTGGGAAATCAACGAGGCCTTTGCCTCGGTCGCGCTGCGCTACATGAAGGATCTGGATATCGACCACGAGATCACCAATGTGAACGGCGGCGCCATCGCCATGGGCCACCCGCTGGGTGCCACCGGGGGCATGCTGGTGTCGACCGTGCTGGACGAGCTGGAGCGCCGGGGCGCGAAACGGGCGATGATCTCGCTTTGTGTCGGTGGCGGCATGGGCATCTCGACCCTGATCGAACGTCTGTAAGGGAGCGGCAGAATGGGTGATTTTCATTATGCAAAGGATGCCGATGGCATCGTTACCGTGACCATGGACATGGACGGGCCGGTCAACGCGATGAATGCCGAGTTCTGGCCGCTCTTTGCCGCGACCATGGACCGGATCGAGGCGGAGCCCGAGCTGAAAGGCGTGATCTGGACCTCGGCCAAGGACACGTTCTTTGCCGGTGGCGACCTGAAGATGCTGAAAAGCATCGAGCCCGACGGGGTCGAGGCGCTGTTCCGATCCGTCGAGGCGACCAAGGCCGTGATGCGCCGGATGGAGAAACAGCCCGTACCCCATGTCGCCGCGATCAATGGCGCCGCACTTGGGGGCGGGTTCGAGATCTGTCTGGCCTGCAACCACCGCATCGCCGCCGACAACCCGAAAACCAAGATCGGCCTGCCCGAGGTCACACTGGGCCTGTTGCCCGGCGGCGGTGGCGTCGTGCGCCTGACCTGGATGCTGGGGCTGGAAGGCGCGATGCCCTTCCTGCTCGAAGGGCGGCAGGTCTCGCCCGACAAGGCGCTCAAGACCGGGCTGATCCATCAGGTGGTGCCCGCCGACCAACTCCTGACCCGCGCCAAGGAATACATCCTGTCGGTGCAGGGCGATGCGGCGGCGGTGACCCAGCCCTGGGACACCAAGGGCTACAAGATCCCCGGCGGGCCATCGACCGCGCCGCATAACATGACCCGCATCGCGGGCGCTGCCGCGATGCTCTACAAGAAGACACGCGGGCTGATGCCTGCGCCCGCGCGCATTCTCGACATCATGACCGAGGCAGCGGGCAAGGTCGATTTCGACACCGCAACCCGCTATGAAAGCCGCCGTTTCGTGTCGCTGACGCCACTGGCCAGCACCAAGAACATGATCGAGACGCTGTTTTTCGGCATGAACAAGGTCAATGGCGGCGCCAGCCGGCCCAAGGGCGTGCCGCCCTCCAAGGTGCAGCGCCTCGGCATCCTCGGCGCCGGCATGATGGGGCAGGGCATCGCCTTTTCCGCCGCCACGGCGGGGTTGCCCGTGGTGCTCAAGGACCAGACGATGGAGGCCGCCGAGCGCGGCAAGGCCTATACGGCCGGTCTGTTGGACAAGCGGGTGAAACAGGACCGGATGAGTCCCGGCGAGCGCGAGGCGGTGCTGGCGCTGATCACCCCGACCGACAAGGCCGACGACCTGAAAGGTTGCGACCTGATCATCGAGGCGGTGTTCGAAAAGATCGACATCAAGGATGCGGTTCTGGCAGAGCATGAGGCGCTGCTTGCTGAAAATGGCATCTGGGGCTCGAACACCTCGACCCTGCCGATCACCCGCTTGGCCACCGGCGCCGCGCGGCCCGAGAACTTCGTCGGGCTGCATTTCTTTTCACCCGTCGACAAGATGCCCCTGTTGGAGATCATCGCCGGAGAGAAGACTTCGGACGAGACGCTGGCGCGGGCCTTCGACTTTGCCCGCCAGATCCGCAAGACCCCGATCATCGTCGGTGACAGCACCGGGTTCTATACCTCGCGCACCATCGGCACCAAGATCATCGAGGCAGTGGAGCTGGTGGCCGAGGGGCACGATCCGGTACGCGTCGACAACCTGTCGCGCCTCACCGGCATGCCCACCGGCATGCTGTCGCTGCTCGACGAGGTGCAGATCAAGCTGGTGACCGATATCTACAACACTCAGGTGGAAATGGGCCTTCTCGACCCCGACAAGGAACAAAACCCCGCCGCCCGCGCCATGCTGGCCGAAATGATCAGCCAGCACGGCCGCCATGGTCGTGCCACTGGCAAGGGGTTCTATGACTATGACGCTCAGGGCAAGACGATCTGGCCGGGACTGGCCGCCTGGCGCAAGGAAGGGGCCGATATCCCCGACGCGGACATCAAGGACCGCATCCTGTTCCGCGCCGTGCTGGAAAGCCTGCGCTGTCTGGAAGAGGGCGTGCTGCGCACGGTCGAGGATGGCAATGTCGGTTCGATCCTCGGGATCGGCGCGCCGGTTCATACCGGCGGCTATCTCCAATACGTCAACACCTATGGCCCGGCCCGGTTCCTGGCCCGGTGCGAGGAACTGGCCGGCAAATACGGAGACCGGTTCGCCCCGCCCGAGATCCTCAGGAAACATGTGGCCGAGGGTCGCGCCCTGGCCTGACACCGTGGGGCGCGGCTTGCCAGCGCCCTACCCCTGCAACGCGTGGTCCAGCAGGATGCGCGCCGTGTCCTTGGCATCACAGGCCGGTTTGGTGGTACCCATCAGCGAGGACATGACGATTGCGCCCTCTTTCAGAAGCAGGATCTGGCATCCCAGCGCCTCGGGGTCGCGGGCCCCGGCCTGCCGGGCCAGATCGGTGAAGTAATCCAGCAGCACCTGCTTGTGATGCGCGGCCTCCATCCGGATCGGGTCGTCCTTGCACTGATACTCGGCGCCCGCATTGATGAACATGCAGCCGCGATAGCTGTCTTCCTCGAACCACTCTCCCAGAGCATCAAAAGCGGCCAGGAACTTGTCGGCGGGCGTATCGGCCAGTTCGTTTACCCGTGTCTCGAACCAGGCACGGAAATTCTCGTCGCGCAGTTTCAGCACCGCGACGATCAGCTCTTCCTTGGTGCGGAAGTGTTTATAGATCGAGGTCTTCGACACCCCGGTCTCGGCCACCAGTTTGTCCATACCAGTGGCATGAAACCCGTCCCGGTAGAACACCGTCAGAGCTTTTCGCACCAGTTCGTCTTTCTTATTAGGCCGCATGATTCGTCCTTGGGTTACTGATCGGTACATAAACACGCGGGCAACAGAGTGCAAATCACCACCGGTAACCAATTGTCGCGAAATGAAGTTTTTCCGCCACGCCTCCTCCCACGAAAAAATCTGCACAAAAGGACTTGCAAAAGTTTACCGATCAGTACACCTTGAGGCCAAGTTAACAGATCGGTACACCTAAGGATTAACGCCATGCGACGCCGCTATGCCCTTTTCCCGACAAGACATGTTCCCCTGCTTCTGACGCTGGCAATTCTGGCCGCTTCCATCGCCTGACACGGGATACCCCCAATGACACGCCCCCCACTGCCCCCCTTCACCGCCGAAACCGCCGCCGAAAAGGTGCGTCTGGCCGAAAACGGCTGGAACAGCCGCAGCGCCGACGTGGTGACGCCCGCCTATTCCGACGACAGCCGCTGGCGTAACCGGGCCGAATTCGTCACCGGTCAAGACGACATCCACGCCTTTCTGACCCGCAAATGGGACAAGGAGTTGGACTATCGCCTGATCAAGGAGCTGTGGGCCTGGTCCGACAACCGCATCGCGGTGCGCTATGCCTATGAATGGCACGACGACAGCGGCAACTGGTTCCGCTCCTACGGGAACGAGAACTGGGAGTTCGACGAGGATGGCCGCATGTCGGCCCGCCACACCTCGCTGAACGACCTGCCGATTACAGAGGACGAGCGCCTGTTTCACTGGCCCCTCGGGCCGCGCCCCGAGGGCCATCCCGGCCTGACCGAACTTGGCCTCTGAACGGAGATAGAACGATGCCCCGCGCCTTTTCCCAGCTGACCTTCACCCCTGCCGTTCGTGCCCATCAGGAACGGCTCGGCTCCGCCCGCAGCTATGCCAAGTTCATCGAGGGCGGCCCGCAGCAGGGGCATGAGATCGGGCCTGCCGAACAGGCATTCATCGAGGCGCGGGACGGGTTCTATCAGGCCACCGTTTCGGAAATCGGCTGGCCCTATGTGCAGTATCGCGGCGGGCCTGCCGGGTTCCTGCGGGTGCTGGGGCCGCGGACGATCGGCTATGCCGACCTGTCGGGCAACCGGCAGTATATCTCGCGCGGCAATCTGGACGGCAACAGCCGGGTGGCGCTGATCCTGATGGATTACGCCAACCAGCGGCGGCTGAAAATCCTCGGCCGGATGAAATTCATCGAAGGGCCCGAGGCCGCCGCCAGCCTGTTGCCCGAGGGGCAGACTCACCCGGCCGAACGCGCCGCCATCATCTCGGTCGAGGGGCTGGACTGGAACTGTCCCCAGCACATCACCCCCCGGTACACCGAGGCCGAACTGGCCCCGCATCTGAACGCGCTTGGCGCCGAGCTGGCGCAGCTCAGGGCGGAAAACGAACGGCTGAAACAACAGTTGTCCGAGCAGAATTAGGCCGGACAGACCGGCCCCACCTCTTCAAGTCCCAAGACCAAACCCCAACTCATTATCAGAGGGAGCTTTCGACATGCTTCGCACATTGCTCAATACCGCCGCCACCATCACCGCCGGATCGCTGTTTTCCGCCGGGGTCATGACGCTGGGATTCTACATCCTGCCGTCAAGCCTGCTTGCCGCCGAGCCCGTTCAGACCCAGTTCCGCACCGAGACGCTGGAGGGGCTGAAGATCGCCTATCGCGAGGCGGGCGACCCGGCCAATCCGACCGTATTGCTTTTGCACGGGTTTCCGACCTCGTCGCATATGTTCCGCAACCTTATCCCCGCACTGGCCGCCGATTATCACGTGATCGCGCCCGACTATCCCGGTTTCGGCGCCTCGGACATGCCGGATGCGGCGGAATATGACTACAGCTTTGCCGGAACCGCGCAACTGATGACCCAGCTCCTGGATGCCAAGGGCGTCGACGACTATGCCGTCTATCTGATGGATTACGGCGCACCCGTGGGCTATCGCATGTTCGCCGAAGATCCCGAGCGGGTCACTGGTTTCATCATCCAGAACGGCAATGCGTATGAAGAGGGCCTGCGCGAATTCTGGGACCCGATGAAGGCCTATTGGGCCGACCCCTCGGTCGCCAATGGCGATGCGCTGCGCGCTTTTCTGACGCTGGATGCCACCAAATGGCAGTTCACCCATGGCACCCAGAACCCCGACGCGATCAGCCCGGACAATTTCTGGCACGTGCAATACCTGCTCGACCGTCCGGGCAATCAGGAGGTGCAGTTGGAGATGTTCCTCGATTACGGCACCAACCTCGCCGAATACCCGAAATGGCAGGCGCTGTTTCGCGAACATCAGCCGCCCGCGCTGCTGATGTGGGGCAAGAACGACGTGATCTTTCCCGAAGCGGGCGCGCATCCCTACAAGAACGACCTGACCGATCTGGAGTTCCATATCCTCGATACCGGGCATTTCGCGCTCGAGGAATACGGGACCGAAATCGCCGCCGAGATGAAAGACTTTCTGGCACGCATTAACTAAGGAACAGGGTCCCGCTCTGGCGGGATCCACTCCCACAGGAGGATTTGACATGACAGCACATGTGGACCGGATCGCGGCCTTTTCCGACGGCGCCCTGGGCGGAAACCCGGCCGGCGTGGTGATCGCCGACCAGATGCCCGCCGAGGAAGAGATGCAGCGCATCGCGGCCGAGGTCGGCTATTCCGAGACCGCCTTTGCAGCGCCAGAGGGCGCAGGCTGGCGGGTGCGCTACTTCGCACCGGTGGGCGAGGTCGCTTTCTGCGGCCATGCCACCATCGCATTGGGGGCGACGCTCGCGGATCGTTTCGGCGACGGCACCTATGCCCTGCAACTCAACGATGCTGGCATCTCGGTCGAGGGGCAGCGTCATGGCGACCGTGTGCAGGCGGCACTGATCTCGCCCCCCACCCGCAGCGGCGCGGTGGACCTCGAGGTGCTGGAGGCCGCCTTGGCGCTGTTTGGTCTCGACGAAAGCGACCTGGACCCGACCCTGCCCGCCGCCGTGGCCAATGCGGGCAACGATCACCTTGTGTTGGCCCTGCGCGACCGCACCCGGCTGGCAACGATGGAGTACGATTTGAACCGGGGCGCCGCCTATATGCGGCTGAACGGCTTCACCACCATCAATCTGCTCTGGGTCGAGACCCCGCAGCGGTTTCACAGCCGTAACGCCTTTGCCATCGGCGGTGTGCTGGAGGATCCGGCAACCGGTGCCGCCGCCGCCGCGCTGGCGGGGTATCTGCGCGATCTCGGCTGGCCGCATGGCGGCACGATCGACATCGTGCAGGGCGAGGATATGGGCGCCCGCTCGCTGCTAAGGGTCGAGATCGGCGATACCCCCGGCCAAGGCGTCCGCGTTTCGGGCAGCGCCCGCCAGATCGAGTAGAGACCCACACACGCACCAGACCAGAGCGGACCGCGTGACCGCCCAAGCGCGCGGCCCGCTCCAGGCGGCCCTCCCGAACCGCCTGCCCTGCCCTCGTCCGCCTTACCCCATCCAGCGGCGGACGGGGGCATTGCTTTCCTCCAGCGGCTGGGTGATCACGTCAACCAGCGTCGGCCCGTCATGGGAAATCGCCTCGGCCAGCACCCGCTCCAGATCGGCTGGGTCCTCGACCCGCCAGGATTTCACCCCATAGGCCGCCGCGATGGCCGCATTGTCGGTGCGGTTGAAATCCACGTTGTAATAGCGCGCGTCCTTGTCGGCGAACTGGCTGGCCTTGATCCAGCCGAATGTCGCGTTGGAAAACACCACATAGGTGATCGGCGCCCGCGACCGGCAGACGGTCTCCAGCTCTCCCACGGTGAACCCGAACGACCCGTCACCCATCAGCGCCACGGTCTTGGACGCGGGCCGCCCGTACCAGGCGCCCAAAGCGGCCGACAGCGAGTATCCCAGCGCCCCATGAGCGCGGTTGGTGATGAAATGCCGCCCCGGACGCGGCAATTGGTAATAGGCCGAGAAATAGGGGCAGCTGGTGCCGGGATCGGACACCACGGTCGCATCCTCGGGCAGCGTGTTCATCAGCGCGCGGATCACCCGCTCGGGCCGGATCGGCGCCTGATCCGAGCGGGCCAGCACCTCGAACGCGTCGAACTTCCGCCGCTTCTTCTCGGCGATCGCCGCCGCGCCGCCAAAGGTATCGGCCCCCTGCGCGCGGGCGTCCAGCACCGCGTTCACCTCGGCCAGCGCCAGCCGCAGATCGCCCACCACCGCGACCTCGGTCCGGTAATTGGCATTCATCACCATCGGGTCATTGTCGAAATGCACGATCCGGGTTCCGGGTTTCGGCGCCTCCCACCGTGCCGTGGTAGTCGACCCCGCCCGGCAGCCCATGAACACCACCAGATCGGCAGCCTCCATCATCTCCCATGTCTCGTCGGTGCCCCCGTTCGAGCCGACCACGCCCAGACAGTTGGGATGGGTCTCGGCCAGAGACCCCTGCCCCGAGATCGAGGTGGCCACCGGAATGTCAAGCCGGGTAGCAAGCCGGTCCAGCTCCTCCCAGGCCTGGGCGATCACTACGCCGCCACCACAGACGATCAGCGGGTTCTTTGCCGACAGGATTGCCTCCACCGCCGCCTGCGCCGCTCCGGGCGCGGGCGCCTGCGGATAAGCGGGATAGCTGGCGGTCATGGGATCAGCCCAGATATCAGCGGCGTCGACCGGATCATATTGTACGTCATAGGGCAGGCCGATATGCGCCGCCCCCGAGCGCCCCGTGGTCATCGCCCGGAACGCCGCCCGCACCATGCGCGGGATGTGATCGGCGCGGCTGATCACCGTGTTCCACTTGGTCAGGGGCGCCATCAGCGCCTTTTGATCCACCTCGGTCAGCGGGTATTTTCCGTAAGAGGCGACCGAGATATCTGTGGTGATCCCCAACACCGCATAAGAGCTTTCCGAGGCCTCGATCAACCCCGGCAGGATATAGGTGGCGCCACCGCCCGACGGCCCCTCGGCCACACCGACGCGCCCCGTAACGCGGGAATAGCCATCGGCCATATAGGTGGCACAGCGCTCGTCACGGGTCAGCACATGGGTGATCTGGTGATCGAGCCGCAGCATCGCGTCATAAAACGGCAAGGTGGTGTCGCCACACAGGCCAAAGATATGCCGCACCCCCTGCGCCTCGAGCATGCGCACCATCGCCTCGGCGCCATTCATCCGGTTGTCCATGCGACTCGCCCTCACAACATTTGCGTTCAGAATTGTATACAGCTCTGCATCACATCTTGCGCACAAGTCAACCCCGCGATATCCTGCCCCCGACATCGAGGCACCTAATGACCAAATCGGAAAGCAATGTTGACCGGCTTTATGATGCGCTCCGGCGTATGGCGACGGATTTCTCCTTCAAGCCCGACGCCCGAATCAACGAAAGCGCGCTTGCAACCCAGCTCGACGCCTCGCGCACCCCGATCCGCGAGGCGCTGAACCGGCTGGTGGCCGAGGGTTTCCTGACCTTCCGCTCGGGGCGCGGCTTCTTCTGCCGCTCGCTCTCGCCGGAACTGGTGATGGATCTCTACGAGGCGCGGGTAGCGGTCGAGGTCGAGGCGGCGCGCCTTGCCGCCCTGCGCGGCGACGAGCGCGAGATCGCCATCCTGATGCAGGACCTCGAGGATATCGCGCCCGACTATACCGCGCGCGCCGATACCGAAACGCTGCTCAGCATGGATGAATGGTTTCACACACGGCTCTGCGCGCTGTCGGGCAATGGCGAACTGGCGCGGATGCTCGGCAATCTCAATGACCGCATCCGCTATCTGCGCCTGATCGACCTGCGCCGCCTGCAGGCGCTGGGGCCGCAGGGCCAGACCATGGTTTCGGCGCATCAACGCATCCTCGACGCGGTGGCCCGCCACGACGCAGACGGCGCCATGGCCGAGATGCGCGCCCATATCGAGCGCCGCCGCGAAGGGGCGACACAGGCGGTGCGCGATGCCTATGCCCAGCTTTATGTCCCCGAACTCTGAGGCGAACATGTCCCTGATCCCTGGCGGCAAGACGGTCTATGGTGCCACGGTCGGCATCCTGATGCTGGAAACCCGCTTTCCCCGCATTCCCGGCGATATGGGCAATGCGCTGACCTGGCCCTTTCCGGTGCATTACAGGGTGGTGCGCGGCGCTTCACCCGATCGGGTGGTGCGCGGCGATCCTCGCGTGCTGCTCGACGCCTTTGTCGAGGCGGGTCTCGATCTGGTGGCCACTGGCGCGGACGGGATCACCACCAATTGCGGCTTTCTCGCGCTGGTTCAGGACGAGTTGCGCGCGGCCCTCGGCGTACCGGTGGCGACCTCCTCGCTGATGCAGGTGCCGATGGTACAGGCCCTTCTGCCCCCGGGCAAAAAAGCGGTGATCCTGACCATCTCCAAAGCGACCCTGAGCCCCGCCCATCTGGCCGCCGCCGGCGTGCCTGCGGATACACCGGTCTTCGGCACGGATGGAGGGCGCGCCTTTTCCCGCGATATCCTGGGTGACGCGCCCCAAATCGACTTCGCCGCCTGCCGACAGGACATGCTGGATGCGGCCGACGAGATCCTGGAGCAACAACCCGACGCGGGCGCCATCGTTCTTGAATGCACCAATATGGTGCCCTATGCCGCCGATCTGCGCAGGCGCACGGGTTTGCCGGTCTATTCCATCTACTCGATGGTCACATGGTTCCAATCCGGCCTGATGCCGCGCCGGTTCACTCAAGATCTCGACGACCCGCGCGGTTGACCCGTAGCTGGGGGCGCTGCCCCTTCATCTTCGGTGACTCCCCCGGGATATTTTCAGCAAGAAGAAAGAGCAGGCGTCCACTCCTTCATTCTGCCGCAAATACTCCGGAGCGCGAGGCAGCGCCTCGCAAAAGACCCGCCGCGCAGCGGCGCCCGGCCCAACGCCCGCAGGCGCCCCGAAAGGGGCGCCGAGGGGGGCGGGAGCCTACCCGCCGCGCAGGCGCTGCATCAGATAGACCTCGGCCCCCTCGGGGATCGGTTCGGTCAGGCCCGAGGCGATCACCCGCCCGTCGATGGCAACCGAGACACCCGCGTCGATGGGCGCCTGCAATTCGGGATGTGCGCGCACCAGGGCGCGCAGCATCTCGCCGGTATCGCGGGCCTCGACCGAGACCACCTCGCAGCCCCCGGCCAGCGACCGCAGGCCGGACCAGAGATGGACCTCAACCATCCGCCTTGAGCGCCGCCAGGATACGCGGCGGCGACATCGGCAATTGCCGCATCCGCGCGCCAGCAGCGGCCGAGACCGCGTTGGCGATGGCCGCCAGCGGCGGGCAGATCGAGGTTTCGCCCACCCCGCGCACCCCGAACGGATGGCCGGGATTGGGCACCTCGACGATCACCGTGTCGATCATCGGCAGGTCGCTGGCCACCGGGATGCGATAATCCAGGAAGACGCTGTTCTGCAGCCGCCCGTCGGCGCCATAGATATATTCCTCGTTCAGCGCCCAGCCGATGCCCTGCGCGGCGCCCCCCTGGAACTGCCCTTCGACATAGGTGGGATGGATCGCCTTGCCGGCATCCTGCACCACCGTATAGCGCACGACCTTGGTCTTGCCGGTCTCGGGGTCCACCTCGGCATCCACGATATGGGTGGCAAAGCTGACGCCCGCGCCTTCGGGTGTCGCCTCGAAATGGCCCGAGATCGGCCCCCCGGTGCGGCCCATGTCGGCGGTGATATCGGCCAGCGGCAGCGGGTCGAATTCGCCCGCATTCGGCCCCGAGGGCACCGCGCAGCCGTTTTCCCATTTCACCGCATCCACCGGGATGCCCCATTTCTTCGCCGCCCGCTCACACAGTTTCTCGACCGCGTGGCGCGCCGCCTTGATGGTGGCCAGCCCGCTGGCATAGGTCACCCGGCTGCCATGGCTCACGTCGTTATAGCCCAGCGTGGCGGTGTCTGCGATGGTCACCCGGATGTTCTCGTAGGGGATGCCCAGCACCTCGGCCGCCATCAGCGCCATCGAGGCGCGGCTACCGCCGATATCGGGCGTGCCCACCATGACCTGCGCCGAGCCATCCTCGCTCAGCGCCAGCGAGACCGAGGTCTCGCCACCATGGTTGAACCAGAACCCGCAGGAAATCCCCCGCCCCTGCCCCGGTTTCAGCGGTGCGGTGTAATGGGGATGGGCCTTGGCCGCCTCCAGCGTTTCGACCAGGCCGATCCGCTGGAACCTGGGCCCATAGCTCGCCTTGGTCCCCTCGCGCGAGGCATTCTTGAGACGCACCTCGATCGGGTCAAGTCCCAGTTGATTGCACAGCTCGTCGATCACCGATTCCACCGCAAATGCCGCCATGGGCGAGCCGGGCGCGCGATAGGCGGCCTGTTTGGGTCGGTTGGTCATCACATCATAGCCCACCTGGCGCACATGCGGCAGGTTATAGGGGGCAAAGGCGCACATGGCGGTGAAATCCGCCGGACCGCCGGGGAAGGCACCGCCTTGCAGGCGGAACGTACCCTGGGCGGCGGTCAGCGTGCCGTCCTTCTTCATGCCGATCTTGATATCCATCGAGGCCGAGGCGGTCGGCCCGGAGGCGCGGAACACCTCGGACCGGCTCATCACCAGTTTCACCGGCTTGTTGGCCTTGCGCGACAGCGCCAGCGCCACCGGCTCGATGAACACGGTGGTCTTGCCGCCAAAGCCGCCACCGATTTCCGAGGCGGTCACCCGCAGGTTGGCGGTTTCGATCCCCAGAAGCGCGGCACAGGTTTTCTGCACGATCCAGTGACCCTGGGTGCAGCACCACAGCTCGCCCTTGCCATCGGCGCCCAGCGTGGCCAGGCAGGCATGCGGCTCGATATAGCCCTGGTGGGTGGCCTCGGTGGTGAAGTGATCCTCGATCACCAGGTCGGCTTCGGCAAAGCCCGCCTCGACATCGCCATGGCCGCTTTCATGTTTGCGCACCACGTTGGGATGCATCCCCTCGGGCACCGAGTAATCCGCAGCCCCCTGACGGATCACCGGGGCGTCCATCAGCATCGCCTTGTCCACATCGGTCACATGCGGCAGGACCTCGTATTCCACTTCGATCAGCTTGAGCGCATCGCGGGCAGCCAGCGCCGAAGTCGCCGCAACCGCGGCCACAGCATGCCCGTCATAGAGCGCCTTGTCGCCTGCCATGACGTTTTCGAGGATGTTCCAGAAATCACCCTCCAGCCCCGGCGCAAATTCCACCTTGTCCGAGAAATCGGCACGGGTGACCACGGCCTTCACATCCTTCAGCGCCTCGGCCTTGGACGTGTCGATGCGCAGGATGCGGGCATGGGCGTGCGGGCTGCGCAGGATGGCGCCATGCAGCATGCCGGGGGCCGACGCATCGGCGCCGAACCGGGCGCGGCCAGTGACCTTGTCCAGCCCGTCGGGCCGGTTCGGGCGGGTGCCGACAAAGGTGAAACCGTCGGATTTACGATCGTCGAGCGCCATTATACCGCCTCCCTCATGTCGCGGGCCGTGTCCATCACGGCGCGGATGATCTTGTCATAGCCGGTGCAACGGCACAGGTTGCCGGCCAGCCAGAACCGAACCTCTTCCTCGGTCGGGTCGGGGTTCTGCTCCAGCAGCGCCTTGGCCGCGACCAGGATGCCGGGGGTGCAGATGCCGCATTGCAGCGCGGCATAGTCGATGAACTTCTGTTGCAGCGGGTGCAGCTCATCGCCCTCGGCGATGCCTTCGACCGTGCCGATTTCCTTGCCATCGGCCTCGACCCCCAGCACCAGGCAGGAGCAGACGAGCCGCCCGTCAAGCGTCACCGAACAGGCGCCGCAATCGCCGGTGCCGCAGCCTTCCTTGGCGCCGGTCAGGCTCAGCTTGTCGCGCAGGCAGTCCAGCAGGGTTTCGCGCGGGTCGCAGAGATATTCGACCGCATCGCCGTTGACGGTAGTGGATACGTGGATCTTGCTCATCCGTGGTGCCCCTTGATGATTTCACCCTTGGCCCGGGCATAGGCGATGCGCGCGGCGCGTTTGGCCAGCACGCCAGCAACTTCGGTACGGAACGCGATGGTGCCACGCTTGTCGTCGATCGGCTTGCAGGCGGCCGAGGCAGCGGCGGCCAGACGGTCGAGCGCGGCGTCATCCAGCGTGGAGCCGATGATCGCGGCAGCGGCGTCCTGGACCAGCAGGACGGTCGGCGCCACGGCGCCAAGCGACACGCGCGCTTCGGTGATGGTGTCACCGTCCAGGCGCAGGTTCACGGCACAGCCCACCACGGCGATATCCATCTCACTGCGCGGAATGAAGCGCAGATAGGCATCGCCCGCATTCGCGCCGCGTGCCGGAATGTGCAGCGCCGAAACCAGTTCGCCCTTGGCCAGCGAGATACGGCCGGGGCCGGTCGGAATATCCTCGACCGCCACGACGCGTTCGCCATCGGGGCCGGTCACGGTCGCGGTCATGGAGGCCGCGACCATGGCGGGCACGGAATCGGCGGCCGGTGAGCCGTTGCAGAGGTTGCCGGTCAGCGTCGCACGGCCCTGCACCTGGGTGGAGCCCACCAGGTTCATCGCCTCGACCACACCGGGCCAGTCGGCGACCAGCCCCGCATGCTCGCCCAGCTCGGCGCCGGGAACAGCCACACCCAGCGTCCAGCTGCCATCCTCGTTACGGGTGATGTCGCTGACACCATTGATCTTTTTGACGTCAATCAGCGTGTCGGGGGTGACGATTTCGGCGCGCAATTGCACAAGCACATCGGTTCCACCTGCAAGAAACCGCGTGACACCGTCCGCATTTGCAGCCAGCGCCGAAGCCTCGGCAAAACTGGCGGGGCTGTGATAGTTCATGTTTACCTCGCTCCTGGAAACCAGGGTTCCACTGGGTGATTTGGCGCGAGCGTAGAACAGCAGGTCGGGCAGGTCCATGCCCCCCAACGACAGTTTCTGCACACTCACAAGGTCGGTTTTGGACAGAACCAAAGATCTGCAAACGGGTGACGTGCGGGGCCCAGCTGTTTTGTCGCTGTGCAATCGCAGGGACACCACAGACATTTCGACAACGCCGATACACGCGGGGGCGCACTGCGATCATCCGGTTTACACCTGATTTGAGCGGTCCAGAGAGTCACCCCGCGACCGGATCACATGCCACCGGCACCCCCGCAGCGTTCTGATCCGAAGCTCAGGTGAGCGGGCCCGGATCAGAACGATCGCGCCCGCCCCGCAGTCGCATCAGTTGGGGTCAGACGCTCTCGTCGCCTTCGTCGTCTTCATCCCCCTCGTCCCCTTCGTCGCCTTCGTCTCCCTCGTCGTCTTCGTCGCCTTCGTCATGTTCGTTGCCTTCGTCATGCTCGTCGCCTTCGTCGCCGTTGTCGGGCTCGTTCAGCTCGTCGCCTTCGTCGTCTTCGTTGCCGGAATCGGCGAGGTTGTCGTCTTCGTCGCCTTCGTTGCCGTCGTCATCCTCGTCCCCCTCATCGCCTTCGTCCCCCTCATCATCGAGCAGAGCATCGGCATCCTCATCGCCTTCGTCGTCTTCGTCGCCTTCGTCGCCCTCGTCGTGCCGCGAGGGGTGGTCGGGCTCGAGGGGTTCGTCGCCCTCGTCGCCTTCGTCGCCCTCGTCATCCTCGTCGCCTTCGTCGTCTTCGTTATCCTCGTCGCCTTCGTCGTCCTCGTTGCCTTCGTCTTCTTCGTTGCCTTCGTTATCCTCGTTGCCTTCGTTGTGCTCGTTGCCTTCGTTGCCTTCGTCGTTTTCGCCGCCTTCGTTGTTTTCGTCGCCTTCGTCGCCTTCGTCGTTCAGGCCGCCCTCGTTGCCTTCGTCGCCCTCGTTGCCTTCGTTGCCTTCGTTGCCTTCATTGCCCTCGTCGG
The DNA here is from genome assembly GCF_059612905.1 of Ruegeria sp. YKSD163. Lineage (NCBI taxonomy): Bacteria > Pseudomonadati > Pseudomonadota > Alphaproteobacteria > Rhodobacterales > Roseobacteraceae > Ruegeria > Ruegeria sp. YKSD163. The sequence goes on from NZ_JBXWRM010000008.1 coordinate 62,255, forward strand.
CCTCGTTGCCTTCGTTGTCCTCATTGCCCTCGTTGCCTTCGTTGTCCTCGTTGCCTTCGTCTTCTTCGTTGCCCTCGTTGTCTTCGTCGGCTTCGTTGGCCTCGTTGCCCTCGTTTGCTTCGTTGCCTTCGTTGCCCTCGTTGCCCTCATTGCCTTCGTTGTCCTCGTCGCCCTCGTTGCCTTCGTTACCTTCGGTACCCTCGTTGCCTTCGTCGCCCTCGTTGCCTTCGTCGCCGTCGTTCAGCTCGTCGCCTTCGTCGCCTTCATCGCCCTCGTCGCTGTTCTGACTCTCGTCGCCCTCGTCGCCTTCATCGCCCTCGTCATCCTCGTCGCCTTCGTCATCCTCATCGCCCTCGTCGCCTTCGTTGCCTTCGTCAGCTTCCTCAAGGAGGCCACTATACGTGTCGTCCTCGTCGCCTTCATCGCCTTCGTCGCCTTCGTCAGCTTCCTGGCCTCTGTCGAAGAACTCGCCATTTTCGTTGCCTTCGTCGAACTCGTCGCCCTCGTCGGCTTCGTTATTCTCGTCGCCTTCGTCGCCTTCGTTGTTCTCGTTGCCTTCGTCACCTTCGTCGTTCTCGTCGCCTTCGTTGCCTTCGTTGCCTTCGTCCCCTTCCAGGCCAATATTGATTATTCCTTCGTCGCCCTCGTTGCCCTCGTCGCCTTCGTTGCCTTCGTCACCTTCGTTGTTCTCGTTGCCTTCGTCGTTCTCGTCGCCCTCGTCACCCTCGTCGCCTTCATCGGCCTCATGCATATTTGCATCTATGCCCTGGTCGTACTCGTCATCAAAGTTGAAGTCCCAGTATGTGCTGTCCTCATCTCCCTCATCATATTCATTGCCCTCGTCAGCTTCGGAGAGGTCGATAGATCCGTCGGTGTTGTTGGAGATGATCGAGAAATTCTCGTCCCCCTCGTCATGTTCGTTGCCTTCATCGGCTTCGTTATGCTCGTCGTTCTCGTCGTTTTCGTCGTTCTCATCCCCCTCGTCGTCCTCGTTGTCTTCGTCGCCTTCGTTCCCCTCGTTGCCCTCGTTGCCCTCGTTGCCCTCATCGCCCTCGTCGCCCTCGTCATCTTCCTGGCCGGCGACACCCTCGTTGCCCTCGTTTCCCTCGTTGCCTTCGTTGTGATCGTCGTCATAGGTCGAGGCCGAGATTTCATTGCCCTCGTTGCCCTCGTCGTTTTCGTTGCCTTCGTTGTCCTCGTTGCCCTCGTCTCCTTCGTCGCCAGAGCTGATCGAGCTCATCACGGAAGTGTCTTCCAGCCGGGCTTCGGGGGTTTCTTCGATGTCGGAGTTGAAAAATTCGGGCATGACAGCCTCCTTTAAATGAGTGTTCAGCGCGCCAGCCATTCACACTCCCAGCCGGACGTCGCAAAATAGTCGAACCAAAATAGGCATAGCTGCCCCTGTCGCAGGCAACATGCATCGGGCCAAGACGGCCGCGACCATACATGAATATCGTTTATTTCATAAGCATATTTGGCCCATGTCCGGAACCGGCCGGTACTTTTCTCCCTGCCTTGCCCCGTTAAAAAGCGCCGCACGGCAAGGCGGATGCGGATCCCGGCGGGGATGTGTCCGGGCTCAGGCCGTTCGCGCGGAACCGATCAAAGATCGCCGCGCAGGTGCCAAAGCTCGGGGAACAGTTCCACCTCGAGCATGCGGCGCAGGTATTGCACACCGCTGGTGCCGCCGGTTCCCCGCTTGAACCCGATCACCCGTTCCACCGTGGTGACATGGTTGAACCGCCAACGGCGGAAATAGTCCTCGAGATCGACCAGCTTCTCGCCCAACTCGTAGAGGTCCCAGTATTTCGCCGGATCCTCGTAGACCTGCCGCCAGGCCGCCTGCACCACCGCATCGGCGTTGTGCGGGTTGTCCATCCGGTAGACCTCGGGCGCGAAACTGGCGCCCGTCTTCGCCGCCAGCGCCCGCAGCGCCACATGATAGAGCGAGGGTTGCTCCAGTTCCGCTGCCAGCATCGCGTGCAACTCGGGTCGGTGCTCATGCACCTTCATCATCGCGGTGTTGCGATTGCCCAGCATGAATTCGATCAGCCGGTACTGATGCGACTGGAAACCCGAGGAATTGCCAAGCGCGTTGCGAAATGTCGTATAGTCGCTGGGCGTCATCGTGCGCAGCACGTCCCAGGCGGAATTGAGCTGGTCGAAGATGCGCGCCACCCGCGTCAGCATCTTGAACGCAGGCCGGAAATCGCCACCCGCCAGCAGCAGATTACGCGCCGCCCTGAGTTCGTGCAGCACCAGCCGCATCCACAATTCGCTGGTCTGGTGCTGGATGATGAACAGCATCTCGTCATGGGCATCCGATTGCGGATGATGGGTCGCCAGCAGCGCATCCATATGCAGATAATCGCCATAGCTCATGTCCTTGGCATAGGACATCTTGGCGCCTTCCTGGCTGGGGTCATAGGCCTGGGACATTGGATCAATCCTTGAGAAGCTCGGTCAGCAGGGCCGAACCGGGCCGGCCCAGTTCGGCAACAACAGAGAAATGGTCATGGCCCGGATCGAACACGTTCGGCACGTCCCAGGCCTCAGAGAGAAGGCGCGTCTGGCGCACCAGTTCGGGCCGCTCGTTGGCACCGACCCAGCAGGTGACCGACAGGCCCGCGCGCCGGGACAGCAAGGCCGGGCTTTCGGCCTCGGCCTCTGCCGCGTCCAGGTGCAGCACCTCGTTCATCCGGTTGCCCAGCAGCGGGCGCAGATCGTGGATACCGCTGATGCTGATCACCCGGTCCAGCCGGTCGGGCAGCGGCCCGTCGGCGCAGGCCATGCGGGCCACCAAATGGCCACCGGCGGAATGACCCGCCAGCCGCACCGGCCCCGCCACATGGCGCGCCGCCTCCTTGATCGCTGCGCGGATCTCCTCGGCCATCTGGCCCAATCGTGCCTCAGGCGCCAGCGTGTAGGACGGCACCGCCAGCGCCCAGCCCCGGCTGAGCGGTCCGGCGGCGAAATGCGACCAGACGCTCTTGTCGAGCTTCTGCCAATAGCCGCCATGCACGAACACCACGAGGCCCTTCGCCACGCCCTCGGGGCGGAACAGGTCCAGCCGGTTGCGCGCGCCCGGACCATAAGAGATGTCAAGCGTCCCGCCCCGGCTCTCACGCCAAGCCGCCGCCGCCGCACCCCAGGTGGCGGCCAGCCCGTCCGACCCCGGCACATAGCTGGAATTGTCGAATGCATCGTCCCAGTCGATCATCGCAGATCCTCCTGTCTTGTCGGCAGGGTAATCGCCGCCTCGATATATTTCAAGCTTAAAGGTTTAGGCTTGAAATATACCCGAATCCCCGTATCCTCTTCCTTGATCAGCGTATCTTGCGAGGGAGGATGCAATGCGTATCGCATGTCTGGGTGGCGGTCCGGCGGGGCTGTATTTCGCCATTTCGATGAAGCTGCGCGACCCTTCGCACGAGGTCAGCGTGATCGAGCGCAACAAGGGTAACGATACATTCGGCTGGGGTGTGGTGCTGAGCGATGACGCGCTGGAAAACCTGGCCGCCAACGACCCCAAGAGCGCCGAGACGATCCGCTCGAACTTTGCCTATTGGGACGATATCGCGGTGGTGCATGACGGGGTGCGCACCGTTTCGGGCGGGCACGGTTTTGCCGGGATCGGGCGCAAGGCGATGCTGCTCCTGCTTCAGGACCGGGCGCGAGAACTAGGCGTCGATCTGCAATTCCAGACCGAGGCGCGGCCCATCGCCGAATATCAGGTGGAATACGATCTGGTTGTCGCCTGTGACGGATTGAACTCGCGCGTGCGCAGCGATCTGGCGGAGCATTTCAAACCCGATATCGACACCCGCCAGTGCAAGTTCATCTGGCTTGGTACCCATCAGAAATTCGACGACGCATTCACCTTCATCTTTGAGAAGACCGAACATGGCTGGATGTGGGTGCATGCCTATCAGTTCGACGAGGACACCGCGACGGTGATCGTGGAATGCAGCCAGGAGACCTGGGACGCCTGGGGATTCGAGCATATGTCCAAGGAAGAAAGCGTCGCCACCTGCGAGCGTATCTTTGCCGCGCATCTGGGCGGCCACAAGCTCATGTCCAATGCCAGCCACCTGCGCGGCTCGGCGGTCTGGATCAACTTCCCCCGCGTTCTCTGCGAGAAATGGCACCACGAAAATGTGGTGTTGATGGGGGACGCGGCGGCCACCGCGCATTTCTCGATCGGCTCGGGCTCGCGTCTGGCCTTTGACAGCGCCATTTCGCTGGCCACCTATCTGCATTCCGAACCGACGATGGAAAGCGCCTTCGAACGCTATCAAGAGGAACGCCGGCTCGAGGTGCTGCGCCTGCAATCGGCGGCGCGCAACTCGCTGGAATGGTTCGAGCAGGTCGAACGCTATCTGGACATGGACCCGGTGCAGTTCAATTATTCGCTGCTGACCCGCAGCCAGCGGATCAGCCACGAGAACCTGCGCCTGCGCGATGCCGACTGGCTGCGCTCGGCCGAACAATGGTTCCAGACCCGCGCGGGCGCTGCGGCCGAGCCCGTGCGCCCGCCGATGTTCACCCCCTTCCGCCTGCGCGACATGGAGCTGAAGAACCGCATCGTGGTCTCGCCCATGGCGCAGTACAAGGCGGTCGATGGCTGCCCGACCGACTGGCACCTGATCCATTACGGCGAACGTGCCAAGGGCGGCGCGGGACTGGTCTATACCGAGATGACCTGTGTCAGCCCCACGGGCCGCATTACCCCCGGTTGCCCCGGCCTCTATGCGCCCGAGCATGAAGCGGCATGGAAACGCCTGACCGATTTCGTGCATGGCGAGACGAGCGCCAAGATCTGCTGCCAGATCGGCCATTCCGGGCGCAAGGGCTCGACCCAACTGGGCTGGGAGACTATGGACGCGCCCCTGAAAGCCGAGAACTGGGACCTGATCTCTGCCTCGCCCATCCCGTGGTCCGCCAACAACGCCACCCCGCGCGAGATGACGCGGGCGGACATGGACGCGGTACGGGACCAATTCGTCGAGGCGGCGCGCATGGCCGAACGGGCGGGTTTCGACATGATCGAGCTGCACGCGGCGCATGGCTATCTGATCTCCTCCTTCATCTCGCCGATGTCGAACAATCGCAGCGACGATTTTGGCGGGTCGCTGGAAAACCGCATGCGCTACCCGCTGGAAGTATTCAACGCGATGCGCGCGGCCTGGCCCGAGGACAAGCCGATGTCGGTGCGGATCTCGGCCAATGACTGGGTGGACGAGGCCGGTGTCACACCCGAGGAGGCGGTCAAGATCGCGGCGCTGTTCCACGCGGCGGGCGCCGATATCATCGACGTCTCGGCAGGCCAGACCTCGATCGAGGCAAAACCGGTCTATGGCCGCATGTTCCAGACCCCGTTCTCGGATCGCATCCGCAACGAGACCGGTATCGCCACCATGGCGGTGGGCAATATCTATGAGGCCGACCATGCCAACTCGATCCTGATGGCGGGCCGGGCCGACCTGATCTGCGTGGGCCGTCCGCATCTGGCCGACCCCTACTGGACCCTGCACGAGGCCGCCCGCATCGGTGACCGCCACGCCGACTGGCCGCTGCCCTATCTGGCGGGCCGCGATCAGGCCTGGCGCCTGGCCGACCGTGACGCCGAGACGGAGATCCGCGCATGATGCTGGAGGGCGCCCATGCGGTGGTGACAGGCGGCGGCACCGGAACCGGCGCCGCGATTGCCGAGGCGCTGGCCCATGCCGGCGCCAAGGTCACCGTCTTGGGCCGCCGCGAGGGACCGCTGCGCGAGGTCGCCAAACAGCACAAGTTCATCGGCTGGGTGACCTGCGACGTGACCGATCCGCAGGCGGTCCGCGCCGCATTTCGGCAAGCGCGCGAGCTGAACGGGCCGGTGGGCGTGGTGGTCGCCAATGCGGGTGCCGCCGACAGCACACCGTTCCAGAAAATGACCGCCGAGGGGTTTCAGCAGATGCTGGATGTGAACCTCAAGGGCGTGTTCAACAGCTTTCAGGCCGGGCTTGCGGATATGGAAAACGCGGGCGAGGGTCGGTTGATCGCCATCGCCTCGACCGCCGGGCTCAAGGGCTATCCTTATGTGGCGGGCTATTGCGCCGCCAAACACGGGGTGGTGGGCCTGATCCGGGCGCTGGCGGTGGAACTGGGCCGCACAGGCATCACGGCCAATGCTATCTGCCCCGGCTTCATCGAAACCCCGATGCTGGAGCGCTCGATCGCCAATATCGTGGACAAGACCGGCCTGAGCGCGGAAGCTGCGGCAAAGTCGCTGCGCAAGGGCAATCCGCAGGACCGGTTCATTCAGGTGGACGAGGTGGCGGGCGCGGTCCTCTGGCTGTGTTCCCAGGCCGCCCGATCGGTGAACGGCCATGCCCTTGCCCTGTCGGGAGGAGAGATATGAGCGCACCCAACCCCCGCCCCGATGCCGGGCCGGACAGCAAGGCGCGGCTGCGCCTCTGGCTGAAACTGCTCAAAACCACGCGCGCGGTGGAATCCGGCCTGCGCGAGAACCTGCGCACCGAGTTCGCCTCGACCCTGCCGCGCTTTGACGTGATGAGCGCGCTGGCCCGCAACGCGGGCGGGCTGAAGATGAGCGAGCTGTCGGGCCTGCTCAAGGTGTCGAACGGCAATGTCACCGGCATCATCGAACGGCTGGTCGAGGACGGCCATGTGCTGCGCGAACCGGTGCCGGGCGACCGCCGCGCCAACCGGGTCCGCCTGACCCGCAAGGGCGAAGAGGAATTCGCCCGTCAGGCCGCGCGCCACGAAACTTGGGTCGACGGCCTGCTGGGGTCGCTCGACGCCGATGAGGCGCGCGCGATCACCGCCACGCTGGACCGCATTCTGACAGAGGGAAAATCATGAGCGCCGCCGACACCACCCATTTCCTGTGCACCATCGACGACGGCATCGCGCGCATCGCGCTGGACCGGCCCGAGCGCAAGAACCCGCTGACCTTCGACAGCTATGCCGAGCTGCGCGACTGGTTCCGCGACCTGCATTACAATGACGACATCAAGGCGGTGGTCTTTGCCTCGAACGGCGGCAATTTCAGCTCGGGCGGCGATGTGCATGACATCATCGGGCCGCTAACCCGCATGAACATGAAAGAGCTGCTGCAATTCACCCGCATGACCGGCGATCTGGTCAAGGCGATGATCAATTGCGGCAAGCCGGTGATCGCCGCCATCGACGGCATCTGCGTGGGCGCGGGGGCGATCATCGCCATGGCCTCCGACCTGCGCATCGCCACACCCGAGGCCAAGGTGGCGTTCCTGTTCACCCGCGTAGGGCTGGCCGGCTGCGACATGGGTGCCTGCGCCATCCTGCCCCGCATCATCGGCCAGGGCCGCGCGGCGGAACTGCTCTATACCGGCCGCGCGATGAGCGCCGACGAGGGCGCCGCCTGGGGCTTTCACAACCGGCTGGTGGCGGCGGACGCGCTGGAGGACGAGGCCCGCAAACTGGCCTCGCAGATCGCGGCTGGCCCGAATTTCGGCCATATGATCACCAAGACCATGCTGGCGCAGGAATGGTCGATGTCCATCGAACAGGCGATCGAGGCCGAGGCGCAGGCCCAGGCGATCTGCATGCAGACCGGCGATTTCGAACGCGCCTACCGCGCCTTTGTCGCCAAGGAAAAACCCGTCTTTTTGGGCGATTGAGGTCGGACCGGGGCGCTGCCCCGGACCCCGGAGTATTTGGGGCGAAATGAAGCCCCTTGGAGGAAAGAGATGGCAGACCGCAGCTTCCTGACCTGGCCGTTTTTCGACGAGACCCATCGCGCCCGCGCCGAGGCGATGGAGGGCTGGTGCGCGCGCCTGCATGTGGATCACGGCAACATTGACGCGGCCTGCCGCAAGCTGGTGGGTGATCTGGGCGCGGGCGGCTGGTTGCAGGCGACCGGTGCCGCCGAGGGCGAGCGGCTGGATGTGCGGACCCTCTGCCTGAGCCGCGAGATCCTCGCCCGTCATGACGGGCTGGCCGATTTCGCCTTTGCCATGCAGGGGCTGGGCACCGGGGCGATCTCGCTGTTCGGCACCCCCGAACAGCAGGCCGAATGGCTGCCGCTGACCCGCAGCGGCCAGGCGATCTCGGCCTTTGCGCTGACCGAGCCGCAATCGGGTTCGGACGTGGCCAATTCCACCATGACGGCCACCCCCGATGGTGACGATTACGTGCTGAACGGCGAAAAGACCTGGATCTCGAACGGCGGGATTGCCGATGTCTATACGCTGTTTGCCCGCACCGGCGAGGCGCCCGGCGCGCGCGGGCTGAGCGCCTTTGTCGTGCCTGCGGGCCTGCCGGGGTTCGAGGTGGTCGAGCGGCTCGAAGTGATGGCGCCGCACCCGCTGGCGCGGCTGCGCTTTACAGATGTGCGGGTGCCGAAATCGGCGCTCTTGGGCGCGCCTGGAGAAGGATTCAAGGTGGCGATGGCGGTGCTGGATGTGTTCCGCTCGACCGTGGCGGCGGCGGCGCTGGGATTTGCCCGCCGCGCGCTCGACGAGGCATTGGCGCGCGTCACCACGCGGCAGGTGCAGGGCGCGCCGCTGTTCGATCTGCAGATGGTGCAGGGTCATATCGCCGACATGGCACTGGATGTGGATGCCAGTGCGCTGCTCACCTATCGCGCCGCCTGGGCCAAGGATATGGGCGCCCCGCGCGTCAGCCGCGAGGCGGCCATGGCCAAGCTCTATTCCACCGACCACGCCCAGCAGGTGATCGACAAGGCGGTACAGCTGTTCGGCGGCGACGGGGTGCGGCGCGGCGAAAAGGTCGAGGAGCTGTATCGCGATATCCGCGCCCTGCGCATCTACGAGGGCGCCAGCGACGTGCAGCGGGTGGTGATCGCCCGCCAGGTGCTGGCGCAGGGATAGGACCGAAACGTCAATGGGAGGAGAGACCATGACCAAGGATCTGGAAAAGGGCATTACCGAAAACGGCACCGGTTATGACGGGGTGGTGTGGAACATTCTGGGCCAGACCTATTACCCCAAGGCGGTTTGCGAGACGACCTTTGCCTTTGAAACCAACTCGGAACCGGGCCAGTTCGTGCCGGTGCATGTCCACCCCACCCAGGACGAATTCATCCTGGTGCAGGAGGGCGAGCTGGACCTGAAGCTGGACGGGGTCTGGTCCAAGGCACGCGCCGGTGATTTGGTACGCATGCCCAAGGGCATCCCGCATGGCTATTTCAACAAGTCCGACAAACCGGCCCGCGCGCTGTTCTGGGTCTCGCCCGCGCGCAAGCTGAAAGAGCTGTTCGAGGCACTGGACAATCTGGAGGATGTCGAACGCGTGGTCGAACTCTCGGCCCAGCACGAGGTCGATTTCCTGCCGCCCGAGGCGAATGACTGAACCATGCTGGGACCAAGCGCACATATCGACACGTTCACCCGGGACAACCTGCCGCCGCCGGATCAATGGCCCGATTTCCTGCTCGACGGGTTCGACTATCCCGAGCACCTGAATGTCGGGGTCGAGCTGACCGATGCCATGGTCGACAAGGGGTTTGGCGACCATACCGCGCTGATCGGCAATGGCCGGCGGCGCACCTACAAGGAACTCAGCGACTGGACCAACCGGCTGGCCCATGTGCTGGTCGAGGATCTGGGCGTGAAACCGGGCAACCGGGTGCTGATCCGCTCGGCCAACAACCCGGCCATGGTGGCCTGCTGGCTGGCCGCGACCAAGGCGGGCGCGGTGGTGGTCAACACCATGCCGATGCTGCGCGCGGGCGAGCTGGCCAAGATCATCGACAAGGCCGAGATCACCCATGCGCTGTGCGACACGCGGCTGATGGAGGAGCTGGTCACCTGCGCCAAGACCTCGAAACACCTGCGCACGGTGGTGGGTTTTGACGGCACCTCGAACCACGATGCCGAGCTGGACCGGCTGGCGCTGCAAAAACCGGTGCGGTTCCAGGCGGTCGCGACCGGGCGGGACGATGTGGCGCTGTTGGGGTTCACCTCGGGCACCACGGGCGACCCCAAGGCGACGATGCATTTCCATCGCGACCTGCTGATCATCGCCGACGGTTATGCGCGCGAGGTTCTGGGCGTTACGCCGGACGACGTGTTCATCGGCTCGCCGCCGCTGGCCTTTACCTTTGGGCTCGGCGGTCTGGCGGTATTCCCGCTGCGCTTTGGCGCCGCCGCGACCCTGCTGGAACAGGCAAGCCCGCCCAACATGGTCGAGATCATCCAGCAATACCGCGCTACCGTCTGTTTCACCGCGCCCACCGCCTATCGCTTCATGCTCAAGGCGATGGACGAGGGCGCCGATCTCAGCTCGCTTCGGGCGGCGGTGTCGGCGGGCGAGACCCTGCCCGCCCCGGTCTATGACGAGTGGATCGCCAAGACCGGCAAGCCGATGCTCGACGGCATCGGCGCCACCGAGATGCTGCATATCTTCATCTCGAACCGGTTCGACGATCACCGCCCCGCCTGCACCGGCAAGCCGGTGACGGGGTATCAGGTGCGCATCCTTGACGAGGCAGGCAACGAGGCCCCGCGCGGCGAGGTGGGGCGGCTGGCGGTACGCGGCCCGACCGGCTGCCGCTATCTGGCCGATGACCGGCAGGCGGGCTATGTGCAGAACGGCTGGAACGTGACCGGCGACAGTTTCGTGATGGATGCGGATGGCTATCTGCATTTCGCCGCCCGCAGCGACGACATGATCGTCAGTTCCGGCTACAACATCGCCGGGCCCGAGGTCGAGGCGGCGCTGCTGTCACATCCGGCGGTGGCCGAATGCGGCGTCATCGGCGCCCCGGACGAGGCGCGCGGCCATATCGTCGAGGCCCATGTGGTGCTGGCGCCGGGCCATACCGGCGACGCGCTTATGGTCAAGACCTTGCAGGACCACGTCAAGGCGACCATAGCCCCCTATAAGTACCCCCGCAGCATCCGGTTCATCGACGCGCTGCCAAAGACTCAGACCGGCAAGATCCAGCGCTTCCGCTTGCGCACGGACATTCAGTAAACGGAGGCCAGACATGACCCACAAGATCATCCAACCCGAGGGCTGGGCCCCCGCCAAGGGCTATGCCAACGGCATGCTGACCCGCGACGGGCATCTCTATGTCGGCGGTCAGATCGGCTGGAACGCGCAGCAGCAGTTCGAAAGCCATGATTTCATCGGCCAGATGGAACAGGCGCTGCGCAACATCCTCGATGTGGTCGAGGCCGCCGGCGGTCGGGCCGAGCATATCACCCGGCTGACCTGGTACGTGACCGACAAGAAGGAATACATGGCCCGTCAGGCCGAGATCGGCGCCAGCTATCGCAAGGTGATGGGGCGTCATTTCCCGGCCATGGCAATGGTGGTGGTCGCCGGACTGGTCGAGGATGACGCCCTGGTCGAGATCGAGGCCACCGCCGTCATAGACTGATCCGGGGCGCCAGACGGCCCGGTTGGACGCTGGACAGGGAAGAGCCAACTGGCTACCCATTGGCCAACGGAAACCGGCGGGTCGCACCATGAGCAGGCAGGGCAACGTTCTTTTCATCATCATCGACCAGTTGCGGGCCGATTGCCTGTGGGGGGCGCTGGCGGGTCATGTCGATCTGCCGCATCTGCGGGCGCTGGCCGAGGACGCGGTCAGCTTTCGCCGTCACTATTCGGTAACCAACCCCTGTGGCCCCTCGCGCGCCTCGATCCTGACCGGGCAATACGCGATGAATCACCGCTCGGTCCGCAACGGCACCCCGCTGCGCCACGACACGCCCAATATCGCGACCGAGATGCGCAAGTCGGGCTACTTGCCGCTGCTCTTTGGCTATACCGACACCTCGCAGGATCCGCGCGCCTATGACGCCAACGACCCGGCGCTCAGGACCTATGAATTCCCGATGAACGGGTTTCACGAGGTCACCGAGATGCGGCTGGAGATGTCCTATCCCTGGCAATCGCATCTGAAGAACCGCGGCTATGCCTTCGACGATTACGCGCAGGTCTATGTGCCCCGCCCGGATGCCGACGGCACCCCGCGCCTGAACGGGCCCGCGATGTACCGGGCCGAGGACAGCGATACCGCCTTTCTGACCGATCAGTTCCTTGCCAACATGCCCGCCTGGGCCGGGCAAAGCTGGTTCGCGCATCTCACCTATATCCGGCCACATCCGCCTCTGGTGGCGCCCGCGCCCTATAACACGATGTACGATCCCGCCAGGTTGCCGCTGCCCGCGCGGCTGTCGACACGCGACGACGAGGCAGCTGAACACCCCTTCTTCGGCCCCGCTACCCGCTATTCCAGCCCGGCCAGTTTCGTGCTGGGCTTCCCGGATCTGGAGCCCACCGACGAGACCATCCAGACCCTGCGCGCGATCTATCTGGGCCTTGCGACCGAGGTCGACACTCATATCGGCCGGGTGATCGGGCATCTGAAAGAGACCGGCCAATATGACAACACCCTGATCGTGGTCACCGCCGATCATGGCGAGATGCTGGGCGACCGCCACAGCTGGGGCAAGATGACGGTCTATGACGCCGCCTATCACACGCCGCTGATCATCCGCGCGCCGGGCTGCAAGGCGGGCCATGTGGTCGACGCCCCGACCGAGTCGATCGACCTGATGCCCACCATCCTCGACTGGGTCGGGCAGGAGGTTCCGAACTCGGTCGATGGCCGCTCGCTCAGGCCCTTCCTGACGGGCGAGGCCCCATCCGACTGGCGGCAGTATTCCTTTTCCGAGCTGGATATCTCGGACCCGCTGGACCCGACGCTCTGGCAGCAGGCGTTCGGTTTTGGCCCCAGCGCGGGCGCGGTGGCGATCCTGCGCGATGCGCGCTTTACCCTTGTCGAATTTGCCGCCGACCTGCCGCCGATGCTGTTCGACCATCAAGGTGAGGGCGAGTTCCGCAACGTGGCGGGCGATCCGGCTCATGCGGCGGATCTGGCGCGGCTGTCCCGGCAGATGCTGCGCCACCGGATGCGCAACATGGACCATACGCTGTCGCTCTGCGCGATCACCCACGATGGGGCCAAGACCCGGCGCCGCTACGACTGAACCGGCGCCTCCGAGCCGTGATCGGTCAGGCATTCGGAATGGTCGCGCAGCACCTCGAGCACGCGGCAATCGCTGCCGCGATGGCCGTCGCAACTGTCGATCATCCGCTGCAACTCGGCCTCCAGCGCGCGTAGCCGGGCCAGCCGCTGCTGCACCTGCGCCAACTGCCGCCGGGCGATGGAATCCGAGGCCGAGCAGCTTTGCCCCGGCTGGTCGTTCAACGCCAGAAGCTCGCGGATCGCATCCAGACCAAAGCCCAGCTGCCGCCCGTGCCGGATAAAGGCCAGCCGGTCCAGCGCGGCCTCGTCATAGCGGCGCTGGCCGCCCGCGGTGCGCCCGGCCTCGGGCATCAATCCGATCTGCTCGTAATAGCGGATGGTCTGCACCTTGGTGCCGGTTCTGCGGGCAAGGGTTCCGATCGAGTACATGGTCAATACCTACAGCGCATGTAGGTTATTGACCAGAGTTCAAGCCCCCTTGCCGACCAGCCCCCGCGCCACCCAATCGTCGAACACCGCCAGTGCACGGTCCGAGAACGCGGCATCGTTGATATGGTCATCCAGCTCGATCAGTTCGGCATTGTCCGGGCAAGCGCTGCGGATCTCGTCACAAAAGGCCGCCAGCCCCTCCGCATCATGCAGCGGCGCGTCGGGGCGGTCCCATTCGTTGCAGCCCCCGGTGGGCAGCATCAGCGTCACGGGACCCTGTGCGCCCGCCAGCTTGCCACAGATGGCGCGTGCAACATCACGGCGTTCGCCCGCATCAAGAACCGCCGAGGTCAGCAGGCGATTATGGGCGTGGCTGGGCCGGTCGGCCAGCGCAGCGGGCGGCGCCTGCCAGCCGACGTAATCGACCAGATCGTAACAGCCCGGCGCCACCAGTTGCGGGATGCCCTGCCTGCCCGCATTGGTCATCCGGTCGGCCCCCGCCGAGAGACCGCCAAAAAGGTGGTTGGCCACCTCCTGTGGCGCGAAATCGAACACGGCGGCAAAGGCGCCCTCGGCCGCCAAGCTCTCGAACGCGCGCCCGCCCATACCGGTCGCGTGGAACACCGCCACCTCGTATCCGCGCGCCTCAAGCGCCGGTTTCAGGCTGACCATATAGCGCAGCACCGTCTTGCCGAAGCTGGTCATGCCGATCAGCGGGCGGTCACGATGCGGCGCCTCGACCGCGCGCGCAGCCCCCAGCACCGCCCCCGCCGCCTGGCTGAGCGAGGCCTTGCAGATCGAATTCAACCCGTATAGCCCCCCGGCCCAGAGGATCATCTGCACATCCGCCGGGATCCGCTCGGGCGGCAACAGCGGCGAGAACGAGACGGTCGAGACGATGTACTTGGGCACCCCAAGCGGCAATGCCGCGCACAGGTCCAGCGCCAGATCGGTGCCCATGGTGCCGCCCAGCACGATCACCCCGTGGATGCGGCCCGCAAGATACAGCTCCAGCGCCTTGGCCGCTGCGCCCCGGGCCATGATCTGCATGGCGGCATTCTCGTCGCCACTGTCGATGGCCGCCTGTATGGAACTGCCACCGGCCTCGGCCACCTCATGCTTGGAGACATCCGTGGGCCGGGACGGATCGCCCAGCACGCTGACATCCATCGACAGCACACCGCCCCCCTGCGCCGCGATCACGCTGGCGAGGTAATTCAGCTCATCATCCTTGGTGTCATAGGTGCCCGCGATCAGGATCGTCTTGTCGCTCATCTCTGCCTCTCCTCCATGAAATCCCCGGCCAGCCGCAGCGCGGTGTCCAGCATGCGTGTCGATCTTTGCCGCCCGCCCGATTCGTCCAGCCGCGACAGGATCCAACCCGGATAGGTCAGCGCCCGCAGCATCAGCATGAAATCGAGCGTGCCGGGCTCGACCTTGCGGCGCACGGCATAGCCCGCGCACAGACCAGCCCGCAGCCGGTCGTATTCAGGCTGGCCGATGAACTTGACCAGAACCGTCGCAAGGTCGAAATCCCGGTATCCCCAGGCACTATCGTCGAAATCAATGAACGCCACGCGATCGTGGTCGACCAGCACATTCTCGGCGACCAGATCGGCATGGATCAAGCCCTGGTCGGTATCGGGGGCGAACCCTTCGAACCCGGCCAACGCCCGCTCGCGGGTTGCGATCATCAATTGCCGCTGCTCGGGGTCAAGGTCAGGGTGTTCCCAGAACCGACCCCAGAGCGGGTCCGGCCCCAGCAACCCCGAACGCCGCCAGTCGGGACGCTGGAAACCCGTGGGCGGCGTCCAGCAGTCCGACAGGTCGTGCATCCGGGCCATCTGCGCCCCGATGATGTGGCCCATGGCTTCGGCATCCAGTCCCGGCGCCAAGCGCCCCATTTCGCCCAGCGGACGACCCTCCAACCATTCCAGCAGGCTGACATGCCGACCCTCGACCCGGCCCAACAAGGTGCCATCCACCTGACGCACCGGTCGCGGAACCAGCAGTTCCGCCTTGCCCAGCATCTCCATCCAGGCAAGCTCCGAGTGCAACTCGGCCTCGCTCCGGTAACCGGGGCGGTGAAACCGCAACGCATAGTGGCGCGTGCCGTCCGACACCTTCCAGACCTCGTTTTCCCGCTGCGCGGCCAGTTCATGGCGGGCCCCGTCGAGGCCCCAGAGTCTCAAGGCATGGGCAAGGGCAACGGTCACGGAACTAACGGCGTTTCGGACAGGACGGTGTCCAGTGTTTCGATCAACTGGTCTGCATTGGCACGGCTGAACGGCATCGGTGGGCGGATCTTCAGCGTGTTGTAATGGATGCCCAGGAAATTCAGCAGCACGCCCCGTTGCCGCATCGCGTTGGCGACCCGCTTGGCAAAGGCGGTGGCGGGGGTCTTGTCGATCCGGTCCAACACCATCTCGGCCCCGAAGAACAGCCCCGATCCGCGCACATCGCCGATGCATTCGTGACGCCCGGCGAGGTCGTGCAGGCCCTCGCGGGCATAGTCACCCACCATGCGCGCGTTCTCCATCAACCCTTCGTCCTGCACCACCTTCAGCGTTGCAAGCGCGGCGGCGGCAGAGACCGGGTTGCCACCGAAGGTGTTGAAATAGCGGAACCGCTTGCGAAACGCGGCCATGATCCCGGGGCCGGTCACCACCCCGCCCACCGGGTGGCCGTTGGCCATCGGCTTGCCCAGGGTCACCACGTCAGGCAGAAAACCCGCCTTCTGGTGACCCCAGAAATGGCTGCCCAGGCGGCCAAAACCGGGCTGCACCTCATCCGCGATCACGATACCGCCCGAGCGGCGCACGGCCTCGATTGCGGGGGCGAGCCAGCCGGGTTCCAGCGCGGGGAAACCTTCATTGGCAAAATAGGGGCAGATGATCAGGCAGGCGAGCTTGTGTCCGCGCGCGGCCAGTGCCTCGATCTGCCCCTGCACAGCAGCGGCAAACGCCTGTGCATGCGCCGGGCCGGGAACGCCACCCAGGGGGCGATAGCTGTCGGGCGCGGGCACAAAGGCCATGTTGTCCCAATACCCGCCCGGCGGCGGATTGGTGCGCGACAGTTGCGACACCGCCATCGTGTTGCCGTGATAGGTGTGATCGGTCGCGATCACCCCGGTGTTGCCGGTAACCGCCTGCGCCATGCGCAGCGCGATATCGTTCGCCTCGGACCCGGTGCAGGTCAGGATCGCGGTGTCCAGCGGCGCGTCGAATGTCGCGGTCAGCGCCTCGACATAGTCGAGGATACCCTCGTGCAAGTAGCGGGTATGGGTGTTCAGCGTCGCGGCCTGCGTCGCAATGGCCTCGACCACGCGGGGGTGACAATGCCCCACATGCGGCACGTTGTTATAGCAATCGAGGTACTTGTTGCCCTCACTGTCCCACAGCCAGACCCCCTGCCCCCGGACCACATGCACCGGTTCGTCATAGAACAGGCTGACATTCGGCCCCAACAGGCGCGCGCGCCGGTCGACAAGGGCCTGGGTCTCTGGCGTCATAGCTGCATCCAGGCGGTTTTCAGGTCCACGTATTTGTCGAGCGCATGCAGGCTCTTGTCATGGCCGTTGCCCGACTGGCCTACCCCGCCCAAGGGCACGGTGCCATCGGCGCCGCCATAGGTGTTCACATGTACCACACCGGCGCGGATGGCCCGCACCATCCGATGCGCACGGCTGAGGTCCGAGGTCCAGAGCCCCGAGGCCAGACCATAGACGGTAGAGTTGGCCAGATCGACCGCCTCTGCCTCGGTGTCAAAGGCGCTGACCGCCAGCACCGGGCCAAACACCTCCTGCTGGTTCAGCGTCGCGTCGCGCGCCACACCCGTCATCACCGTGGGCTGCATGTAATAGCCGCCTGTCTCCTCGAGGATGCGCTTGCCGCCCAGGGCGCAATCAGCGCCTTCGGTCAAGGCGGTTTCGACAAAGCGCAGGTTCTGCTCCAGTTGCGCCGCCGAATGCACCGCCCCGACGGACGAACCCAGATCGAGCGGATCGCCCACCCTGAGCGCGCTGGCATGGCGGCAGAGCGCATCGACGAATTCGTTATGGATCGACCGTTCCACGATCAGACGCGAGCCCGCGACACAGACCTGCCCCGAATTGCGAAAGATGCCCGCCGCCGAAACCTTGGCCGCGTGATCCAGATCGGCCACATCCGCAAAGACCACATTGGGCGACTTGCCACCCAGTTCCAGATAGCAGCGTTTCAGGTTCGAACGGGCGGAATATTCCAACAGCCGCCGCCCGACCGCGCCCGAGCCGGTAAAGACCAGAATGTCGATCTCCATCGACAGGCCCATTGCCTCGCCCACCTCGGATCCCTTGCCGGTGACCACGTTGAACACGCCTTCGGGCAGCCCCGCCTCCAGCGCCAGTTCCGCCAGACGCAGGATCGAGAGCGAGGCGCTCTCGGCCGGTTTGACCACGATGGAATTGCCCATGGCCAGCGCCGGCGCGATCTTCCACGCGCCGATCATCAAGGGGAAGTTCCAGGGCAGGATGGCGCCCACCACGCCCACCGGTTCCTTGTGCACCAGGCCCAGAATGTCGCCCGCGGTCGGGGCGATCTCGCCATAGACCTTGTCGAGCGCCTCGGCGTAATAGCGAAAGGTCCCGGCGGCCGAACCGCTTTCGGCCTTGAAGGCCATGGAAATCTCGGTGCCGTTGTCGCGCACCCCCTGCACCGCAAGGTCCAGCGCCTCACCCTCGATCAGCTCGGCCAGACGGGTCAGCACCTTCTTGCGGGCGGCGGGCGGTTGCCCGGCCCAAACACGGGATTTGAACGCTTGACGCGCGGCGGCAGTCGCCTGCGCGACCTCGCGCGCGCCGCCCCGCGCGATCTGGGTCAGGACGCTCCCGTCGATGGGCGAGATCACGTCAAGCGTCTCTCCTCCACCCTCGACGCGCCCGCCGATCACATGGCCGCGCGGCGGGATCACCCGGGTGCGCAGGGCGTCGATTGCTGCCTGATCCATGGCGGGGGTCCTCCATCCCTATTGGTTCATTATTCAAACCATCGTTTCATAAAATGCTTGTCATAGAGAAATCCCTGTGTCAAGCATGAGCCAAAGAGACCTGCCGCCGCAAAGGGAGAGGAACCGATGAAAACCGCCAATTTCATCAAAGAAAACAACGCCCGCCAATTTTGGCAGCCGATGACTCACCCCGCCGATGCCCAGGCCAATCCGCCCAAGATCATCACCGGCGCCTCCGGTGTCCGCATTCGCGATATCGACGGGCACGAGACCATCGACGCGGTCGGCGGGCTGTGGAATGTCAACCTGGGCTATTCCAACGACGCGGTGAAACAGGCCATTGCCGAGCAGCTCGACAGCCTGCCCTATTACTCGACCTTCCGCGGCACCACCAACGATGCCGCCATCGAGCTGGCCTATGACCTGTGCGACTTCTTCGCCCCCGAAGGCATTCAGCGCGTGTTCTATACCTCGGGCGGCTCGGACAGTGTCGAGACCGCGCTGCGTCTGGCGCGGCAGTATCACAAGCTGCGCGGGCAGCCCCAGCGCACCAAGTTCCTGTCACTGAAAAAGGGCTATCACGGCACCCATTTCGGCGGCGCCTCGGTCAATGGCAACAACAAGTTCCGCACCGATTACGAACCGCTGCTGCCGGGCTGTTTCCACATTCCCGCCCCCTATACCTATCGCAACCCGTTCAACGAGACCGACCCGGCGCGGCTGGCGCAGCTGTGCGCTCAGGCGCTGGAGGACGAGATCGCCTTTCAGGGGGCTGAAACCATCGCCGCCTTCATCATGGAGCCGATCCTGGGTGCGGGCGGAGTGATCCCGCCGCATGAAAGCTTCATGCCGATGGTGCGCGAGATCTGCGACCGCAACGGCATCCTGCTGATCGCCGATGAGGTGATCACCGCGTTCGGCCGCACCGGCGCCTGGTCGGGGTCGCGCCTGTGGGGGGTGCAGCCGGACATGATGTGCACCGCCAAGGCAATCACCAACGGCTATTTCCCCTTTGGCGCGGTGCTGATCGGCGCGCGGATGACCGAGGTGTTCGAGGGCGACACCAGCGGCAAGGGCGCAATCAGCCACGGCTATACCTATTCCGGTCACCCGGTGGGCGCAGCGGCGGCGGTGGTCTGCCTGAAGGAAACACTGAAAGCTGATGTCGCCAGCAATGCCGCCGCGCGGGGGGCCGAGCTGTATTCCGGCCTGCAAGCGCTGGCCGCCAAGCACGAAATGATCGGCGATGTTCGCGGCGGTCATGGTCTGATGGCGGCACTCGAGGTGGTCGCCGACCGCGCCAGCAAGACCCCCGCCGGCGCCGCGACGATGAACACCGTCTACGAGACGGCGTATCGGACCGGGGTGATGCTGCGAGTCTCGGGCCCCAATATCATCCTGTCGCCGCCACTCGTGCTGAGCGCGCAGGATGTCACCGACAT
This sequence comes from Ruegeria sp. YKSD163, assembly GCF_059612905.1. Lineage (NCBI taxonomy): Bacteria > Pseudomonadati > Pseudomonadota > Alphaproteobacteria > Rhodobacterales > Roseobacteraceae > Ruegeria > Ruegeria sp. YKSD163. Next base: position 82,124 of record NZ_JBXWRM010000008.1, read on the forward strand.
CCTGTCAGCGCTGGACGCAGGCTTTACCGCGCTGGGTTGAGCACCGCGCCCCATCGATCGCATCAAAAGCTAGCCGGGCGGCATCCTCGACAAGTCGGTTCAGGAAAAACCGTTCTCGCGCGCAAGCATTGCGGCATGGGTGCGGTTCTTGGCATTCATCTTCTTCGTCAGGGCCCGGACATGCATCTTGACGGTGGTCTCGTGCACGGCCAGTTCACGCGCGATTTCCTTGTTGGACCACCCGTTGCAGATGCCCTGCAAAACATCCTTTTCCCGGCCCGTCAGTTCCCATGGCGTTTCCTCTGCCTCGCCGAACAGAAAATCGAAGGGCGCGAATACCTCGCCCTCGACCATGAACCGGACCGCCAGAACCATTGACCGCGCGTTCATGGTTTTCGGGATGAATCCCGCAGCACCAAGCGCCAGGGCATTCTCGGCAATCCGCCGGGACGCCGCGCCCGACAGCAGCGCCACGGGACGATCCGCGTTTAGCGAGATCATTCGCTTGAGACCGTTCAACCCATCCATCCCTGGCATGTCATAGTCGAGCAAGACCAGATCGAATGCACCTTCCCGTTCGACGATGTCACAGGCCTCGGTCAGATTGTCTGCCTTCTCCACCCGAACATCCATCTTGGCCTCGATAAAGGCACCGATGGTCTCGCGTACTAGATGGTGGTCGTCAGCAATCAGTATCCGCATGGGTATCTTGAATTCTTCAAAGCCTGTTCAACCGAGTTGTCCGATCGTATTCGCCCTTCCCTTTGGTCAATTCATATCAAAATGGGCAAACCCAAAGAAGCGCGTTGGATCACCGCTTCCCGGTTCATTGGCGTGTGCGCGCAAACCTTCGATCCCAAATTACGTTCTAAAGTATAGGATCATACGCTAACGATAGGCTGCTTTACCGTCTTTTTTCTGCAATCACTGTGCCACATACCCAGCACCCCACCGCGGACAGAAGAAAGGAAGTGGACTTGATCAGAGCTATCGCCGCATATCTTGCCGTTCTGGTGATATCTGTGCTTCCCGCCGGGGCGGGAACGCTTTCCGATCCGACCGGACAAGTCGTCCTGACGGTCACGGGGAAAATCGGAAACGGCAATGCATCTGGGGTGGCCGCCTTCGACCTTGAGATGCTCAAGGCCATGGGCACCGCCGAGATCACGACATCGACAATCTGGACCTCGGGTCTCGTGACATTCACCGGAGTGCGTTTGGCGAAGCTACTCGAACATATCGACGCCCAGGGCAGCACCCTTGAGGCGACAGCCATCAACAACTACTCCATCGCAATACCGACATCCGATGCCACGGACGATGGACCGATCATCGCCTATCTGCGCGACGGCAAGCACATGAGCATCCGAGACAAGGGGCCGCTCTGGATCATCTATCCCTATGACCAGTCGACGGCGTATCAGACCGAACTGATCTACTCTCGCAGCATCTGGCAACTCGACCGTATTGTCGTGGCTGACTGATCCCGGCCTTCACCAGCGGAGTGGCCAGATTTGACGCGCATGACACTGAAAAAATACCTTAGGAGCAGCGCCACTGGCGCTGTCCTGGCGTTGCTGCTCGGCGTGGTCGTGGTCAGCACGGTCAGCGTGGTGAACCAGTTCGCTGCATTTCGGCGCGCGGATTCCGACAATATCCCCTGGAACCTGGCCCAGGCCGAAGTCGAATATCTGCAATTCCGGCTCGAGGTCGAAACCCTGCTCACCCAGGGTGCAGTACCTAGGGCACAGGACAGCGTGGACGCGGTAAGACGCAATTTCGACGTGCTCTACAGCCGGATCGCAACCATATCCGAAAGCCCGCTCTATTCAGAGGTCCGCGAAAACCCCCGATCCGCGGGTTCCTTTGATGCAATCCAACGCTACTTCGACTGGGCTGTCCCGATCATCGACGCAAGCGATGTGGAGTTGCTTGACCGATGGGCGGAATTCACCCGTGAAACGCGAACGATCGGCGCGCATCTGCGCAATCTCTCGCTCTCCGGGGTTGCGGTTTCGACACTGCAATCGGATCGTGGCCGGCACGACGTCCTGTCGGCGCTGTCCATCGCCGGTCTTTCCACACTGTTGCTGTTCCTGCTGCTTGCCGGCGTGATCCTGATAGTCTGGAACACAAGCCGAAAGCTGCGCCGCTCGATGTACGAGGCCGAGCTGACGGGCGCGCGGCTCTCCTCGGTCATTTCGACCTCGCCGGTTCCGATTGTCGTCAGCGACAAGAAAATGCGCATCATCGAATACAACATGGCAGCCGAAACGTCATTCGGCTTTTCCCGGGCCGAGGCGATCGGCGCCGATGTCGGCACGCTGCTTGTGCCGCCCGATCTGCGCAGGGCACACAAGGCCGGCGTGCACCGGTACTTTGCAACCGGGCATGCCACGCTCATCGGACGCGAGGGCAACCGGTCGCGCGCCTTGCGCAGCGATGGGACCGAGTTTCCGGTCGAGATCTCGCTTTCCAGCGGCAACGGTCCCGATGGCCGCATCTTCGTGGCTTACATCCGAGACCTTACCCTCGACCTCGAAAAGGAAGGCGAACTGAGAGAGGCGCACGACATCGCATTGGCCGGGGAACGCGCCAAGGAACGGCTGTTGAACACCATGAGCCACGAGATGCGCACGCCCCTGCACGGCATCATGGCGGCGCTCGAACTGCTTGGGAACACCAGACTAACCGAAACCCAGCTGCGCTACATGCGGGTCACCGAGAACGCCGCCGCGACATTGCTTCATCACGTCAACAACGTTCTTCAGGTGGCCAGCGACACCTCGAAACACCTGCGCATCGAAGCCGCGGACTGCGACCTGCACGAACTGGTCTCGGGCGTGATCGACCAGCAGCGCATTCTCGCTGCAAAGAACGGCAACGCCTTGTTTCTGTCCGCTTTCCCGGCAGAACTGGGATATGTCGAGGTCGACGCGCATCACCTGCGGCAGGTGCTGGTCAACCTGCTGAACAATGCGGCCAAGTTCACGCATAACGGCACGATATCCCTCAGGGTTCTCGTTCACTCCGCCACCGGCGAGCTGGAGTTTCGCGTGCAGGATGACGGTATCGGCATCGCGCAGGACGACCAGGTGCGCATCTTCGACGATTTCTTTACACAAGACGCCTCCTTTTCGCATCTCAGTTCCGGCACCGGTCTGGGTCTGGGCATCACGCGTCGGATCATCGCTGCCATGAACGGCAGTATCGGGGTCACAAGCAGCCCCGGTGAGGGCAGTACGTTCTGGTTCCGAATCCCTCTGATCCGTGCATGGGAACCGGCGCCAGACACGGAAAATGCGGCACGCGACGGCCTCCCCGAGCCCGCCACCGGCGCCTCTCTCGGGGCGCTCGACGTTCTCGTGGTTGAAGACAACGAAATCAATCGCATGGTGATCGGCGAGGCGCTGGCTGCATCCAATATCAAGGTGACGATGGCCAGCAATGGCCTCGAGGGGGTCGAACTGGCGGCTCAACAGCGTTTCGACTGCATCCTGATGGATATCAGCATGCCAGGCATCAGCGGCGTCGACGCCTTGCACCTGATCCACAAGGGAAATGGCCTTTCAAAGGATACGCCGGTCTTTGCGGTCACCGCCCATGTGCTTGCCGACGACCGGAAACGTTTTGTCGAGGCAGGTTTCGACCGGGTCATCGCCAAACCGTTCTCCTTCAAGGCCCTGGTTGACGAGATCGCCTCGGCGGCACGCGGACAGGCCCCCGGCCCAGTATCGCAAGTGACAACCGAAGCGGCGTTGATCAATCCGGCGAACGTCGAAGAGATGCGAATGACTTTTGGTCGCGACAAGACCGCCGATTTGCTTGCGGCCTTTCTCGACGATGGCCGGAAAAGCCTGAAGCGGGTGAACTGTCTGACACAGGGCACCGAACTGGACCTAGCAACCGTGGCATCCGAACTGCACAGGTTCAAGGGGACCGCCGCCATTGTCGGTGCCGAGGCATTGGTCGCGGTTCTACAAGACCTGGAACTCCAGGCCGCCAGTCACAACTCCCCGCCTTCGGAGATACAGCTATCGGAAATGGGCCGTCTGCTGGACCGCTCTGTCGTCTCGCTACAGGGCGTTATTGCCGATGCGGATTGATCATCTCTTTCGGAACCACGATCTCCCCCTACGATCTTCACGGTGAGGTTGTCGGCATGCGTCGAAGTGACATCAACGATAGACGCGGCGAAGCACAGGGCAAGGCAGGTCAGAACGACAAATTCGACAGACGCGAACCCATCTTGCTTACGCAAGAATGACTTGAGCATTTGGGTTTATTTCCTCTCTGAGATCAGGATGCGCGATACATCCGGAATGCCCAACCACCCGAAAGAATTGTTGCGCGGTCAACGCTCTAGGGCAAACCGTCATTGGTATGACAATGGCTGTCTTTCAGACATCGGCCCTATCGCAAGATAGCTGCCTTGCGGTCTTGAAATCTCTGACCCACCGCTTTCGACAGAATATGATCTTTTGGACGTAATCATACTGATCCTTCGATCTGCTCCCGATGCGCATCGGGGGGTAAAGCGTCGAAAACCTTAACGCTGCGACATCCTCCGCCGGTAGCCTGATTAAAAAAAGAGGCAGAGCAAATGTTGCAAGACCGTTCCTTTACCGGGGTTTCGTTGTCGCATGGCACCGGCCCGTTCCACTGTTCCGCACGGCCTGAACCCCTGCGGGATGACAACATGTCGATTGTCCAGCGTCTGGGCGAATTCCTCGGGTTCGATCAGGACGCGGTCGACCGCTCCCTCTCGTATGATCCCGATGTTTTCACCGGCTTTCTGCCCGGCACGCGGATTGCGACCAACCTTGGCTGGCGCCCGGTCGAGGCAATCGCCGCCGGCGATCTGGTCGCAACCTTCGACAGCGGGCCAAGACCGGTCACGGCCGTGACCAGAGAGCGCATCGCGATGTCCAGATCGGCGCCTCTACTTGCCATCGCACCGGGGGTGATCGGTAACACGCGTGAGATGGTCATGCTGCCCAATCAACCGGTGATGATCGAAAGCGACACCGCCGAACTGCTGCTCGGGGATCCGTTTGCCGTTGTTCCCGCGATTGCCCTGATCGGCGTAGAAGGTGTAACGCGCCTGACGCCGACCGCCTATGCCGAGGTGACAAAGCTGCATTTCAACGATGACGAGATCATCTATGTAGAGGGCGGGGCGCTGTTGCTATCCTTTGCACATCTGCCCCGAACGCTGGACCTGGGTCTGATGAACCCCGTCTCGACAGAGCGCTATTGCGTCCAGCGCGGGGCGCTGCTCGAATACCTGCTGCACGGCTACGATCAGAACCAGCCGTCCGGACAGGCCTGCGAAGTCAGCATATGAATCCAGTTCAATGATGATCCCGGCCCCGCGTTACGCCCTCAGCCCGCCATGCGGATCGGCGGGTCGCGCGTCAGCGCCTCCAGAAACGCCCGTTGCGCGGGCGAGACATAGGCGGACTTGCGGCGGATGAAATCGGTGGTGACCTCGGCCTCGCCCGGCTCCAGCGGATGCAGGGCCAGACCTGCCTCGCCCCAGACACGGGTAACCAGCCGGCGCGGCATCAGGGTGATCCCGACCCCCGCCGCAACGCCCGCACGAATGGCGTCGAGCGTGCCGAATTCCAGCGTCCGCACCCCCACCACACCGCGCCGCGCCAGCACATCCTCCAGCCGCTGACGATAGGAACAGCCCAGCCGCAGCACCAACTGGCGCACCCCCGGCGCGCCCAGAACCTGGTCCAGGCTGCGCCCGTCGCAACGGGCCACGATGCACAGATCCTCGCGAAACACCGGCATCGCCTCCAGCTCGGGATGCGCCACCGGCCCGCAGACCAGCGCCCCCTCGACCCCATGGGTCAGCACCATCTCGACCAGCTCGCGGCTGGTGCCGGTCTGGATCGAGAGATCCACCGCCGGATGCGCCCCGGCGAACTCGGACAGGACCGGCGCCATATGCAGCGCCAGCACCGTTTCCAGCGACCCCAGGTTCAGCGGCCCCTCGGGCGCGCCATCCTGGGTCACCGCCTTGCGGGCATCACCCAGCAGGGTCATGACCTGACGCGCATAGGGCAACAGAACCTCGCCCGCCGCCGTCACCGCGACCCCGCGGCTGTGGCGATGAAACAGCACCACCCCCAGATCATGTTCCAGATTGCGGATGCGGGTGGTGACATTCGACTGCACCGTGTTCAGCTCGGCCGCCGCGCGGTTCATGTTCCCCACGCGCGCCACACAGTCGAAGAAACGGAGATCGGCAATATCCATGCGTTCACTTTTACAGATTGATTATGGCCCTTGGCATTCCAAGAAAGGATAGTGCGCATGCCCTGCCCTGCCAATGATATCTTGATCCCCGATAGCTCCGATCGCAGCTCTTCATTGGGTTCCGGCGACAATCGGGCCTAGTATCAGGGCAACACCAGCAAGGCAGGGTCCGACATGTACCGAAACAGCTTGATGGAGCGTCTGGCGCTCGACCATCCGATCATCCAGGCGCCGATGGCCGGTGGCGGCGACACGCCCGAGATGGTGATGGCCGTGGGCAAGGCCGGCGGGCTGGGCAGCATGGGGGTGTCCTATCTGCAACCCGACCGGATCGGCGCCAATGCCGCCCGCGTGCGCGAGGGCAGCAATGCGGGCTTTGCCGTCAACCTGTTCGCGCCGCTCGATCCGCCACCCTTTCCCGCCGATCCAGGCCCCGCGCTCGACTTCGTGCGGCCGCATTACCAGGCGCTGGGGATCACCCCGCCCGGCGCGATCAACGGGGCCGAGTTCGATTTCGAGGCACAGGTAGAGCAGGTGCTGGACAGCGGCGCCTCGGTCTTCAGCTTTGCCTTCGGCATCATGCCCGAGCATGTGATCGAACGGGCCAGACAGCGCGGCATGCTGGTGATGGGCACCGCCACCAGCGTCGCCGAGGCGCAGGCGCTCGAGGCGGCGGGGGTCGACGCGGTGATTGCGCAAGGGTCCGAGGCGGGTGGCCACCGGGCCGGGTTCGGCGCCGATCTGACCCGCGCGATGGTGGGCACCATGGCGCTGGTGCCGCAGGTGGTCTCGGCTGTCGGCGTGCCGGTGGTCGCCTCGGGCGGCATCACCGACGGGCGCGGCATCGCCGCCGCCCTGGCACTGGGCGCCAGCGCGGCACAGATCGGCACCGCCTTTCTGACCACGACCGAGGCCGGCATTCCCGAGGCACATAAACAGGCGATCCTGGACGCGAAAGAGACCGACACCACCCTCACCCGCGCCTTTTCCGGGCGCCCCGCACGCGGCATCCGTAACCGCGTCATCGCCGATGGCGAGGCCACGCCCGACCGGTTGCTCGACTTTCCCTATCAGAACGCGCTGACCCGCGCCCTGCGCGCCGAGGCCGCCAAACAACAGAACCCGGAGTTCCTGTCGCTCTGGGCCGGTCAGGGGCTGGGTCTGGCGCGGCGGCTGTCGGCGGCCAAACTGATGCAGCATCTGGTCGCGGAGATGCAGGCCGCACTGGCCAGCGCGGCGCGCTACGGCTGAAGCCCGGTTCAGCCCGCGAAAGCGGCCGCCAGATCGGCGGGCAGGTCGAATTCCTCAAGCACTCGCACGCGCGCGGGCACAGACATCTTGCGCGCGGTCTTTTCGACGATGTCCTGCACCTTTTCAGGGCTGTGCTTGGCCGCGAAGGGTGCGAAATACCAGCGCAGGAAGACGAAACAGATCACATCCTCCAGAGCCTGCACCAGCGCGTCGCGCTTGATGCCTTCCTTGCGCAGCATCCGGCCCGCCGCCTCGATCTCCTCGGCGCCATATCCGGCCTCGGACATCAGCCCACTCACCACTTCGGCATGATGCACCGCCTGCGCCCGGCGCCAGGCCAGGTATCCGGCGCGGCCCTCGGGATATGTGGCGCGCGCCAGTTTCCAACGCTCCACATGCTGGCCTCGCGCCGCAATCTGCAACACATCCGGCGCATCGGGCACCAGCCGTGCCAACTCGGCGCTCATTCGCTCGCCGTAAAGCAGCGCCTCGGGCCGCCCCTCGTCCAGCCGGGGATCGGCGCTGTTGGCAGTGTCGATGGCGTCCAGAACCGCCTGCAACCGGGTCGTCATGACTTGCTCCAGCTATCGGCCGGATCGCTTTCGGCATAGTCGCGCAGCATCGCGATATCCTCGATCTCGGCATGGTTGCGCTGAACGGTCACCCCCGCCGACTTGAGCCGCGAGAAGGCGCGGCTCAGGCTTTCGGGTTTCATGCCCAGGCGGCCCGCGATCAGCATCTTGTCATAAGGTAGCGTCACCTCGCAGGGGCCATCCTCACAATCGCACAGTTCCAGCAGGAACTCGGCCACCCGCTGCGCCCCGGTCTGCGCCTTCAGCTGTTCCAGCTGCGCCACCAGCGAATGCAGATGGCCAAACGTGGTGGCCAGGATCGAGATACAGATCTCGGGGTCGCGCCGCATCAGCGAGACAAAGACGGGGCTGGGGATATGCATCACGTCGCAGGGCGTCACCGCCTCGGCCGAGACCGGGTAGGGCGTGTTGCGCAGCGCCACCGCCTCGCCAAAGCTCTCGCCCCGGGTGAACACGCTCACCACCGCCTCGGACCCGGTCGGCGTCATCCGGAACAGCTTGACCCAACCGTCGATCACCACATGGATCGCCTGCGCCTTTTCCTCTTGCAGGAACAGCGTCTCACCCCGGTCATAGCTGCGCCAAACCGCCTGATTCAACAAGGCGTCCACATGCTGTTCCGGCAACGACCGGATCAGCAGCGAATTGCGCGCGATGGCTTTCTGCGCCTCGTGGGCCACGGGTCTCTCCTGTCTCGGGGCGACGTGCGGCCAGACTAGACCGGTTGCGCGCGTGACGCATCTGCCTTTTGCGCCCGCACCCGTCAAGCCGCATTTGCGGCCCGATCAGCGCAGCCGGACCGACTGGTAAAGCCGCACCTTGATACCGCCGTGATCGACCACCGGGCCGGGCGCCTGAAACGGCAGCCGCGTCGACCGCGCCAGGCTCATCTCTGAGGTGATCAGCCCAACGCGCCAACCGCTGAAGCGTTCCATCAGCACCTTGCCAAGGCTGCCGTAGAGCGAGCGCAGCCGCGCCTGATCGCCGATCCGGGCGCCATAGGGCGGGTTGACGATGACCAGACCGGGCCGCCCCTCGGGCGGGCGGATATCGCTGACCGGGCGCTGATGAAACGCGCAGAAATCGCTGACACCGGCGCGGGTCGCATTGGCGCGGCTGGCCTCGATGGCGCCCGCGTTGCGATCCGAACCGCTATACAGGCTCTCGGGCCTGCCACCCTCGCCCGCCGCGACGCGCATCGCCTGCCACTGGGCGGCGTCGAACCCCGCCAGCTGCTCAAAGGCAAAGCTGCGCGAGCGCCCCGGCGCCAGCCCGGCCGCCCATTCCGCCGCCTCGATCACGAATGAGCCCGAGCCGCACATCGGGTCCAGCACCGGCTCGGCCCCGTCGAACCCGCATTGGCGCAGGAACAGCGCCGCCATTGTCTCGCGCATGGGCGCCTTGCCCACCGCCTCCTTGTGGCCGCGCTTGTGCAGCGCCTCACCCGAAGTGTCGATGGAAAAGGTGCAGAAATCCCGCTCGATCCGCAGCATCAGACGGATATCGGCCTCATCCGAGATGGGGGCGCCCAGCTCCTCGGCTAGCGCACGTTCGACGCGCTGCTTGGCGGCACCCGCGTGATAGATCTTGGACTTGCGGCTGACCGCCTCGACCCGGATCGGCACATCCGCGCGCAGGAAATCGCCCCAGCCAAACTTGCGCGCCCGCTTGTCGAGCTGCGCCAGATGCACCGCCGGAAAGCCACCGATCCGCACCAGCACCCGGCCCGCGCCGCGCAGCACCAGATTGGCACGCATGACCTCGAACCAGGCCCCCCGCGTCTCGACCCCGCCGGGCACCACGCGCGGTTCGGCAAAACCGCAGGCGGATGCCTCTTCGGCCAGAGGCTGTTCCAGCCCCGGCGGCGCCATCAGGAAAATGTCATAGCTTTGCGTTTTGTCCATTCCCGGGGATTACAGCGGAACGGGCAGAGGGGCTAGGGCAATCTCAGAACCCGGTTCAGAGGTGATCGCGGATCGAGCCGGTCTTGGGCGACAGGTCCGGGTCGATGTCGCGCATTTCCAGCGACAGGGCCAGCGAGCGCTGCGCCATGACCGGGGTGACAAAGGCGCGGACCGCTTCGAAAACTTCGGTAGCGGCGGCCCGTTTCACCTCGGGCGCGCGGCCCGCGCGCAGGCGGATCGAGATGTCGATGAACCCGTGTTTGGGGTCGCCATCGGCAATCGCCCAGTGATCGGCGCGAAAGGCGCGCACCCGGATGCCGGGCATGGGAAAGGTTTCAATCCCCTCGGCGGTGGCGCGGATCACTTCGCAAAGCGCGCCGATATCCAGCGCGTCCTCGAGATTGCCGGAGTATTCGACGATGAAATGCGGCATGGCCTCCTCCTCGCACCACGGTCAGGCGGCGCGGTGGCACAGGATTTCAAGTGAAATCCTGTCAGCAGGGATTTCCTTAAATCCCTGCCCCCTTGACCCGCGCCTGAGCACATAACAGGTTAACCACTCTCCGGCAGCCGGGGGCAAGCCCTATCCGACCAGCCGCGCCGGTTGCCCCGGGCGACCGGCGGTCAGCCCCTCGACCCGTTCGACAATCGCGCCCGCGTCGATGCCGAAATGGCGGTAGAGATCGCCGATGGTGCCGGTCTGGCCAAAATGCTCGACCCCCAGGGGGATGGTCCGGTGCCCGGCCACCGAGCCCAGCCAGCCCAGCGTCGCCGGATGCCCGTCGATCACCGTCACCAGCCGGCAATGCGGCGACAATTCCCCCATCAGCCGTTCGATATGCGACAGCGCCGCCGGGTTGCCGCGCGCCCGCGCCCGCTGCGCGGCGCTCCAGCCCGCGTTCAGCCGGTCGGCCGAGGTCACCGCCAGCACGCCGACATCGCGGCGCGCCTCACCCAGCAGGCCGGCGGCGCGGATCGCCTCGGGCGCCACCGCGCCCTGATAGGCGATCACCACCTCGGCATTGGGCCCCGGCTTGCGCAGCCAATAGGCGCCGTCAATGGCCCCCTGGCGGAACGCGTCGTCCACCCGCTTGCCCGGTTGTTCGATCGGATTGGTCGAGAGCCTGAGATAGACGCTGCCCCCGGTCTCGTCGCGCAGCCATGTGCGCTCGTCCGGATCACCCTCGCCATCGCGTTGCAGATAGTCGAAGGCCCATTCCATGATCACTGCCAGCTCGTCGGCGAAGGCGGGTTCGAACGCGGCCAACCCGTCCTGGCTCATCCCGATGAGCGGCGAGCCGATGGATTGATGCGCGCCCCCTTCGGGTGCCAGCGTCACGCCCGAGGGCGTGCCCACCAGCAGAAACCGCGCATCCTGGTAACAGGCATAGTTCAGCGCATCGAGACCGCGCGCCACAAACGGGTCATAGACCGTGCCGACCGGGATCAGCCGCTTGCCGAACAGCGAATGGCTCAGCCCCGCCGCGCCCAACAGCAGCATCAGGTTCATCTCGGCGATGCCCAGCTCGATATGCTGGCCCTTGGGGGTGAACTCCCATTTCGCGGTCGAGGGGATCTTGTGCTCGATAAAGGCATCGGCCTGATCCTTGCGGGCAAACAGCTTGCGCCGGTTCACCCAGGGGCCAAGGTTCGTCGTCCCGGTCACATCAGGCGAGGTGGTGACGATGCGCGCCGCCAATTCGCTGTCGCCCTTGCTGAGATCGTCCAGCACCTTGCCAAAGGCCGCCTGGGTCGAGATCTCGCGGTCGCTCGCAATCTCGATCCCCGGCACGGCAAGGCGGGCATCGGAAAACCGCCGCCGCCCCTTGGCGAAAAACGGCACGCCGTCCAGGAATGCGCGCAGCGCGGCGGGGTCGGCAACGGTGGCCAGCGGCTCCCATTCCTGCCCCTCGGGCACACCCATATGGGCCTGCCAGGCGGCGAACTGGGTCTTGTTCATCAGCCCGCCATGATTGTCCTTGTGTCCCGCGATCGGCGTGCCCCAGCCCTTGACCGTATAGGCCAGGAAACAGGTGGGCCGGTCATGGTCGATAGCGGCGAATGTCTCGGCCATGGTGGCCACGCAATTGCCGCCGAGGTTTTCCATCAGCTCGGCCAGCTCGTCATCGCTGCGCCGGTCAAGCAGCGCCGAGACCGGACCCTGATCGCCCAGATCCTCCATCAACCGTTTGCGCCAGACCGCACCGCCCATGAAGGTCAGCGCCGAATATTGCTGGTTCGGGCAGGCGTCGATCCAGGCGCGCAGGGCATCGCCGCCCGGCTCCTGAAACGCGGCCCGTTGCAGGGCGCCGTATTTGATCCGCACCACGTCCCAGCCAAAGGCGTCGAAAATCTTCTCGACCCGCTCGAACAGACCCTCTCGCACGATCCCGTCCAGCGACTGGCGGTTATAGTCGATGATCCACCAGCAATTGCGCAGGTCGTTCTTCCACCCTTCTTGCAGGGTCTCGTACACATTGCCCTCGTCCAGTTCGGCATCGCCCACCAGCGCCACCATCCGGCCCATGGGCGCGCCCTGCCCCCAGTCCTTGGCGGCAATGTAATCCTGCACCAGCGCGGCAAAGGCGGTGACTGCCACGCCCAGACCCACCGAGCCGGTCGAGAAATCGACGTCATCCACATCCTTGGTGCGGCTGGGATAGGATTGCACCCCGCCATAGCCACGGAAATTCTCCATCCGCGCGCGGTCCAGGTTGCCCATCAGATACTGGATGGCATGGAACACCGGGCTGGCATGGGGTTTCACCGCCACCCGGTCCTCGGGGCGCAGCGCGCTGAAATAGAGCGCCGTCATGATCGACACCATCGAGGCCGAGCTGGCCTGATGCCCGCCGATCTTGATCCCGTCCACCTTGGGGCGGATGTGGTTGGCGTGGTGGATCATCCAGTGCGACAGCCACAGGATGCGTTGTTCGATGGTCTTGAGATGGCTAAGGTCCTGCGGCGTGCTCATCGGCGCTCTCCTTGCAATGCGGGATCAGACCCGCCCGGCGAAGTCTATCATTTCCCTGCCCCGGTCGCGCGGGGTTTCACCGCCGGGTTTGCCCCGCGCATCGGTCCGGTCAGGGGTATTCGGGGGCCGCGCGCCCCTCCCCGAGGCGCGCGGCTGCCACCGCCCTCAGGCGGCGGCCTGAACCTGGGGTGCGTCCAGTGACTGCGCCAGATCGGCCAGGATATCCTCGACCTCTTCCAAACCCACCGACAGGCGGACCAGCCCGTCGCTGATGCCGTGCTCGGCCCGCTCCTCGGGCGTATAGGTGGAATGGGTCATCGAGGCGGGATGCTGGATCAGCGTCTCGGCATCGCCCAGCGACACCGCGCGGGCGATCATGTTCAGCCGGTTCATCATCGCCCGGCCCGCATCCATGCCGCCCTTGAGTTCAAACGCGATCATCGCGCCGGGCTGGGCCATCTGCCGGTTCGCCAGCTCGTGCTGCGAGAAAGACGCCAGACCGGGGAAATACACCTCGCCCACCGCCGGATGCGCGGCCAGCCATTCGGCCACCACCTGGGCCGAGGCGCAATGCCGATCCATCCGCAGCGCCAGCGTTTTCAGCCCGCGCAGGATCAGCATCGCGTTGAACGGGGCCATCACCGCGCCGGTCATGTCCTTCATTCCGTAAAGGCGGATCTCGCTGATCTGCTCGGCACCGCCCACCACAAGGCCCGCCACCACATCGCCATGGCCGCCCAGATATTTGGTGGCCGAATGCAGCACGATATCGGCGCCCATCTCGATGGGCCGGGTCAGGTAAGGGGTGGCATAGGTATTGTCGACCACGACCGAGGCACCGGCGCCGTGTGCGATCTCGCTCACCGCCGCGATATCGACCAGCCGCATGTTCGGGTTGGCCGGCGTCTCGAAATAGACCACGCGGGTCTTGTCGCTGATCGCGGTTTTCAGGTTCTCGGGGTCGGTCAGGTCCACATGGGTGATGGTCACCCCCCATTTCGCCAGCCCGTGCCGCATATAGGAAAAGGTGCAGCCATAAAGCGTCTTGTCCACGATCACCTCGTCGCCGGGCGACAACAGTGTCCACAGAACGGCGGTGATCGCGCCCATGCCCGAGGACAGCGCCAGCCCGGCCTCGGCCCCTTCGAGCGTGGCGATGCGCTGTTCCAGCAGGTCGAGCGTCGGGTTCGAGATACGCGAATAGATATGCCCCTGACGTTTGCCCGCGAACATCTCGCCCCCGGCCTCGGCGGTCTCGAACGCAAAGGTCGAAGTCAGATGGAGCGGCGGCGTTAGCGCGCCCTCGTGATCCAGCGGATCATAGGCGTGGTGAATGGCGCGGCTGGCAAAGCCCTTGGCATGGGTCATGGCGGGATCTCCTGATCTGATGTTGCGGACAGGATATCCAAGTCAAACTGCGATTAGATTGCAAATACTGCCAATAAATGCTCTAGTATTAGCAGTTTCTGCCAAAGAAGACGAAAATGGATAGCAAAGATCGCCAGATCATCCGCGCCCTGCAACAGGACGGACGCATGACCAACCAGGACCTGGCCGAAAAGGTGAGTCTCTCGCCCTCGCCCTGCCTGCGCCGCCTGCGCAATCTTGAAAAGAGCGGCGCCATCCGGGGCTTTGCCGTCGATGTGGATCCGGCCGCCTATGGGCTGCCGATCACCGTCTTTGTCCGCATCCGGCTGGAACGCCACAATCAGGAGGACGTGCAGCGGTTCGAAACCCGCGTGCGCCAGATCGACGAAGTGCTGGAATGCCACATCATGACCGGCGCGATGGATTACCAGCTGCGGGTGGTGGTGTCGGGGCTGGACGCTTACGAACAGTTCATCCGCACCCGTATCCACCCCATCGGAGGCATCGCCTCGATCGACACCAGTTTCGTCTACAGCACGGTGAAGAAGACGGCGGTGTTCCCGCGTTTGGGATGACACGAAAAAGGGCGCGGGGGGTGGCCCCGCGCCCCTGAACTTTCAAACCATCAGGCTCAGCCGATGATCGCGTTCAGCGTCGCAGACGGCCGCATGATCGCCGCCTTTTTCTCGGCCGAGGGCTTGTAATAGCCGCCGATATCCGCGGATTTGCCCTGGGCTGCGGCCAGTTCGGTCAGGATCGCCTGCTCGCCATCGGCCAGCGCCTTGGCCAGCGGGGCGAATTCGGCGGCCAGATCGGCATCGTCGGATTGCGCCGCCAGCGCCTCGGCCCAGTAGCGGGCGAACCAGTAATGGCTGTCGCGGTTGTCGGGCTGACCCACCTTGCGGCTGGGACTGCGGTTGAAATCCAGAATACCCTGGGTCGCCGCCTCGGCGGCGCGGCCCAGCACCCCGGCCTTGGCATTGCCGCGGCTGTCGGCGAGGAAGTTCAGGCTTTCCCCCAGCGCGCAGAATTCACCCATCGAATCCCAGCGCAGGTGGTTTTCCTCGACCAGCTGCTGCACATGTTTCGGGGCCGAACCACCGGCGCCGGTCTCGAACAGCCCGCCGCCCTGCATCAGCTTGACGATCGACAGCATCTTGGCGCTGGTGCCCAACTCCAGGATCGGGAACAGGTCGGTCAGGTAATCGCGCAGCACGTTGCCGGTGATGGCGATGCTGTCCTTGCCTGCGGTGATGGTCTTCAGCGATTGCGCCGTCGCCTCGCGCGGTGCCAGGATCTGGAACTTGTCGGCCACGCCCGCCGCTTCGAGCACCGGTTTGACATAGGCGATCAGCTGCGCGTCATGGGCGCGGTTGGCATCCAGCCAGAAGATCGCCTCGGACCCGGTCAGGCGCTGACGGTCCATCGCCAGCTGGATCCAGTTCTCGATGGGCGCCTTCTTGACGGTGCAGGCACGCCAGATATCGCCCGCCTCGACCGCGTGCGAATGCAGCACGTCGCCATTTGCCAGCACGATACGGATCGTTCCGTCTGCGGGCGCCTCGAACGTGGTCGGGTGCGACCCGTATTCCTCGGCCTTCTGTGCCATCAGGCCAACGTTGGCCACCGACCCTGCGGTGGTCACGTCCAGCGCGCCGTTGGCCTTGAAGAAGTTGATGGTCTCATCATAGACGGTCGCATAGCAGCGGTCGGGGATAACGCAGTTGGTGTCGCCCTTGGCGCCGGTCTCGTCCCAGCCCTTGCCGCCCGCGCGGATCACGGCGGGCATCGAGGCGTCGATGATCACGTCTGACGGAACGTGCAGGTTGGTGATGCCCTTGTCGCTGTCGACCATGTACATGGCCGGACGATCCGCCTTGACCGCCTCGATGGCGGCCAGGATCTCGGCGTCACCCTTCACCCGCTCCAGCAGGTCGCCCAGACCGGAATTCGGGTTCACCCCCAGCGCCGCCATGCGGTCGCCGAATTTCTCGAACACCGGCGCCAGCCAAGCCTTGACCGCATGGCCAAAAATGATCGGGTCCGAAACCTTCATCATCGTGGCCTTCATGTGCAGCGAGAACATGGTGCCGTCGGCCTTGGTGTCCTCGATGGCATCGGCCAGAAACGCGCCAAGCGCCTTGACCGACATGAACGTCGCATCGGCAACGGTACCTTCGTCCAGCTGCCAGTTCTTTTTCAGCTCCGTCACGCTGCCATCGGCGCCGATGAACTCGATCCGGGCCTTGCCCGCCTGCGCGGCGGTGATGGTGGCCGATTTCTCGTTGGCATAGAAATCGTTGCCCGGCATCGAGCTGACCTTGGTTTTCGAGGTCGAGACCCATTCCCCCATCGAATGCGGGTTCTTCTGCGCATAGCTCTTGACTGCCTTGGCCGAACGACGGTCCGAGTTGCCTTCGCGCAGGACCGGGTTCACCGCCGAGCCCTTGATCGCGTCATAGCGCGCGCGCACTTCCTTTTCCGCGTCGGTTGCGGGCGCCTCGGGATAGGACGGGATGTCGTAACCCTGGTTCTGCAATTCCTCGATCGCGGCCACCAGTTGCGGCACCGAAGCCGAGATGTTGGGCAGCTTGATCACATTGGCGGTGGGCGTCTTCACCAGCTCGCCCAGGGCGGCCAGATCGTCGGACTGGCGCTGTTCGGCGGTCAGGTTTTCCGGGAAGGTCGCGATGATGCGGCCCGCCAGCGAGATATCGGGGGTGCCAACCGTGATATCCGCCGCCGAAACGAACTTGCGGATGATCGGCAGGAACGAGGCGCTGGCCAGCTCCGGCGCTTCGTCTACAATGGTATACAATATGTCGGAGTTCATTTTATCAGCCATATTCTCTTACCTTTTTTAGCCTTTCCTGGGGCGTGCGATCCGAGAGTGTGTTGCCACATCCATTGCGGCGCGGGGGAATCGGACCATCGGTCCGACACCGGTTACTCTGATTTGACAGGCTCCCCATACATGGGCGCGCGCCGCGTTTCAATCGAGGGAGACTGCGCATTTTGCCCCAGTCTGCGCAAATCCGCGTGCGCGGGCAGCACGGGCGCCAGATCAGCTCGGATTCAAATGCGCAAAATCAGAGAGTTTTGCGCATATGTGAGGCATCAAGTTGCACGATGGCGCGTCGGGTCACATCACGCCGGATTGCGGCTGCGCCGGGTGATACAGCGCTTGAACCAACTTCAACAATGCGAGGCTTTGGCAAGACTCTGCTCTGCTGTATAGCTTGAGCCCAATGTCTAATTCGCACTCCAGATGGGCTAGACCGGCTATGGTGGAAGATTCAGAACGGGACAATCTGCTGGTCGAACTGCATCGCGGACGTCAGCGTGAAGAAGCGACTCGGGGTATTCTCGAGGTCATTCAAAGGTCGCGTGATGACGAAGGGCCTGTATTCGAGGCTATTCTCACCCATGCGGCAGAGCTGTGCGAGGCAAGCCAAGCCTCCCTGCAACTTGCGAATGCATCAAGGACGCACTTTGAGATTGCCTCTTACTGGGGGTTTGAGAAAACGGCCTTCAGCGCAGGCGGTTCAGCGCCCCTGGACAGTGGTCGACCGATTCCAGAGGTCATTCGCACCGGAAACACGATCAATATCGCCGATCTGCGCGATACCGATTTCTATCGTGATCAAGACCCGGTTATCAAACACGTGGTAGACCTCGAAGGTGTGCGCTCTTGGCTGATCGTGCCACTGATGAATGGACCGCAAGCGATTGGCGCGATTGCTCTGAGCCGCAAGGAGGTCAAACCTTTCGTCGAAGCCGAACTGCGCTTGGTCGAAAGCTTCGCCGCGCAGGCGGTGATTGCCATCGAGAATTCACGCCAGTTCCGCGAGGTGCAGGACAGGCTGGAGCGAGAGAAGGCCAGCAGTGAGATACTCGGCCTCATTTCCCGAAACCGCGATGATGAAAAGCCGGTTTTCGATGTGATCCTTGCCAATGCAAGTCAGCTTTGCAACGCCTCTGTTGCTGCGCTTGTGCTTCTCGATGAGGCTCGAACCGAACTGACTATTGCTGCTTTGCAGGGAAGTTTCAGGAATTTCGCTGTCGGAACGTCCAAATTCACCCTCGATGGTGATTTTGGCGCCTGCCTCGCCGTCCGTGAAACCCGGATTGTCCATCGGCGTTCGACAAGAGACATCCAAAACGTCGAAGCGCGCCGGGACCTCGAGGATGATGGCGTTCGCGCTGTCCTTTGGGTTCCGCTCATGAGAGCAACCGAAGCAATTGGGGTGCTGGGCCTTTTCCGGCCTGTTGAAAGTGCTTTCTCTGAAAGCGAGATCGGTCTTGTGGAAACCTTTGCTGCCCAGGCGGTGATCGCGATCGAGAATGTGCGACAATTCCGTGCGCTCGCCGACCGCACTGCCGAAGTCGAAGCACTCAACGCCTCGCTCGAATCTCGGGTAAGCGAACAGGTGGACGAGATCGAGCGGATGGGCCGCCTGAAGCGCTTCCTGCCAGCGGCAGTGGCCGATACTGTCGTCTCCTCCGGTTCGGAAGAGTTGCTGTCGAGCCACCGAGCGCTTCTGGGCGTGCTCTTCTGTGACATCCGCGGCTTCACCGCCTTCTGCGAAACGGCCGAACCCGAGGAGACCATCGAGGTCCTGCAGACCTATCACGAGGAGATGGGCAAACTGATCAGCACCCATGGCGCAGGCGTCGATCACAGGATGGGCGACGGGATCATGGTTCTCTTCAACGATCCGCTGCCCTGCGAGGATCCGGCTGGGGATGCCGTGCGGCTTGCCATCGCAATGCAGGCACGCATGACCGAACTCTGCCGCACATGGAAGCGCATGGGGTACCGGCTGGGCTTCGGGGTCGGCGTATCGCTTGGATATGCGACCGTCGGCATGGTCGGCTTCGAGGGACGGTTCGACTACACCGCCTCGGGTACGGCGATCAACATCGCCTCGCGGCTCTGCGACGAAGCCGAAGACGGCGAAATCCTTCTCAGCCCGAGAGCCGCGATTGCAGTCGAGGACACGTTCCAGGTCGGGTCTCGCGGTGAATTGAGCCTCAAGGGGCTTCGGGAACCGATCGAGGTTTTCAGATTGGCAATCGGCTCTGCGACTTGAGCGCGGAAGTCGACCGGGTTTCCAAGGGTCTTCTTCGGGCCGGTTTCCAATAGTCTTGACGTGCGCCGGAACAGGTCAGCTGCTACTCCAGCCAACGACCGTTGACAGCGCCCGGCGCTCACCCCCTTCCCCTCCCCTGCCCCGCTGGCTAGATAGGAGCTCCAACCTATCTGGGAGAAGTTTTCTTGGACCGTATCGCCCGCACCATCGCCGCCGAAATCAATGCCCGCCCCGAACAGGTGGATGCCGCGGTCAAGCTGCTGGACGAAGGCGCCACCGTGCCCTTTGTCGCCCGCTACCGCAAAGAGGCGACCGGGGGGCTGGACGACACCCAATTGCGTACGCTGGCCGACCGGCTGACCTATCTACGCGAGCTTGAGGCGCGGCGCGAGACGATCCTGGGCTCGATCCGCGATCAGGGCAAGCTGACCGACGAGCTGTCGCTCTCCATCGCACGGGCCGAGACCAAGGCGCAGCTCGAAGACATCTATCTGCCCTACAAGCCCAAGCGCCGCACCAAGGCGATGATCGCCCGCGAGAACGGGCTGGAACCGCTGGCCGAGGCCATTCTGGCCGACCGCCGCGCCGAGCCCGAGGTGCTGGCCCAGGGTTATCTCTCCGAGGCGGTGCCCACCACCAAGGATGCCCTGAACGGCGCCCGCGACATCCTGGCCGAGCGCCTGACCGAAGATGCCACTCTGCTGGGCGATTTGCGCGCCTTTCTCCACCGCGAGGCGATGCTGAGCGCCAAGGTGATAGAAGGGCAGGAACAGGCGGGCGCCAAGTTCTCCGACTATTTCGCCCATTCCGAGAAATGGGCCACCACGCCGTCACACCGGGCGCTGGCCATGCTGCGCGCCCAGAAAGAGGGCGTCGTGACGCTGGACATCGCCCCCGATGCCGAGGGCGCGGCGCGCGCCGAAACCATGGTGGCCTCGCGGCTGGAAACCCGTGGCACCGGCCCCGGTGACGAGTGGCTGCGCAAAGTGGCGGGCTGGACCTGGCGGGTGAAACTGTCGCTGTCGATGATGGTCGACCTGATGGGCGATCTGCGGGCCCGCGCGCAGGAAGAGGCGATCCAGGTCTTTGCCCGCAATCTCAAGGACTTGCTCTTTGCCGCCCCGGCCGGGGCGCGACCCACTCTGGGGCTTGATCCCGGCATCCGCACCGGGGTCAAGGCGGCGGTGGTCGATGCCACGGGCAAGCTGGTGGCGACCGACACGCTCTATCCGTTCCAACCCAAGAACGACCTGCGCGGCGCGCAGGCCAGCATCGCCCGGATGATCGCCCAGCACGGCATCGAACTGATCGCCATCGGCAACGGAACCGCCAGCCGCGAGACCGAACGGATGGTGGCTGACACGCTGAAGCTGCTGCCGAGTTCGGTGAAGGCCCCCACCAAAGTGGTGGTGAGCGAGGCCGGCGCTTCGGTCTATTCCGCCTCGGAACTTGCGGCGCGCGAATTCCCCGATCTCGACGTTTCGTTGCGCGGCGCGGTGTCCATCGCCCGGCGGCTGCAGGACCCGCTGGCCGAACTGGTCAAGATCGAACCCAAAAGCATTGGCGTCGGCCAGTACCAGCACGATGTCGACCAGCACCGGCTGGGCCAGATGCTCGAGGCGGTGATCGAGGATGTGGTGAACGCGGTCGGTGTCGACCTCAACACCGCCTCGGCGCCGCTGCTGGCGCATGTCTCGGGGCTGGGGCCGGGCCTGGCCGACGCCATCGTAGCCCATCGCGACGTGAACGGCGCCTTTGCCGCGCGGCGAGACCTGCTCAAGGTGGCCCGCCTTGGTCCCCGCGCGTTCGAGCAATGCGCAGGCTTCCTGCGCATCCGCGACGGCAAGGAGCCGCTCGACGCCAGCGCCGTGCACCCCGAGGCCTATGAGGTCGCCCGCCGCATCGTCGGCGCCTGTGGCCGCGATATCCGTCAGATCATGGGGCATGAGGGCGCTTTGAAAGGTCTGCGGGCGGAACAGTTCGTGACCGATGCATTCGGCCTGCCCACCGTGCGCGACATCCTGGCCGAACTGGAAAAGCCCGGCCGCGATCCGCGCCCCAGTTTCGTGACCGCCTCTTTTGCCGACGGGGTCGAGGACATCACCGACCTGCGCCCCGGAATGGTGCTGGAAGGCACCGTAACCAACGTCGCGGCCTTTGGCGCCTTTGTCGATATCGGGGTGCATCAGGACGGGCTGGTGCATGTCAGCCAGCTGGCCGACCGGTTCGTCAAGGACCCGCATGAGGTGGTCAAGACCGGCCAGGTGGTCAAGGTCACGGTCACCGAGATTGATGTACCCCGCAAGCGGATCGGCCTGACCATGCGCAAGGATGGCGGCGCCTCGGCCCGGCAGGAGAAACCGGCCCGCTCTGGCAGCCCCAAGGATCGCAACCCGCGCGGACCGATGCAATCAGGGCCCAAGGGCGGTGGTAACACCGGCGCGTTGGGGGCGGCGCTTCAGGACGCGTTCCGCAAACGCTAAGGCCCCTACCCTGCCGCCTCGATCCGGATTGACCGGATCGAGGGGTCGAGGCGTGAATAGACGGCCAGCAGCCGCCCGCTCCATTTTGCGGCGATGTAATCGGCCATGAACCGGCTGGGCGCCATCAGCACCGCCCGCCCGTCGCCGCGCTCAACCTCGGTCAGATGCTGGAACCAGCTCGACCACAACTCCGGGTCGCGCCCATGGAGCGCCGCCTGTACCTGCGCCCAAACCGGATCGTCGCTGGCCTCTGCCCGCGGGGGCGGTACATGCAGGGGCACCACATTGCCTGCGGTTTCGGCTTGCGGTGTCTCATCCAGTCGCGCCTCGAAATCCGGCCCGATCACGGCCCAGCTGTCGCGTGTGTCCAGCAGCATCTGTTTCAGGTCCAGCTCATAGACACTGACCCGGCCCCGCACGCCCGGACGTTTCACCGTGACCCAGCCCAGCGTGCGCAGCCGCGCCATCTCGCGTTTCACGGTACGTTCGTCCACCGACCACAGTCGCGCAATCTCGTCCCGGCCCATGGACAGCTCGTTGCGTTGCCAGTTGTAACGGGTGGTGATCAGCGCCGAAAGCCGCAGGATCAGCCGCTGGCGATGCTTGTCACCGGCCAGCGCATGCACCGCCAGCGCAGACAGGATATCGTATTTGAGGGCCGACGCATTGCGTCCGACCGGTTTTGCGATCTGCATCATCCAACTCTCTGCCCGTCTGCCTCGACGTTGGGATCTGCTGTCCCTTGCTGCCGGTCCGGCGTCTTCTCAACGCTTTTCCCGATCTTGGAGTAATTAGCGTCCAAAGCTTCGATTCTGTCAAGCGGCTTGGACCAAGGCCCCCTACCCTTCCCCTTTTCAAAGAAAGAAAAAGGGTGAAGTACTGGTGAGGGGGGACACGCTGTCTGTCCCCGTATCTTCCCCGTTTGTCCCCCTATCAGGGGTATTCCGGCGCCTAAGTGACCCCATATCTTGCGGAGCGTAACCGGAGAAACTCGGTCGAATCGCGGCGCTCTGTCAGCCCTGGTCCCGAATCGGAAGCGTCCTGTTTTCAAGGGCTTTCTTACCCGTGGGTAAGGTCGCATTCTCATGATATTTCCTTTTGCCATAAATGCAAATACAGCGTAAATGGGTAACCACAGATAATTAGCGTCCTGAGAAAAGGAAGCCCGAGGCATGTATACGCACGAAGACCTGAGCCACCTGCGCAACCAGTCGCTGAAGCTGCAAGGCTGGATCCGGCAGCAGACCTTCAGCCCCGAGATGGAGAAGACGCTGCGCCGCTTTTCCAGCTGGGAGGTGAGCGAGCTGATCTTTAACGTCAACCAATCGACCTTTCGCGGCAAGCTGGTCGCCGACCCCACCCTGCCCGGTGGCGAGGTCGAACCCGATGGCCGCCAGCGCTGGTTCAGTCTGGAAGAGGTGAACGAGCTGCGCCGTCGGCTCAAGATCAACCGCAAGTCGCTGATGCCGCCGCGCCCGGCGGGCAAGCGCGCGATCCGCGCGGCGGTGGCCAATTTCAAGGGCGGCGCTGGCAAGTCGACCGTCGCCCTGCATCTGGCCCATGCCGCCGCACTGGATGGCTATCGGGTGCTGGTGGTCGATTTCGACCCGCAGGCGACGCTGAGCCATTCCATGGGTCTGACCGACGTGGCCGAGGATTACACCGTCTGGGGCATCATGGCGCGCGACCTGATCCGCGAGACCGAGCGGATGAACAACCGCGCCGCCGCCGCCGAAAGCGGCACCACCCTGCCCCGCCGCCAGTTGCCTGCCTCGATCACCGGCATGGGGCTGGGCGATCTGCGGGTGGGTGATTTCATCAAGCCCAGTTCCTGGTCGACGATCGACGCGATCCCCTCTTGTGCCAACGCGGCCTTTGTCGAATTCGCCAGTGCGCAGTACCGGCACCTGAACCCGGAATGGTCCTTCTTTGCCGCCGTGTCGCGCTATCTCGATCAGATTCCCGATGACGCCTATGACCTGATCCTGTTCGATTGCCCGCCCGCCATCGGTTATCAGTCGATGAACGCGGTGTTTGCCGCCGACATGCTCTATATCCCCTCGGGGCCCGGCTATTGGGAATACGACTCGACCACCTCTTTCATCGGGCAATTGGCCGAGGCGTTGGAGGATCTGTCGCACGGGTTCGACGGCGTCTTACCCACGGGTAAGATCGGCCTGCCCAAGACCTTTGCCGAGATCCGCTTTATCCTGACCCGCTACGAGCCGGGCAATGCCCTGCACCAGGCGATGTATGAGGCGTTCCGCAAGGTGTTTGGCCATCACGTCACGGAACATCCGGTCGAGATGACGCGCGCGGTGGAACAATCCGGCCGCTTCCTCAATTCGGTCTACGAGATGGATTACCGCGAGATGACGCGGGAAACCTGGCGCCGCGCGCGCGGCACTTTCGACAATGCCTATCACGAGTTCCGCGAGGTGATGTTGTCGGCCTGGTCCAAGCTGGAGGATGACGCATGACCCGCAAGCGCAGAATCTTCGATATCGACATGCCGGCGATGGAGGACATCCCCGTTGGCAAGGTCCCCGACAAGGTGCTGGACAAACACCGGCGGGGCCCGATGGCGACCGCGATCTCGGAAAACGCTGACGCGCTGCGCGACCGTCAAGAGACCGAGGACCGCATCCGCGCCGAAAACGACCAGCTGGCGCATGAATTGGTGCGGTTGAAGAAAGAGGGGTTGATCACCGATCTGGTGCCGCTTGACGCGGTCCATGCCGAGCGGCTGACCCGCGACCGCGCCGCCGGGCCGGACCCGGAGCTGGACGAGCTGAAAACCTCGATCCGCGAGATCGGGCTGTCGAACCCGATCCGGGTCGAGAAGCGCGCCGAGGGCGGCTACGAACTGGTGCAGGGCATGCGGCGCCTGTCGGCCTATCGTGCGCTGTACGAAGAAACCGGGGATGGACGGTTCGCCCGCATTCCGGCGGGCATCCTGGCCAATGCGCCGACGGATGATCAATACCGGCGTATGGTGGACGAGAACCTGATCCGCAAGGATATCTCGTTTGCCGAAATGGGCGCGCTGGCACGCGCCTATGCCGAGGACCCGACCAATGATTGCGCCGATGTCGACAAGGCGGTGTCGGTCCTGTTCAAATCCGCCAGCTATACCAAGCGCAGCTATATTCGCGCCTTTGCCAGCCTGCTGATGATGCTGGGCAAGTCGCTGGAACACCCCAACGAGATTCCGCGCAATGTGGGTGTCGATCTTAAACGCAAGCTGGATGGCGATCCGGGGTTGGTCCGGGCGGTCAGCTCTGCCTTGATGGCGCAGCCTGGGCGGAGTGCGGCGGACGAGGTGGCGATCCTGCGCGGCTTTACCGAAGGGGCAGGGGCGCCGGAACCGCAGGCGCGCACGCCTGCGCCCAGTGGCGACAAGACCCGCCGGGCCAAGACCACTTTTCAGATCAGCCGCCCGAGCGGGATCGCGAAATGCTCGGCCTCGAACGGGCGGATCGACCTTCGTTACAATCTGGATTTCACCCGCATCGACCGGCAGAAGCTGGAACAGGCGGTGGCGAAACTGATCGACAGTCTGCAAGAGGACTGACGATATGCGGTCTTACCCACGGGTAAGACCGCCTTACCCCAGCAGATCGGTTGCGGGGTTTTCGACAATCTCAACATCGTCGTAATAGCGCTGCGCCTGCGCCACCGAGCGATGCAGGCTAAGCCGCATCGCTGCCTGGATCGGTGCGCCGTCCAGCGCCGCCTGGGTCAGAAAGCCCGAGCGCAACCCGTGCGGCGTGGCGAAATTCTGCGGCAGCCCAGCAAGCTGCAACCGGTGGCGCAGGATCTGATAGACGGCGTCCGGGGTCAGGCGGCGGGTCAGCACGCGGTCGGATTTCGACACCGGGCGGAACAGCGCGCCATCGGTGATGCCGGACACCTCCAGCCAATGCACCAACGCTTGCGCAGCGCGGCCCTTGAGCACCAGCCGGGGCGTTGCACCGCGCCGGGTGGTTTTGGTTTCGATCAGTGACAACCAGATGATGCCCTCGATTGCGAAATCCTTGAGCGAAACATCCTCGACCCGGATCGCGGTAATCTCGGACCGACGGCGGCCGCCGCTTGCCCAGCCCAGCATCAACAGCGCCCGGTCACGGCAATCGCGGCGCGAGCCGCGGCAGGTGGCGAGCAGCTGTTCCAGAACCGGCCGGGTGATCGGGTTGCGCGACTTGGGCGCGGTGGTTCGCGCCGCCGCGCGCCGGGCCTTGGCACGGGCCTGTTTCAGCAGTGGGCTGTCGAACGGGCTGTCGAGGTTCTTCATCCGGTGAAAGGCCTGCCACGAGGCGATGCGCCGGTTCAGGGTTGCGGGGGCCGGGCAGGTCAGCGAGCGGCGCAGGCCACGCGCGATCAGCGCCTCGGCCACTTCTCGGGTGGGGCCGGTCGCGTCGCTCAGGTCGCGGCTGTGATCGAGGATGAAGCGCAGCGCGCATTCATGGTGTTCTGGCCAGACAAGAGGCGCATCAAAGCTGAGCTGTTTCCAGGCGGTGAGATAGAGCAGGTCCCGCTCGTAAGCGCGCAGCGTGTTTTCCGGCGTGCCGCGTACATAGAGATCGTTGAGCGCCTGACGGTCGCTGTCGGCGAGGGAAGGGGGCGTCAAAGGCTGCGGGATAGAGGGTTTCATGGGGGCGAGGGTGGCAGATTCCGGCGCGCCTGCCAAGAGACATGATAATAGAAAGTTATCACGAGTAACTAATCAGATTCGCGCTTCTCCAAGTAGTGTGCAAAAAGTAACAATTTTGAGCGCAAGAAGCAGAGGTATCATGTATCGAAAGAAGAAACCGGGTTGCGTCATAACCAACGGTATGGCGATGCGGTCGGGGATACGGCAGGTTTTGCCAATCCGGTGCTGTTGCCGAGAATGGCGCCGATTTGCTGTAATCTTGACGCCGTTTCTTGTGGATTTTGTCAGGGTTTCGTAGGCTGAGGCGGATGTTTTCAAGCCGATTGGACCCTGACCTTGAGCCAGAAATCCCAGCCCTCCGGCCCCGCAAAGCCGACCTCGACCCCCATCGTCTCGTCCGATCACCTGGCGGGGACCGATCAAGGCTGGCAGTTCAGCGAACTCGAATACGCGATGACGATGACCTATAACGCGTTCTCGCGCTGGATGACCCATTGCATGAAGGCGGTGGGCTACAAGGATTTCAACCCGCTCGACATTCTGGTGCTGCACAATGTGAACCACCGCGGCAAGGAGAAGCGGCTGTCCGATATCGCCTTCATGCTGAACGTCGAGGACAATCACACCGTCAATTACGCGCTCAAGAAACTGGCCAAGGCGGATCTGGTGACGGGCCGCAAGGTGGGCAAGGAGATGTTCTATTCCACCACCGATCAGGGGCGGCAGGTCTGCGAGGCTTACCGCGACGTGCGCAAGGCCTGTCTGCTGGACGCGGCCGAGGCGACCGACCGCGACTATGACGAAATCAGCCATGTCGCACGGGTGCTGCGCAGCGTCTCGGGGCTCTATGATCAGGCGTCGCGCTCGGCGGCGTCACTGTGATCTTGTCCCCTGGCGTCGGGCGAGGGGTGGCGTCGCATGACCCTTAAGGCCTATGCTTGGGCATAGGCTCGACGATGGAAATCCGAAGGGGGGACCGATCCATGCGCATGTTCCTAGTCGCTTTGCTGCTTGCCCTGACGGGACTGCCCGCCGCTGCTCAGGAAGCCGTCTATCTGATTAGACATGCGGAAAAGGAATTTTCCGGGGCCGATCCCGCGCTGACACCAGAGGGACGGCAGCGCGCCTCGGATTGGGCTGAGATGCTGCGCCATGTCGGCCTGGACGCGATCATAACCTCGGACGCGCTGCGGACCCGGCAGACTGGCGGGATCGTCGCGGATGCACTCGGGCTTGAGGCGACCGCATTGCCCAGAGAGGATATTGCCGGCCTGCTGGACGTTCTGGAATTCGATCACGACGCAAACACGGTTTTGATCGTCGGCCATGCCGAGACCATTCCACGCATTCTGGCGAAGCTTGGTCTGTCTGACGACGTGAGCATTGATCAGAGCGCGTTTGCCAACCTGTTTGTCGTTCTGAGGCCCGCGTCAGATGATCCGGTGCATCTCCACCTTCAGATGCCGTGACCGCGCGGCCCAGATCGCTTTGGGTGTTCCTGCCGGTGCATCATCGGCCTGAGGGCAACTGACGCTTTCCAACGATGCGCGCTGCGCCTAGGGTCGGGGCCGGATACAGCAGTCAGGACCATCAGATGACGACCCCCCAACCAGACACGGCCGCCCGCACCACCCATGATGCCGAGGCCGACGCACGCAACAGCGATATCCTGATCTATGTGGATGGCGAACTGGTGCACCGGGACCAGGCCAAGGTCTCGGTCTATGACAGCGGCTTCATGCTGGGCGACGGCATGTGGGAGGGGATGCGGCTCTATGACGGGGAATGGGCGTTCTTCGACGCGCATATGGATCGCCTCTTCAACTCGTGCAAGGCGGTGGCGCTGGAGATCGGCAAGACGCCCGAGGAGATCCGCGCCATCCTGGACCGCACGGCGGCGGCCAATGGCATGACCGGTGATGCCCATTGCCGGCTGATGATCACGCGGGGGCGCAAGGCCAAGCCGTTCCAGCATCCGGGCCTGTCGAAATGGGGGCCGACCATCGTGGCGATCGTCGAACATTCGGTGCCCTCCGAGCGGGTGCAGGGAACGGGGATTCGGCTTGCCTCGGTGCCGCAGGTGCGCGGGTTGCCGCACAGTCAGGACCCAAAGTTCAACAGCCATTCCAAGCTGAACTGCGTGATCGCATGTTTGCAGGCCGAGCAGGCGGGCGCCGATGAGGCGCTGATGCTGGACCCGCATGGGTTCGTGAACACCACCAATGCCTGCAACTTCTTCATCGTGCGGCGGGGCGAGGTTTGGACCTCGACCGGGGATTACTGCATGAACGGGGTGACGCGGGCCAATGTGATCACGCTGTGCCGCGACGCTGGGATCCCGGTGTTCGAAAAGAACTTCTCGCTCTACGAGGCCTATGGCGCGGACGAGGCGTTTCTGACCGGCACTTTTGGCGCCCAGACCCCGGTGGCCGAGATCGACGGGCGGTTGATCGGCGCGGGCGGTGGAGCCGGGCCGGTGACCCAGCGGCTGCGCGCGCTTTACAAGGCGATGGTGGCGCAGAACGTGGCCGAGCAGAAGGCCCGGCGCGGATGAGCACCGCTTTGCGGGCGTATCGCGCGGCGCTATAATCTGGGCATGACACGCAAGCCCGATCCATATGACGAGGCCGAGGGGATCCCCGGCCCCTATGACAGCGACCCGGTCGAGGAGGACGACCTGTGGTTCCTGCCCGCGCAAGAGCCGGGCGAGGACGAGGTCGATCCGCTGTTTCCCACGCCGCGCGCGGCGCAGCCTTTGTTGTTCGATCCGCTCGAATGGCGCGCGGCGCAGGATGCGCTGTCGGCTGATCTGGCCGATCTGGCGCTGGCTTTCGGGGCGCTGGACGAACGGCTGCGGGCCGGGCCGGGCCAATGGGTGCAGCGGCTGGCACTTTTGGAGGTGGCCGATCTGGGCTGGTGGGCCGGAGACCGCATCGGGGCCGAGCGGCTGGCGCTGTGGTCCGGGTTGCGGCTGGGCGCCACGAGCGAGGATGTGCAGGCGCTGGCCCGGGCCGGTTGGGCGGTGCGTCGGTTGAGCGGAGGCCCCGCGCCGGACGCGGGCGGCTGGGCCGAGGGGCTGGCCGGGTTTCTGGACCGCTCCGGTGCCGAGGGCGATACGGTGCCCGAGACGGTGGCCGATCTGGGCGATGTGATGGCGGCGGCGGTGGCTCTGCACCCTGCGACGCGGGCGGCGATGCTGTTTCACTGCTGGACCATGCTGGGGCAGGGGCCCTCGGTCGGGCTCGAGGCGGCGGTGATGGCGGCGCGCCACGGCGCCGCGATGGGTCGCGGCGGTGCGCTGTTCCTGCCGCTGGCGCTGTCGGGTCCGGGCGCGCTGCGCGGTGCGGGTACGGCGGAGCAGAAGCTGACCGCCTGGTTGCGCGGGGCGGCGCAGGCGGTGACGGCCGCGCTGTTGCATCTGGACCGGGTGGCGACCTGGAGCGCGCGGGCAAGCGAGAAGACAGGCGATCTGAGCGGGCGGACCCCGCCCGCGCTGATCGAGGTGCTGACCGCCTGGCCGATGGTGACCGCGCCGCTGGCCGAGGCCCAGACGGGCGCCTCGCGCGCGGCGGTGCAACGCAACCTCGACCTGTTCGCGCGCCGTGGATTGGTGCGCGAGGTCACCGGACAAGGCCGATACCGGGTCTGGACGGCTGCGGTGTGAGCCGTTTTCCGATCCGGAAAACGGCCCGGAAAACGCGACGTTTTCCGGCCCCGCCTCAGCCGTTTGCGCGCAAACCTCTGGGGGGTTGGCCGAAGCGGGCGCGAAAGGCGCGGGTCAGGGCGCTGGCATTGTCATAGCCGCAGCGGGTCGCGATCTCGGACACGGGCAGGTCGGTCTCGGTCACCAGCTTGCGCGCCAGGTTCAGGCGCAGCCGTCGATAGACCGTTTGCGGCGTCGCATCGAAGGCCGCCCGCATCCGGGTTTCCAGCGTCTTTTGCGTGCAGCCCGCGCGCCGGGCGATCTCGGCGATGGGCAGGGGCTGTTCCAGCGTGTCCTGCATCACCATCACCGCCCGGTTCACCTGCCGGGTCCCGCCACCCGCCGGGGCGTCATGGGAGCGCGCCGAATCCCGCGTCATGAACAGCTGCGCCACCTCCAGCGCCAGCAATTGTCCGTGGTCGCGCCCGATCAGATGCAGGATCAAATCAAAGGCTGCCATCGCCCCGGAACAGGTGATGCGCGCGCCGTCCAGCACGAAACGCTCGCGCAGGGTCTCGACCTGGGGAAAGGTTTCGGCAAAGCGGGTAAGCTCCTCCCAGTGGATGGTGGCCCGATGTCCGTCCAGCAGCCCCGCCCGCGCCAGCAGCCAGCTGCCGGTATCGAGCCCGGCCAGCACCGGATAACGCTGCGCCGCCGCCCGCAGCGCGCGCAGGGTGGCCCAGCCCTCGAGGTCGCGAAACCCATAAGAGGGCATCACCAGCAGCATCGCGCCCCGGCCCGCCGCAAGCCGGTCATGTGGCGCCACCTGCAGGCCCGAGGAGCTGTGCACCGCTGCCCCGTCCGGGGTCAGGAACCGCCAGGCATAGAGCGGCTGGCGCGACAGCATGTTGGCGGCGCGCATCGGTTCCACCGTATTGGCCAGGCAGTGGTTCGAGAAATTGTCGAACAACAGCACATCGTAAACCTGAGTCTGTGCCGAAGTATTTGTCCGATCCTGCATGATGAATGACTAACCCTGCACGATAGATGCGCGCAAGCCGGGATTTCCTGTTTCAAACCGCAACAGGAGCCCGTGCCATGCATTTCGGATTGAGCGAAGAGCAGGAGATGATCGTCTCTACCGTTCGCAGCTTTGTGGAGAAGGAGATCTATCCCCACGAGGATTTGGTGGAGCGCAGCGGCGAGGTGCCCAAGGAGATCGCCGACGAGATCAAGCGCAAGACGATCGAGCTGGGCTTTTATGCCTGCAACTTTCCCGAGGAGGTCGGTGGCGCGGGCCTGTCGCATCTGGAGTTTGCCCTGGTCGAGCGGGAATTGGGGCGGGGCTCGATGGCGCTCAACCATTTCTTCGGGCGGCCTCAGAACATTCTGATGGCCTGCGAGGGTGAGCAGCGCGACCGCTACTTGCTGCCCGCCGTTCGCGGCGAGCGGATGGATGCGCTGGCGATGACCGAACCCGGTGCGGGGTCGGATGTGCGGGGGATGAAATGTTCGGCCGTGCGCGATGGCGGCGACTGGGTGGTGAACGGGACCAAGCATTTCATCTCGGGCGCCGATCATGCGGATTTCATCATCGTCTTTATTGCGACGGGTGAGGACATGACGCCGAAAGGCCCAAAGAAACGCATCACGGCGTTTCTTGTCGACCGGGGCACGCCCGGTTTCACCATCCGCGATGGATACCGCTCGGTCAGCCACCGGGGCTACAAGAACATGGTGCTGGAATTCGACGATTGCCGCCTGCCGGATGCGCAGGTACTGGGCGAGGTCGATGGGGGCTTTGCGGTTATGAACGAATGGCTCTATGCCACCCGGATCACCGTTGCCACCATGAGCGTGGGTCGCGCGCGGCGGGTTTTCGACTATGCGCTGAACTATGCGGCAGAGCGGGAACAGTTCGGGCAGGCCATCGGCAAGTTCCAGGGCGTCAGCTTTCAGATCGCCGACATGATCACCGAGATCGACGCCGCCGACTGGCTGACCCTGGCGGCGGCCTGGCGTCTGGATCAGGGTCTGCCCGCCAATCGCGAGATCGCCAGCGCCAAGGTCTATGCCAGCGAGATGTTGGCGCGGGTCACCGATACCACGCTGCAGATTTTCGGTGGCATGGGGCTGATGGACGATTTCCCGATCGAGCGGTTCTGGCGTGATGCACGGGTCGAGCGGATCTGGGACGGCACCAGCGAGATCCAGCGCCATATCATCAGCCGCGACCTGCTGCGTCCGCTGGGGGCGTGATGGCGCGCGGTCGGGTTCGCGCTGAAGCGCGACGCCTCCGGCGGGAGTATTTTCGGCAAAGTGAAAGGGCAGGGTGCCTGTCATGAGCAAGGGCTTGTCACGCATGTTCCAGCCGCGCTCGATCGCGGTGATCGGGGGCGGCGCCTGGTGTCGTCAGGTGATCGTGCAATGCCGGCGCATGGGTTACGACGGCGCCATCTGGCCGGTACATCCCAAGGCGGCGGAGGTCGAGGGATATCCGGCCTTTGCCCGGCTGGAGGATCTGCCGGGCGCGCCCGATGCGGCCTTTATCGGCATCAACCGGCATGCCACCGTCGAGGCGGTGGCGCTGCTGTCGTCGATGGGGGCGGGCGGGGCGGTCTGTTTCGCCAGCGGGTTTTCCGAGGCGCTGGCCGAGGATGAGACGGGGGGCGATCTGCAGGCCGCGCTGGTGGCGGCGGCGGGTGAGATGCCGATCCTGGGGCCCAATTGCTATGGCTTTGTCAATGCGCTGGACGGGGCGCTCCTCTGGCCCGATCAGCATGGGTGCAGCCGGGTCGAACGCGGTGTGGCCATCCTGACGCAAAGTTCGAACATCGCGATCAACCTGACCATGCAGCAGCGTGGTCTGCCCATCGCCTATGTGGTGACCTGCGGGAACATGGCACAGACCGGTCAGGCGCGGATCGCCATGGCGCTGCTGGACGATCCCCGGGTGACGGCCATCGGCCTGCATATCGAGGGGTTCGGCGATCTGCGCGACTGGGAGGCGCTGGCGGCCAAGGCCCATGCGCGGGGCGTGCCGCTGGTGGCGCTGAAGGTCGGGGCCTCGGAACAGGCGCGGCAGGCGACGGTGTCGCATACAGCGTCCTTGGCGGGCAGTGACGCGGGGGCGCAGGCGCTGCTGGACCGTCTGGGCATCCCGCGCCTGCGGGCGCTGCCCGATCTGCTCGAGACGCTGAAGCTGTTGCATTGTTGCGGGCCGCTCGACGGGCGGGGCATTGCCTCGATCAGCTGTTCGGGGGGCGAGGCGAGCCTGATCGCCGATATGGCCGAGGGCGGCGGGCTGCGCTTTCCGCCGTTGAGCGGAGAGCAGCGGGCGCGGCTGCGCGCGGCGCTGGGGCCGATGGTGGCGCTGAGCAATCCGCTGGACTACCACACCTATATCTGGCGCGACACCGATGCGATGGCGGCGGCCTGGTCCGGGATGACCGGTGAGGGCATCGCCTTGACCGTTTCGATTGTCGATTATCCGGTGACCGATGCCAGCGACTGGGCCTGCGCCACCCAGGCGGCGCTGCGGGTGCGGGCCGAGACCGGGGCGCCCTTTGCGGTGGTGGCGACGCTGCCGGAACTGATGCCGCCGGATGTGGCGGCCGAGCTGATGGCGGGTGGCGTGGTGCCGCTGATGGGCCTGCGCGAGGCGCTGGCGGCGGCCGAGGCGGCGGCCAGCCTGCGCGCGCCCGATCCGGTGCCGCTGTGCCTGCCCGGGCTGGGCGCGGCGGAGCGGTTGCTGGACGAGGGTGCGGCCAAGGCGGCGCTGGCGGCGCATGGGCTGGCGGTGCCGCGCAACCGGACTGCGTGCGTTGACGAGGTTGCGCAGGCGGTGGAGGGGCTGCGCGGTCCCTTTGCCGTCAAGGGCGTGGGGCTGGCGCATAAATCGGACCATGGCGCGGTGCGTCTGGGCGTGGCGGCGGCGGCTCTCGCGCGGGTCGCGTCCGAGATCGGCACACCCGAGGTGCTGGTCGAGGAGATGGTGAGCGACACGGTGGCCGAGTTGCTGGTGGGAGTCGTCCGCGACCCGGCACACGGGTTTGTTTTGACGTTGGGGGCGGGCGGGGTGCTGACCGAGTTGATGCGGGATACCGTGTCGCTGCTGGTGCCCGCCGCGCCCGAAGATGTTCGCGCCGGACTGGAGCGGCTGCGCATCGCGCCCCTGCTGGCGGGCTATCGCGGCAAATCGGGAGCCAATATGGATGCGATCCTGGAGGCTGTTGCGGCGGTGCAGGACTATGTGCTTGCCCATGCCGAAACGCTGGGCGAGGTTGAGATCAACCCGCTCCTTGCCACGCCGGACCGGGCGGTGGCGGTAGATGCACTGATCAGAAAGGGCTGACCGATGACCCCCATCAAGACGCGCCGTGACGGCGCCATTTTCGAGGTGACGCTGGACCGGCCCAAGGCCAATGCGATCGAC
The DNA here is from genome assembly GCF_059612905.1 of Ruegeria sp. YKSD163. Lineage (NCBI taxonomy): Bacteria > Pseudomonadati > Pseudomonadota > Alphaproteobacteria > Rhodobacterales > Roseobacteraceae > Ruegeria > Ruegeria sp. YKSD163. The sequence goes on from NZ_JBXWRM010000008.1 coordinate 116,792, forward strand.
TTGGCCACCAGCCGGATCATGGGTGACGTGTTCCGCGAGTTTCGCGACGACCCCGAATTGCGGGTGGCGATCCTGACCGGGGGCGGCGAAAAGTTCTTTTGTCCCGGCTGGGACCTGAAGGCGGCGGCCGATGGCGATGCGGTCGATGGCGATTATGGCATCGGCGGTTTCGGCGGTTTGCAGGAGTTGCGCGACATGAACAAGCCGGTGATTGCCGCCGTCAACGGCATCGCTTGTGGCGGCGGGCTGGAACTGGCGCTGTCGGCGGACATGATCATCGCTGCCGATCACGCCACGTTCGCGCTGCCCGAGATTCGCTCGGGCACGGTGGCCGACGCGGCCAGCGTGAAGCTGCCCAAGCGCATCCCCTATCACATCGCGATGGAGCTTTTGCTGACCGGGCGTTGGTTCGACGCCGAGGAGGCGCATCGCTGGGGGCTGGTGAACGAGATCGTGCCGGGCGCGCAGCTGATGGACCGCGCGTGGGAGCTGGCGCGCCTGCTGGCCAGTGGCCCGCCGCTGGTCTATGCCGCGATCAAGGAGATCGTGCGCGAGGCCGAGGATGCCAAGTTCCAGGACACGATGAACAAGATCACCAAGAGGCAGTTTCGCACGGTGGATGTGCTCTATTCGTCAGAGGATCAGCTGGAGGGCGCCCGCGCCTTTGCCGAGAAGCGCGACCCGATCTGGAAAGGGCGTTGAGGCGTCCGACCTTCGCCACACAAGAGAGGGGTCGGCGAGCCCCTTTTGCTTGTCGTCCGGTACGGGAGTTGACGATCTGATCCTCGGTCAGACCTGCATCGCCAACCCTCTGTTGCATGGCGATATGGACGATGCTGCACCATCCCCAGGAAGCGCAGGGCCCGCTTGTCTACAGTCGATTTTGAGGGTGTCGGCGATGCGGCGGCGAAACCCGTGTTCGGTCATTTCCTTGCAGGCGACGATGCCGGACCGGCCTGCCATGAGTAAGGGTGTGACTTACTCGGGATTTCCACCGATCGAAGAGACGATCCCCAGACCGGCCACAACCACCCGGCGCATGAACGAACTCCCTTGTTGCGGGGTGCCTGTGTAGGGAAGCGGGGTGGTCTGGCAAGCCAATAGGCGTCAGGTCCGGACGCGGGCCTGCGTGGTGGTCCGCGGGCGGGTGAAGATTGAGATTGCTGTCGGGTTGTGGCAGCCTGAACCGGCCTGACTTTACAGCCAGTCTGTGTGACCTAGCAAAAGGAGGCGCCGCGCCGCCGGCCGATGACATGACCGTCGTGATCCCGGATCTTCGGGTCTATCCGAACCTGACCGGAAAGACGCTGCTTATCTGTGTCGGCGCGGCGAAATGCGCGACCAGCTGGCTGCACGATTACCTGGGCTCGCGCTGCGAAGTGGCGGTTTCGCCTCTGAAGGAACTGCATTTCTTTGACAGCAAGTTTCCCGAACATGCCCTGGGGGATGCCGACGGCCTTGCCCTGGCGCGCCTGTCCTTTCAGTTGGGTCAGGCTGGCGATGCGGTCGTGAATCTCAGGCGTCGCGCCATTTTTCAGGCCAGCCTCGACCGCGGCCAGATGATTTATGACGACAATGCCTATTTCGGGCATTTTGCGCGGTTATGTGGGCCGCAAACGCGCTGTTTCTGTGATCTGACGCCCTCCTACAGCGCTATTGGGGCCGAAGGGCTCTCCTATATGAAACGGTTCTGCGCAAGTCAGGACATCGAGGTGAAGATTCTCTTTCTCATGCGTGACCCGGTCCAGCGCTTCTGGTCGCAACTGCGCCACCTGCAGCAGATGAACCCAGTCAACGATGTTGCCAGCAAATGGCGGCGCGCGCTGACGGCGCCCGCGCTCCTGGCGAGGGCGGATTATCGCGGCATCGTTCTGGCGCTGGAGCAGGTGTTCCCTTCGGCGAACTTGCTATGCCTTTTCTATGAATCCCTGTTCGAGGGCGACGACGTGATCAGGCGCCTGTGTGGCTTCATCGGGATACCCTTTGCTCCTGCGGCGACCATTCAGCGGCATAACGAGACCACTGTCAGGCTGCCGCTTTCAGACGATGCCGAAGACGCATTTCGCCGTCTTCTGGCCCCGCAATACGATTTCTGCCGCGAACGGTTTGGGCGCTCCGTACCGGGGTCGTGGCTGGCCTGAGGCCTGAGGGCTTAATGCTCGACTCTGCGGGGTGTTTTTGCTATAATATCGAAACTTTTCTGACTTTTTGTGACCTGTTTCAGTGTCATCGAAGATCATCCGGGTGTTTCGAGCCCGGAGCCGTTGTTGTTTTTGCAGAAGGGATTTCACAATGCCAGAAGACTCAATCGGTTTTGAATTCTTCAGTGATGATCAAAACCCCCGCCTGACCATCGTCAACGAGGCGGCCTTGCAGAATGCCAGCAACCAGCTGTTCAATGAAATCGCCCATCTGAGGGCATTCGATCACCTTGGGAACGCGGTCGAAGCGGTGCAGAAAGCGGCGCAGCATAAGGCGCGCCTGGACCCGCCGGAATGGGAAGATAATGTGCCGCCCGACGCAACGGATTTCGGCGACTTTTTCCTGTTGGGATAGGCTAAGCCAGGGTCGTGAAGTGGCGTCAGCTTTCGCTGAGCGCGACCTTCATGTCCTTGACCTGATAGATCACCTCGCCATCGGCCTCGACGATGCCGTCGGCAACGCCCATGGTCAGGCGGCGGGTCTGGATCGCCTTGGTGAAATCCACCTTGTAGGTCAGCATCTTGCGGTCGGGCCGCACCATGCCGGTCAGCTTGACCTCGCCCACACCCAGCGCATAGCCGCGCCCCTGCCAGCCGCGCCAGCCAAGGTTGAAGCCGGTCAGCTGCCACAGCCCGTCCAGACCCAGACAGCCAGGCATGATCGGGTTGCCGGGGAAATGGCAGTCAAAGAACCACAGGTCGGGGGTGATGTCGAACTCGGCCCGAATGTGACCCTTGCCATGGGCGCCGCCATCGGCGGACACTTCGGTGATCCGGTCCATCATCAGCATCGGCGGCGCCGGCAGCTGTGCATTGCCGGGACCGAACAGCTCGCCACGAGCGCATTTCAGCAGTTCGTCCTTGTCAAAGCTGCTCGGGTATTGGGCCATCTGCCTGTCTCTCCTGCCTGTGGGTCTGTCTAGCATAGCTGGACCCCTCTAGCATCGCCAAAGCTTGTCCCGCAAGGGCGGCAAAGGGATCTGTGGTCGCAGGTCCACAGCCAGATGCGAATGAATTTCATTTGAGTTTTACGCTCCGCGCACTTTATATATACCGTTAGCCGCAACGGAACGGGACCGATGACGCCAAATTCTCAGGAAATCGCCACCGACTGGCTGGTAGATGCCGGGCTGCGCCCGACCCGTCAGCGCGTGGCGCTGGCCGAGCTGTTGGTGGGCGACGGGCGCCACCGCCATGTGACCGCCGAAAGCCTGTTTGATGCCGCCCGGACCAAAGGCGCTGCCGTGTCGCTGGCGACCGTCTACAACACGCTGCGCGCCTTTTGCGAGGCCGGTGTGTTGCAGGAGATCACGGTGGATGGCTCGAAAAGCTATTTCGACACCAATACCCATGACCACCCACATTTCTTTTGGGAGGATGAGGGGCGGCTCTCGGATGCGCCCTCGGACCAGTTGGTGATCCAGCGGCTGCCCGAAGCGCCCGAAGGCGTCGAGATCGCCTCGGTCGATGTGGTGATCCGGCTGCGCCGCAAGGGCTGATCAGCCCGCGCCGAACAATGCCGTCAAGACCTGTGCCGCCCGCGCGGTGGTCGCGTCCGCCGCGCCGGTGCCGTGCCGGACAAGGATCACGGATTCGGCCAGATCCGCCCCGAGGATCGGGCGACTGAGCAGCGGTCTGCCGTCATAACTGGTGGCGTGAGCGGGCGCCGCATAGCTGATCCCGACGCCCTCTCCATGGGCGGCGAGGCTGCGCAACAGCTCCAGTGTGGCGGCCCGGTGCGCCACCAGAGGCGACAATCCATGCCGTCGAAAGAGGCCCAGCATGTGTTGCGCCGACAGGCCCTCGTCCGACAGGATCAGCGGATGCGCGGTCAGCGCCTTCAGGTCGGGATCGGCGCCGCTGGCCAACGGATGGTCGGGAGACATCAGGGCCTGCGGGTGGCTGCGGTAGAGCGGCTGGCGGTGAAACCCGGCATCCAGCCCCAGATCATAGGTCAGCGCCAGGCCGATCTGGCCCTTGAGCAGGGCCGATATCAGCGCCTCGAACCCGTCGGCGCGGGTGCCGATCATGACATCGGGCAGCGCCCGGCGCAGCGCATGCAAGGCAGGCGCCAGCAGGAAGGGCGCCAGATCGGTGAAACAGCCCAGATGCAGCTGTCGTTTGGCCGGGCGGGGATGGGCCGGATCCTCGATCCGGGCCGCGTCGGACAAAAGCGCCTCGGCGGCGGCGATGAAATCGCGCCCCGCCGGGGTCACTGCCATGGCCGAGCCTCGCCTGCGGATGAAGAGGGGCTGGCCCAGATGGCTTTCGATCTTGGTCAGTGCGGCAGACAGTGCCGGCTGGGATACGTTGAGCGCAGCGGCGGCGGCCGACAGGCTGCCATGCCGGCCCACGGCACAGACATATTCGTATTGGCGAAGGGTGAGATATAACATTAACTTATTTATTAGTTCGAAAGATATGATTTGAACAGAAGTTCCCGTCATGCGCAAAAAGAGGCAGGACATCAGCCCCGGAGAGATCGCCATGCCGCACCCGCTTGTCACGCCCGAGATGATCGAGACCTTTCAGCGCGACGGTGTCGTGCTGGTCAGAGGCCTGTTCGCCGATCATGTAGAGGCGCTGCGCGCCGGGGTCGCCGCCAACATGGCGGCACCTGGTCCCTATGCCTCGGAAAACCGCAAGGAGGGGCATACGGGCCTGTTCTTTGACGATTATTGCAACTGGGAACGTATCCCCGAGTTTCGCGAGGTGATCGAGACCTCGCCCGCCGCCGAGGTTGCCGCCGACCTGATGCGGTCGCAAACCGTGCAGATGTTCCACGACCACGTGCTGGTCAAGGAGCCGGGCACCTCTATGGCGACGCCCTGGCACCAGGACGGGCCCTATTACTTTGTCGAGGGGCGGCAGACCGTCAGTTTCTGGTCGCCGCTGGACCCGGTGACCGAGGCGACGCTGCGCTGTGTGGCCGGGTCGCATCGCTGGGAGAAAGAGGTTCTGCCGACCCGTTGGGTGTCCGAAGAGGGGTTCTTTGCCGACGAAGGCCAATACATGCCGGTGCCCGACCCCGAGGCCGAGGGGATGCAGATCGTCGAGTTTGAGATGGCGCCGGGTGATGCGGTGGCGTTTGACTATCGCACCCTGCACGGCGCGCGCGGCAATACCAGCAATTCGCGGCGCCGCGCCTTCTCGCTCCGGCTGGTTGGGGATGACGCGCGCTATGTGGAGCGTCCCGGTCGTACCTCGCCGCCCTATCCGGGGCATGACATGGTGCCCGGTCAGCGCTTGCGCGAGGATTGGTTTCCGGTGCTGCTGAGGCGCTAGAGGGGGCGCTGCCCCCGGCGCTGGCGCGCCTCCCCCGGAGTATTTATGGCGAAATGAAGGAGCGGGCCGGGATCAGAACCACTGTCCCGGTTCCATCAGCCCCAGATCGAGCAACTGGCGCGAATGCCATTCGAAGGGGGTGGAGTTGTGCCAGCGGAAGCTTTGGATCTCGAAGGTTGATCCGGGGTTCTTTTTCAGTGCCTTGGCAGTGCGGAAGGAACAGATCGCCGCCGTCAGGTTGTGATGCCAGGGACAGGCATAGGTGTTGTATTCCTGGTCGTCGAAGGTGTGATCGGGTCTCAGACACAGGCCGGGTGCCGATTTGAACAGCGAGATCCGGTCGATCTTGCGGCTGTCCTTGGGAATATGTTCCTCGTAGCGCCAGCGCACGCCGCCGAAGAAATCGAGCTGCCGTTCGCGCGGATGGCCGGTTTCCGGGTCCTTGCGGGCCTGGGCGTAATAGCCGGACTTGTCCAGAAAGGCGCGATCGAGCGAGACCCCGATGGGAAAGGCGCTGAGGTCATCGGCATAGAGGTCGATGACATAGGTCAGCATGGCATCGCGCCGCTCTTCGCCGTGAAAGGCCAGCATCTCGCCGATGCTGCGCGTCTCGCAGAACGGGTAGAACAGGTATTCGGCGTTGAAACAGTAATACATCCAGATGCCGGGCGCCGCCGCGATGATGCGGTTGATGGCATTGGTCACCGCCAGGCGCGGGCCGCAGTCGAAGGGGATCCGGTGCACCCGGTTTTCCACGTCGGGAGGCAGGGTAAAGGCGTCTGGCATAAGGGCCAACACGGATTTGAACCCGCATTGGATGTGGTGGCGCATCGTGGTGGCCAGCTCGACATCGTCCTCGACAAAGATCATCGCCAGCGGCCCCTTGGCCAGGGCCTCGGCCCCGGTTTTCAGGAAATGATCGAGTGAGGCGTATTCCATGCCTGTCCAGCCTGCTTTGCGTCTTTGCCTGTCTGGCATTCTGGGCCAACTTCGGTTAATTGCGCGTGCATTGCAAGCGGCGCCCGAACCCTGTAGAGGCCGCCGCTGATCCCGCGAAAGCAAAGGCCCGTCCGATGTCCGACCCTAAGAAGCTGTTTATCAAGACCTATGGTTGCCAGATGAACGTCTATGACAGCGAGCGCATGGCCGAGGCGCTTGGCGGGCAGGGCTATGTCGAGACGCAAAGCGTCGAAGACGCCGACATGATCCTGCTCAATACCTGCCATATCCGGGAGAAGGCAGCCGAGAAGGTCTATTCCGAACTGGGTCGCTTCAAGGGGCTGAAGGCCGCGAAACCGGATCTGAAGATCGGGGTTGCGGGCTGTGTCGCCCAGGCCGAAGGTGAAGAGATCATGCGCCGCCAGCCGCTGGTCGATCTGGTGGTCGGGCCGCAAAGCTATCACCGCCTCCCCGAGCTGGAGGCCAAGACGCGCGCCGGGGAAAAGGCGCTGGACACCGATTTCCCCGAAGAGGACAAGTTCGAGAAGCTGAAAGGCCGCCCCAAGGCAAAGCGCGGCCCGACCGCGTTCCTGACGGTGCAGGAGGGCTGTGACAAGTTCTGCGCCTTTTGCGTGGTGCCCTATACCCGCGGGGCCGAGGTGAGCCGTCCTGCCGACCGTATCCTGCGCGAGGCGAACGAACTGGTCGAACGCGGGGTGCGCGAAATCACCCTGCTGGGTCAGAACGTCAACGCCTATCACGGCGCGGGGCCGAACGGCGACATGACACTGGCCGGGCTGATCTGGGAGCTGGACAAGATCGACGGGCTGGAGCGCATCCGCTTCACCACCAGCCACCCCAATGACATGAGCGACGATCTGATCGAGGCGCATGGCACCTGCGCCAAGCTGATGCCCTATCTGCACCTGCCGGTGCAGGCGGGGTCGGACAAGATCCTGAAGCGGATGAACCGCAGCCATACCGCCGAGAGCTATCTACGGCTGGTTGAGCGCATCCGCAAAGCGCGTCCCGATATCCTGATGTCGGGCGATTTCATCGTCGGTTTCCCAGAAGAGACCGAGGCCGATTTCCAGGCCACACTCGATCTGGTCGAGGAGGTCCGGTACGGCTATGCATATTCGTTCAAGTATTCCACCCGACCCGGCACTCCGGCGGCCGAGCGGGCTCAGGTCGACCCGGCCGAGGCTGACGACCGGTTGCAACGGCTGCAAGCGGTGATCACCCGCCACCAGCGCGAGATTCAGGACAGCATGGTCGGGCGCGAAGTCAGCGTGCTGTTCGAAAAGCCGGGCCGCCAGCCTGGTCAGATGGTTGGCAAGAGCGAATACCTGCACGCGGTCCACGTCCAGGATCCGGGTCTCGAGGTCGGGCAGATCGCCCGCGTTCGGATCGTCGCCTCGGGCGCCAACTCGCTGGCGGGCGAGCTGGCCTGAGCCAATATCGGATCAGTGCGACGGCGGCGTCTTGGCCACGATCTGGAGCAGCGACGAGCGCATGTAGTCGTGCTGGCCCACGCCCCATTCATCGCGGCAGATACGCTCGCCGATGGCATGGGCCTCGGGATAGGTATACCCCATCCGCACCAGATCCTCGACAAACACCGCGTTGGGCCGATCCCAGATCACGCTGCTGGTCGGTCCGCGAAAGCAGCTGATGGTGATGTTCTGGACATCCGACCCCGGTTTGGTCGGGCGCTGTTGCGCCTCGGGTGACGTCGCCATGACAGCGGTAAGCACCAGGGCAGCCCCGGCGCGCAGATAGGCTTTCATGTCAATACCCCCACGTCTGACAAGAAAATGTAGCGCCGCCACACAGCCCGTGACAGCGCACCGGTCCCGGAGGGGAACCCGGCACTGACGATGCTAGCCGATCCGGAGGAGTCGCGGAAGCCACCGCTTCAGGGAGTTGATCGATGGTGATTGTCAACTGGAGCGAGAGTAATGCGTAGCAAGAAACGCTTCTGTTTCCAATCGCTCCGCAATCGCCTTGCGGACCCGATGAGCAGGTCACGTGAGGTGACGAGAATCGGATCGGCACGAACCCGTAAAACCAGGCCAAGAGCCACCGATTCGTTACAATTCCGGGGAAACATTGGTGAGTGTCGACGAAAACGCCACAATATCTGGTGGATTTCGCTTCACAGAAATGTCGAATTTTCCTAAGCTTGCACCAGTTTCGCGTCCGGCGGGCGGCCCTTGTCCGCCGCATGTCGGCAGTGGGGGAACCAGGTGAGGAATTTTCGGTGACTGATTTCAAACTCAAGAGCGTGGCTGCCGCGCTTGCAACCGTCCTTGCGCTGACCGGGATTGCGACGACCCCGGCTGTCGCACAATCCAGCAGCGGGGGCACCACCCGGACCATTATCGGCGAGCGCTATGTGCCGACCATCTGGGTCGATCCCGATGGCTGCGAGCATTGGGTGATGGATGACGGCGCCGAGGGTTTCATGACCCCCCATGTCCGCCGCGACGGAACCCCGGTCTGCCGCCGGGGCGCGCTGTGCGGCACGATGCCGACGGACCAGTTCTTTGCGACCGACAGCTATCGCATCTCGTCCGAGGGACAGGCGCGGCTGCGTCAGTTCTTTCAGGAGACGGGCGCCAACGGTTACATCATCACCGGCCATACTGACAGCCGGGCCTCGGATGCCTACAACCTGCGGCTTTCGGTCAACCGGGCCAATTCGGTCGCGCGGGTGGGCCGTGCTTCGGGTGCCCGCATCGTCGATGTGCGCGGTTACGGCGAGCGTGATCCGCGCGTGCCAAATACCAGCGCCGCGAACATGGCGCAGAACCGCCGCGTCGAAATCATCTGTGTGAACTGAGGAGAGCGACATGAAACTGATCAAGGGGATCGCCCTTCTCGCGGCTCTGGGTGGGCTTGCCGCCTGTGAAGCCACCGACAAGACCCGTGACCGCGGCATCGACGCCAAGGACCTGTCGCAGCTCAAGGCCGGTATCTGGGTCGACCCGACCGGCTGCCAGCACTGGATCATCGACGACGGTCTGGAGGGCTATCTGTCTCAGCGGATGGATCGCCATGGAAAGCCAGTCTGCGACGACTCGTTGCCCAAGGGCGTGGCCACCGGCCCGTTCAAGGAAGGTTCGAATATCGTCGACGCGATCTGAGTGCCGAACATCTCATCAAGGCCGCCCCACGGGGCGGTCTTTTTGTTTCAAAAGGATGAAAATTTTGCGGTCCCGCTTGCACCGACCGCAATATCTTGGCTACGCTTGTCCCAGGACTGCGACTACAGGAGAGCGGATGGCCATCAGCGCCCTCACACCACCGCAAGACAGCAGCACCCCTGCGGAGCTGCAACTCGAATTCCCCGATAACCGGCTGTTGATAGATTTGTGCGGCGAGCATGACCGCCACCTTGTGCTGATCGAACAGGTGCTGGGTGTGCAGATCGTACGGCGCGGAAATCTGCTGTCGGTGCTGGGCGAAGCCGCCGCGCGCGACCGCGCCGCCGAGGTGCTGGAGGCGCTGTACGAGCGCCTGCAATCGGGCCGCCCGGTCGAGGGTGCCGATGTGGACCGCGAATTGCGCATGGGCCGGGGTGAAGAGGCCAAGGATGCTCCGGCGGGCGACCAGCTGGAGATGTTCCTGGGCGGCCGGATCGAGATCAAGACGCGCAAGAAACCGGTCGAACCGCGCACCGATGCGCAAAAGGCCTATGTCAAATCGCTGTTCGAGAACGAGCTGGCCTTTGGCATCGGGCCGGCGGGCACCGGCAAGACCTATCTGGCGGTCGCGGTGGGCGTGTCGATGTTCATCAACGGTCTTGTCGACCGCATCATCCTCAGCCGTCCGGCGGTCGAGGCGGGGGAGAAGCTGGGCTATCTGCCGGGCGACATGAAGGACAAGGTCGACCCCTATATGCAGCCGCTTTATGACGCGCTGAACGATTTCCTGCCGGGCAAGCAGGTGGCCAAGCTGATCGAGGAAAAGAAGATCGAGATCGCACCGCTGGCCTTCATGCGCGGCCGCACGCTGGCCAATGCCTTTGTGGTGCTGGACGAGGCGCAGAACGCCACCACCATGCAGATGAAGATGTTCCTGACCCGTCTGGGCGAGGGTAGCCGGATGGTGATCACCGGCGATCGCAGCCAGGTCGACCTGCCGCGCGGGGTGACCTCGGGTCTGGCCGATGCCGAACGGCTGTTGAAGCCGGTGCCGGGTATCAGCTTCAACTACTTCACCTCCAAGGATGTGGTGCGACACCCGCTTGTCGCCGCGATCATCGAGGCGTATGAGGCCGACACGGGCTGAACGGAGTTGGGTTTGTGGGTAGGATCGCTGGGTATTTGGCGGCGCGGAGCGTGGAAGCATGACGCTGGATCTGACGCTGGAGGATTCGCGCTGGACCATCCTGCCGCCACTGGCTGACCGGGCGATTTCGGCGACGCTGGCGCAGATGGGGCTGGACCCCGAGATTTGCGAAATCAGCTTGCTTGGCTGCGACGACGATCGCATCGCAGCGCTGAATGCCGAATTCCGAGACAAGCCCGCCCCCACCAATGTCCTGAGCTGGCCCGCCGAGGATCTGGCCGCCGAGGAGCCGGGCGGCGAACCTCTGGCGCCCGAGGCAGATTTCACAGGAGCGATTCCCTTGGGGGACATCGCCATCGCCTTTGACACCTGCCAGCGCGAGGCCGAGGCTGCGGGCAAGCCAATGGACGACCATGTGACACATCTGATCGTTCATGGTCTGTTACATCTGCTGGGTTACGATCACATCCGTGACGAAGACGCCACGCTGATGGAAAGTTTGGAACGCCGGATACTTGGCAATCTGGGCCTTGATGACCCATATAATATTGAGTGAGGGGCCAAGGGGCCTCGATTTGGAACAGGATTGATGGGCGATATAGAAGGCAGTTCTAGCGCAGCGCAAAGCGCGCAGCCGGAGGAAACCGGCGAAACGAACGCAGACAAGACAGGGTTTTTCACCCGTATCATGGATGCATTCTCATCCGGTGAAAGCCATCAGGAACAGGCGCCGAACGGGGCCACGACGGCACCCACCCCGGTTCCGGGGATACTCAACCTGCGTCGGATGCGGGTCGAGGATGTGGCGATCCCCACCGCCGAGATCGTGTCGGTTCCGCTATCCATTTCGAAGGAAGAGCTGGTCCAGATCTTCCGCGACAGCGGCATGACCCGGATTCCGGTCTACGAGAATACGCTCGATACCCCGCTGGGCTTCGTGCATCTCAAGGATTTCGCGCTCACCCACGGCTTCAACGGCAACTCGACGGTGTTCGATCTGGGGTCGATGCTGCGGCCATTGCTGTTCGTGCCGCCGTCGATGCCGATCGGGGTGCTGCTGACCAAGATGCAGACCGAGCGCCGCCATATGGCGCTGGTGATCGACGAATATGGCGGGGTCGATGGCTTGCTGACGATCGAGGACCTGATCGAACAGGTCGTGGGCGAGATCGAGGATGAGCATGACACCGACGAGGCGCAGACCTGGATAAAGGAACGTCCCGGCTGCTATATCGCGCAGGCGCGGACGCCGCTTGACGAGTTCGAGACCGAGATCGGGCGTTCGCTGACCAGCCACGAGGATGTGGACGAGGAAGAGATCGACACGCTGGGCGGCCTCGTCTTCATGCTGTCGGGCCGGGTGCCCGCGCGGGGCGAGGTGGTGCCGCATCCCGATGGCGTGGAATTCGAGGTGATGGACGCCGACCCGCGCCGGATCAAGCGCTTGCGGGTGATGATCCCCGACGCCGCCGAATGAACTTTGTTGCAGCTTGGCCGCTGTGGCAGCGTATGGCGCTGGCGGCGGTGCTGGGGGCCGTGGCCGCGCTTGGCTTGGCGCCGTTATCGCTGTGGGGCGCGACCGTCGCTGCATTGCTGGCGGTGCCCGCACTGTTTCTCGCGGCGCCGGGCTGGCGTCAGGCGGCCTGGACCGGCTGGGCCTTTGCCACCGGCTATTTCGGTCATGCGCTCATCTGGATTGTCGAGCCGTTTCTGGTGGATGTGGCACGGCATGGCTGGATGGCGCCGTTTGCGCTGGTGCTGATGGCGGGGGGGCTGGCGCTGTTATGGGCCGTGGCCTTTGCGCTGGCGGCGCGGCCCAGGCTGGGGCCTTTCCGGCGGGTGATCCTTTTGACCCTGACACTCGGCCTTATGGAACTGGCCCGTGGATATGTGTTCACTGGCTTTCCCTGGGCGGGTCTGGCGCAAATCTGGGTCGAGACCGATATGGCCCTGCTGCTGGCGTGGATCGGACCCAACGGTCTGGCAGTGATGACGCTTGCGGCGACCATGATCCCCGGTGCCGCGCTTACGCGAGGTTTGAGGGCGCGCGCGCTGCTCTCCTGTGCTCTGCCAATGCTGGCGCTGGCTCTGGCCGTGCTGGCTGCGGATGCGGCGCGCGCGCCGGTTGAAAGCAGCGGCAAGGTGGTGCGTCTGGTGCAACCCAACGCGCCGCAGCATCAGAAATGGGATCCCGACTGGTATCCGATCTTTCTGGAGCGCCAGATCCGCTATACCGCTGCCGACACGCCACCCGATCTGGTGGTCTGGTCGGAATCGGCGTTGCCCTACTGGTTGGACGAGGCCGGGCCGGTGCTGGAGCAGATCGCCGCCGCCGCGCGCGGCGCGCCGGTGCTGCTGGGGGCGAACCGGGCCGAGGGGCCGCGCATCTACAACGCGCTTGCGATGATCGGTCCGGGTGGGCGGGTCGAGGCCACATATGACAAGCATCATCTGGTTCCGTTCGGCGAATACGTTCCGTTGGGCGATGTGCTAGAGCAATTCGGCATCGCGGGCTTTGCCGCTCGCAGCGGGCGGGGCTTCAGCGCCGGTCCCGGGCCGGAAACCTTGCCGATACCGGGTATTGGCGCGGCGCTGCCGCTGATCTGCTACGAAGCGGTGTTCCCTCGATATGCGCGCGGCCCGGACGGGCGGCCCCGGCTGTTGGTGCAGGTCACGAACGACGCCTGGTTCGGCACCTGGGCCGGCCCGTATCAGCATCTGGCTCAGGCGCGGATGCGGGCCATCGAACAGGGGCTGCCGATGGTGCGCGTGGCCAATACCGGCATCTCGGCGATGATCGACCCGCAAGGGCGTATCACCGCCGCACTGCCACTGGGGCAGGACGGCTATGTGGATGCGGATTTGCCACGGGCCTTGCCGCCGACACTCTATAGCAGAACCGGCGATCTGCCTTGGCTGCTGGTGATGCTGGTTCTGCTGGCTGGTGCAGTGCGGATACAGGGCCGGGCGCTGCGTCCAAATAGCGATTGACCTTGCCAATGGCCCCGCGTATCCCGGCTTCGACCTGCCACAACGGCTTCCTGGCGTGGCGAGGGAAACCTTTAATGGAGCACTTTTCATGTCCCGACAGAACTACATCTTCACTTCGGAATCCGTCTCCGAAGGGCACCCGGACAAGGTGTGCGACCGTATCTCGGATGCGGTGCTTGACGCCTTTCTGACCGAAGAACCCGAGGCGCGCGTCGCCTGTGAAACCTTTGCGACGACCAACCGTGTGGTGATCGGTGGCGAGGTGGGCCTGTCGGATCAGGCTAAGCTGCGCGAGTACATGGGTCGGATCGACCGGATCGCCCGAGACTGTATCAAGGATATCGGCTACGAGCAGGACAAGTTCCACCACGAGACGGTGGAGATCACCAATCTGCTGCACGAACAGTCGGCCCATATCGCCCAGGGCGTCGACGCCGCCGAAGGCAAGGACGAGGGGGCCGGTGATCAGGGCATCATGTTCGGCTATGCCACGACCGAAACACCGGCGCTGATGCCGGCGCCGATCCAATACAGCCACGCGATCCTGCGCCGCCTGGCCGAGGTGCGCAAGAACGGCACCGAACCGGCACTGGGGCCGGACGCCAAATCGCAGCTGTCGGTCATCTATCGCGACGGGCAGCCGGTCGGCATCTCGTCGCTGGTGCTGTCGACCCAGCACCTGGACCCCGACCTGACCAGCGCCGATATCCGTGCCATCGTCGAACCCTATATCCGCGAAGTCCTGCCCGAGGGCTGGTTGACCGCCGAGACCGTCTGGCACGTCAATCCGACCGGCAAGTTCGTGATCGGCGGACCCGATGGCGATGCCGGCCTGACCGGGCGCAAGATCATCGTCGACACCTATGGCGGTGCCGCGCCGCATGGCGGCGGCGCCTTCTCGGGCAAGGATCCGACCAAGGTGGACCGCTCGGCCGCCTATGCGGCGCGCTATCTGGCCAAGAACGTGGTGGCCGCCGGCATGGCCGAGAAATGCACCATCCAGCTGAGCTATGCCATCGGCGTGTCGGCGCCGCTGTCGATCTATGCCGATACCCATGGCACTGGCACGGTCGCCGATGCCGAGATCGAGGCGGCAATCCCCAAGGTCATGAACCTGACCCCGCGCGGCATCCGCACCCATCTGGGCCTGAACAAGCCGATTTACGAGCGCACCGCCGCTTATGGTCATTTCGGCCGCGAGCCCGAGGCCGATGGCGGCTTCAGCTGGGAGCGCACCGATCTCTCCGAGGCGCTGAAAAAGGCGGTCTGAACCGGCGGATCGTGATCGACAACAGGGCGGCCAGGTGGCCGCCCTTTTTCGTTGAGCAGGGTGTTTCTTCTTGACCCGCGCGGCGCGGTTTTTCACCCTTGCGGAAACCATGAAGGAGACCCCGCATGCGCCAATTTGCAAGGCTTTCGCTTGTCGCGGGGCTGACACTCGGCTGGGTGATTGCGGTGGGTGCAGAAGCGGACGACCCTGTGTTCCGCGTCGCGGGCGATACGCTGATCTATGACACCACGCAGGAGCACGAAGCGGGCGGTTCGACCGATATCGAGGTGGCCCATATCGAACGGCTGCTGGCGCTGCTGCGGCAGAACCCCGAGATCCGGGTGCTGGACCTCAACAGCACCGGAGGAAGCCTCTATGCCGGGCGCGAGATGGCACGGATCGTGCTGGATTTCGACCTCGATACCCTGGTTTCGGGCGAATGTTTCAGCTCTTGCGTGCGTATCTTTCTGGCCGGTGCCGGGCGGCGGATGCTGCTGGGCGCCAAGATCGGCTTTCATCAGACCACCTGGTCACCCCGTTCGGTCGAGGAGTATTACACCGCAAATCGCGAGGCCGATGGCTGGGAGACTCCGTTCGATTTCGTCTCGTGGGTCTATGAGGATACCCAGAGCGAGGTGCATGACGATCTGGTCTATATGATCGACCGGGGTGTGGATGCGGGGTTTGCGGTGCGTACCAAGGGCGTGCGCGCGGATGACAGCTGGTACCCCTCGCGGCTGGAACTGACCCGCGCCGGGGTGCTGCGTGAACGCGCCCGCGCCGCCGAATGAGGCACCGGGCCGAGCGGCAGACCCTTGCACCGGGCGCGCGGGCGCAGTAACCCCGCGGCCATGAGCAAGACGACACCCGACCGCCCGCGCCGCAACTTCTATGGTCGCATCAAGGGCAAGACCCTGAAACCGAACCAGCGGACCTATCTGGACGAGGACCTGACGCCCCTGTCGCCGGGCCCGGTAAACTGGCAGGACAATCCCGCGCGCAGGCCGCTGGATCTGGACGCGCTGTTCGGCGGGCGCGAGACCTGGCTGGAGATCGGGTTTGGCGGCGGCGAGCACCTGGTGCACCAGGCGGCTTCGAATCCCGGCATCGGCATCATCGGCGCCGAACCCTATATCAACGGGGTGGCGATGCTGTTGGGCAAGATCCGGGCGGCGGGGGCCGACAATGTGCGGGTGCATCCGGGTGATGTGCGCGACCTGTTCGACGTGCTGCCGGCTCAGAGCATCGCGCGCGCTTTCCTGCTCTATCCCGATCCCTGGCCCAAGAAACGGCACCACCGGCGCCGGTTCGTGACCCCCGAACATCTGGAGCCGCTGGCGCGCGTGCTGAAACCGGGTGCCATCTTTCGCGTGGCCACCGACATCCCCGACTATGTCCGCCAGACGCTGGAAGAAGTGCCGCGCGCTGGTTTCGAATGGCTGGCCGAGGCACCCGCCGACTGGCGCCAGCCCTGGGGTGACTGGATCTCGACTCGGTATGAGCAGAAGGCGCTGCGAGAGGGCCGGGTGCCGCATTACCTGACCTTTCGTCGGCTGGACGGGTAAGGCAAGGGGGCGCTGCCCCCCGCGCCTGCGGCGCTCCCCCCGGAGTATTTCGAACCAGAAAGAAGCGGATGGTCTGCGTGCCTGTTCCCGCTGGACCCTGACGGGGCAATTGGGTAATCGCAGGAGGAGTTTTCCAAAGGAGCGCGCATGTCCGGACACGGCACCCCCATCCCGATGACCTCGCATCCCTGTGGCCCGCTGAGCGGCGTGGCCGAGGTGCCGGGCGACAAGTCGATCTCGCACCGGGCCCTGATCCTGGGCGCGATGGCGGTGGGCGAGACGCGCATCAGCGGCCTCTTGGAGGGCGAGGATGTGCTGGACACCGCCAAAGCGATGCGTGCCTTTGGCGCCGAGGTGACGCGGCACGCGGACGGATCGTGGTCGGTGCATGGGGTTGGCGTGGGCGGTTTTGCCGAGCCGGACCAGGTGATCGATTGCGGCAATTCCGGCACCGGCGTGCGGCTGATCATGGGGGCGATGGCAACCTCACCCATCACCGCGACCTTTACCGGTGACGCCAGCCTGAACAAGCGCCCGATGGCGCGGGTCACCGATCCGCTGGCGCTGTTTGGCGCGCAGGCGGTGGGCCGCAAGGGTGGCCGGCTGCCGATGACCATCGTGGGCGCCGCTGATCCAGTACCGGTGCGTTACGAGGTGCCGGTGCCGTCGGCCCAGGTGAAATCGGCGGTACTGCTGGCCGGGCTCAACGCACCGGGTCAGACCGTGGTGATCGAGAAGGAGGCCACCCGCGACCATTCCGAGCGGATGCTGGCGGGTTTTGGCGCCGTGGTCACCGTTGAAGATACCGAAGAGGGACGGGTCATCACCCTGACCGGGCGGCCCGAGCTGCAACCGCAGGTGATCGCGGTGCCGCGCGACCCGTCGAGCGCGGCATTCCCGGTCTGCGCTGCGCTGATTACCCCCGGTTCAGACGTGCTGGTGCCCGGCATCGGGCTGAACCCGACGCGTGCCGGGCTGTTCACCACGCTGCGCGAGATGGGCGCTGACCTGACCTATGAGAACGAGCGTACCGAGGGGGGCGAGCCGGTGGCCGACCTGCGCGCGCGCTATTCCCCCGACATGAAGGGCATTACCGTGCCGCCCGCGCGCGCGGCGAGTATGATCGACGAATACCCGGTGCTGTCGGTGGTGGCCGCCAACGCGCAAGGCGTGACCATGATGGGTGACGTCAAGGAGCTGCGTGTCAAGGAAAGCGACCGGATCGACGCGATGGCGCGCGGGCTGCGTGCCAATGGCGTGACAGTAGAAGAGGGCGCCGACTGGTGGGCGGTGCATGGCCTTGGTATCGGTAAGGTGCCGGGCGGTGGCACTTGCGAGAGCTTCCTGGATCACCGCATCGCCATGTCCTTCATGGTGATGGGCATGGGGGCCGAGGCGCCGGTTTCGGTCGACGACGGTAGCCCGATCGCCACCTCCTTCCCGATCTTTGAGCCGCTGATGGGCGGTCTGGGCGCAAAGCTGGAGCGGACATGACATTTACGGTTGCAATCGACGGACCCGCGGCAGCGGGCAAGGGTACGATTTCCAAAGCTGTTGCGGCGCATTTCGGGTTCGCCCATCTGGATACCGGGCTGCTTTATCGCGCGGTTGGGCGCCGCACGCTGGGGGGCGAGGCGGCTGAAACCGCCGCGTGTGCCTTGCGGCCCGAGGATCTGGAGCGTGACGACCTGCGCACCGCCGAGGTGGCTCAGGCCGCAAGCAAGGTGGCGGTGATCCCCGAGGTGCGCGCGGCGCTGGTCGATTTCCAGCGCGCCTTTGCCCGCCGGGCTGGGGGTGCTGTGCTGGACGGGCGCGATATCGGCACAGTGATCTGCCCCGAGGCCGAGGTGAAACTGTTCGTCACCGCAAGCGCCGAGGTGCGCGCCGAACGCCGTTACCTGGAATTGACCGGCAAGGGCCAGGAGACCACGCGCGAGGCGGTTCTGGCCGATGTGCGCGAACGGGACGCCCGCGATGCAGACCGAGCCACCGCGCCGATGAAACCGGCCGAGGATGCGGTGCTGCTGGATACCAGCACGATGGACATTCCCACTGCGCTGTCCGCCGCAATTGCCGAGATCGAACGGAAGAT
Organism: Ruegeria sp. YKSD163; assembly: GCF_059612905.1. Classification (NCBI taxonomy): domain Bacteria; kingdom Pseudomonadati; phylum Pseudomonadota; class Alphaproteobacteria; order Rhodobacterales; family Roseobacteraceae; genus Ruegeria; species Ruegeria sp. YKSD163. Next base: position 135,431 of record NZ_JBXWRM010000008.1, read on the forward strand.
GCCCGCGAAGGGCTAATTCCTTCGCGGGCGGGTCGGGGCGCCGGGAAGCGCGCCCCTGAGGCCGGGATCAGAGGTCGCCCACCGCGACATGCTTGATCTTGGCCCAGTTGCCATCGGCGGTGGCGGTGGTGCCGGCCACGTCCTCAAGGAACTTGTCGCGGGTGGCGGCGTTCAGGAAAAGGAACAGTTTGCCATCCGCCAGGACGTATTTGTCCGGGTCGCCGTCGAACTTCTTGCCCACGGCCACGCCGTAAGAGCAGAAACCGCCGTGCTGGGGCAGGTAGCGGGCCGGTTCCGATTGGAATTCCTTGAGGTTCTCTTCGGAGGTGAAATAGTAGGACGCCCCGTCGATGGTTGCCGAGTAGTTGGCAAAGCCCTCGACCGGGTTGCCGTCGCGCACCAGGGTCACCAGGTCGACGCCATGCACGGCCAGCGGCGCGCCGCCGGCCGAGATGCCGTTCGAGACGTTGACTTCGTCCGCGGCAAAGGCGGGGGCGGCCAGCATCGGCAGCGCAGCAATCAGGGCAGTGAGTGCGAAAGTCTTCATGTTGAGATCCTTCCAGTGTGGTTTCAACCGGGCGGATCGGCCCGGTGACCAACAGATAGAGGCCGCAACGTGAACCTGTTATGGCAGATGGTCCCGAAAGATTTGCAGATCGTACAGAGATTAGAATGATCGGTATGATGCGAGGGTAGGTTTACATAGCCGCCGCCAGGCCTGCCACGGCAACGCCCAGATAGTTGCCCACTGCATAGCCCAGGATCGCAATGGCGATGCCAGGCACAAGCAGAGCCCGGTTGCGCAGGGCTCCGCAGATCACCGGGATGAAGGGCACCGACATGATCGCGGCGCCCGAGGCCACCAGATAGGTATCGCGGTCGATCCCGAACAGGCGGCAGAGCAGCGCGTGCAGCGCCATGGCCCCCAGCAGGATAAAGGCGAAATAGCCGCCAAGCGCCCGGTTCATCCCGGTCAGCACCGACAGATCCAGCAGGGTGGCCGAGCTGAGGCAGAAAATCAGGATCAGGTACATGCCTAGGTGAAAGCTGGTCGGGCTGGCATGCAGCCGGGGCACGAAGGCACCCAGCAGGCCGAATGTGGTGATCAACAGGATGGTCGCTGTGCCCGACCACGTCTCGGGCAGCAGACCGGCCAGCGCCACCGCCACACCGACACACAGCCCTGCCGCGCCAAAGGCAAGCGCAGACCCCGCCAGCCCGGAACGCTGGATCAGGCGCGCATATCCGCGTGCGCTGTCATCGGCGATATGGGCGGCGGTTGCCGCATGATCGGCCTCCGTGTGGGGCTGAAAGGGTGGCAGGATCAACCCGGCCAGCCGCTGGCCCACCAGCACGATGATCAGCATGTAGCCGATGGAAAACACGATGTCATAGGTGACCATGGTCAGGAACAGCCCATCGCTGGCGCCAGTGGCGCTCTTGATTGCGCCCATGTTGACGCCGCTGCCGGTATAAGCCCCCACCGCCATGCCCGCGACCTGTGGCAGGTCAGCGACCCGGCTTTGGAACAGCAGCACGCCCAGCAGGCTGGCCACACAGACCGATACCAGCGACAGCGCCATGGCCAACCCGGCGCCGCGCGCCTCGGTCAGGGCGCGGCGCAGGTTGGCGGCAAACAGGATCAGGGGCAGGGCCAGCGCCACGCTCACCTCTTGCAGTGTGGTCTGCATATCGGCAAAGGCGCTCAGGTCGAGGCTCAGCGCCAGGGTAAATCCGGTGGCAAAGGTCAGCGGCACAACGCCGATCCGGTCCAGCGCGGGGATTCGCGCCGCCAGCCAGATGACCAGCGCGGGCAGGGTCAGCAGGATCAGGGCAAACAGTATCGCGGCCTCCTAATGTGTTTCGTGCCAGACCGGCCACCACTCGGTGATCGCGGTGCCGTCGAACAGGGCGATATCGCCGAATTGCAGGAACAGCGCCTCGCTCTGACGTGGCCGGAAGAACAGGAAATCACCGGGTTTCAGGGCGCTGTCCGCAGGCAGGTCATACATTTCCTGATTGCTGGAATGCCCGAACAAGGCCGAGCGCCGCGCGTCCGCCGGGTGGCAGGGATCGGCCAGCCAGTTGCCGCCATAGATGAAACAGGCGCGCTCAGGCGAGCGGCCCAGCAGGCGCAAAACCCGGCTCAAGCCCGACGCCATCGGGATCTCGGGCCGTTCCACGGTTTTCAGAACCGGCGCCGCGATAAACGCCGCCGGTTGCAGCGCCTTCAGCGCGGGCAGGTCGAAATCGGTCGGTTTGACCAGGGCCGAGGCCAGCGCCACCTCGGTTTCCGGTCCGGTCCGGTCATAGAGCATGAAGGTCGTGCTGCCACCGGTGTTAAAGATCAGCTTGGCGGTGGCCTCCGCCCCCAGCACTTCGACCGTCAGCGCATGAAACCGGGCATAGGCCGCCCGCGCCGCATCCAACGCGCGCGCCGGGCTGGCGATCAGGCGGGGCAGGCGGGCGATATGCGGCTCGTACCCCATCAGCCCGGTCAGGTGCAGGTTCGGATCGTCGCGCAGGCGGTTCAGGGCGGCGGTGAACTCGCCGGCACGGTCCAGCGAGAATCCGCCCCGATGCAACCCGATATCGACCTCCAAACAGATGCGCAGGCGGCGGCCCGACTGTGCCGAAAGCGCGGCATATTCCGCCAGCCGGTCGGGGCTGTCGATCAGCCAGTGCACTTGGGCGTCCAATGTGGGCGATACGCCCGCCACCGCACCCACCGGCATCGGCTTGCCCAGCAGGATATCGGCCTCGGGGAACGCCGCCGCCGTCTGTTGGACAAAGGGCAGGTGAAAGCTCATCAGCCTGTTGGTCTCCAGCCTCGCCATCACCAGCCGCAACAGGTCCGGCGAGGGCAGCGATTTCTCGACCACGCGCAGCGCAAGGCCCGGCGCAACCATGCGGCGCACCGCCGCCATATTGGCCGCCAGCCGCTCGGCATCAACCACCAGCGTCGGTAGATGCCGCCCCGCCGCGATCAGCGCCGCCTGCAACTTTTGAAAATAGGCCTCAGACATCCCCGGCCCCAAACAGCGCGGCGGTGTGGGGATTGAGGAACTTGCCCGCCGGATCAAGCTGCGCCCGCAACGCGGCGAACCGGTCGAAATCGGGATAGAGCGCGGCCAGATCAGGGGCTGTCCGCGCATGCAGCTTGCCCCAATGCGGACGCCCGCCATAGGCGCGCAGGATCGGCTCGACCTTGTCAAACAGCATGTCCAGCGGCTCCGAGGCCAGCTTGTGCACCGCGACCGACACCCGCGTGCCGTCGTTGAAGGGCGACAGCCATGCGTCGTCCTGTCCGGTGAACCGCACCTCCATCGGGAAAAAGCTCTCCTTGCGCGTCTCCAGCGCCGCCACCACCGCGCGCACCGCCTCTTGTGCGCGGTCCTCGGGCAGGTGGTATTCCATCTCGTTCATCCGGGTGGCGCGGGCGGTCGAGAGGAGTTTCCAGTATTGGTCGGTCGTATCCTCCAGCACCCCGTCGGCGGGGACCTCCAGCGCCACATAGGCGCCGAACGCGCGCCGCCGCAGCCAGGGCCACCAGCCCAGGATATCGCGCAGATCCTTGAGCGTGGCGATCCAGTCCTCGTCCTCGCTGGGCACCCGTCCGGCAATCTCTCCCTGATACAGGTCATGGGTGATCACCGCCGCATAGCCCAGATTGGGCAGCACGTAGAATTCGAAATTGCGATGCGCGGCGGCCAGATCGTGCATGCGCGCGGTCACCTCATTGGTGGGCAGGATGAACAACCGGCGGTTCAGCGCATAATCCGGCACCAGTTTCAGCGTATAGCGGGTGATCACCCCCAGCATACCGAGCGACACCCGGCCCGCATCGAACAGATCGGGATCGCTGTCGCGGGTCACGTCGCGGGCGGTGCCATCGGCGGTGATCAGACGGAACCCTGTGATACAGCCATGCATGGCCTGCAAGCCGCGCCCGGTGCCATGGGTGGCGGTGCTGAATGACCCGGCCAGGGTCTGCACGTCGATATCGGGCAGGTTGGCAAAGCCCAGACCATGCTCGGCGGCCAGCATCGCTGCCTGCCGCAGCCGGGTCCCGGCCCCGAATGTCGCCATCCCTGCTGCCGCATCGACCGAGATCAACCCCGACAGGCGCCCGGTATCGAGGATCATATCCTCGCTGGGAACCAGAGCGGAAAAGGAATGCCCCGATCCCACCGGGCGAATCCGCCCCGGCCAATCGGCGACACGGGCGGCCAGTTCCTCCTCCGAGGTGGCCGCGTAGATCTGCTGCGGCGTGGCCACCTGATATCCCGACCAGTTGCGCCAGATCTGGCGGCCCGGCGGGGCAGGGGGGATGTCGGGGCCGTAACCGGGCCGGGTGAAATCGCGGCTCAGCCAATGGGCCTGCATTGCCGCTGGCACCGCCAGCCCGGCCAGCGCGCCATAGCCCAGCAGTTTGCGCCGTGTCAGTGTCATTGCTGCTCCTCTGCGGACATGAAGGCGATCAGCGCCGCCAGTTGCTCGTTCGAACAATCGAGGCAGAGGCCCATCGCGGGCATGTTCCCGAACCCGTTGCGCGCCGATAACAACAGGCCATGGCTCCCGCGCTCCTTTTCCCGCGCCGCCCAGGCAGGGGCATAGCCGGTCAAAGGCGCCTGCGCCTCGACCAATGAATGACAGGCCATGCAAGAGCGTTCATAGATCGCTGCCAGTTCCGGGTCGGTCGGGCGCAGGGTCTCGGCCCGGGCTATGTCGCCCGCCTCCGGTTCCGGAGGTGCCCCGTCACCGGAGAGCCACCACCAGAGCGCCGCCAAAATCAGCGTCGAGACCCACAGGATCAGGGCGCGCATCAGGTCTCCTCCGCAGGAGAGCGCCGCAGGTAGAGCGACAGATAGGCATCCAGCGCGCGCACCATCTCTTCGTGATATTGCGTCTCCAGCGCGGGCGTGGCCTGCCGCGCCATCCGGTCCTCCAGTGTCAGGGCGATCTGCACGGCGGTGGTCGCCACCACCTGTGGGTCGCCGCCGGTAAACCCGTCCAGCCCCCGCGCCCAGCGGTCGGCCAGAAAGCCCACCAGTTCCGCATTGTCGTCATCCTCAACGCTTTGGACTCCGCGCAGCGAGGCCAGCAGCAACAGGAGGCCCCGGTAATAGGGATGTTCGGCCATGAACACGCGGATACCCTCCAGCGTGCGGCGGATGCGCATCACCAGATCCGGCTCACCTTCGGTCGCGGCGATCGTCTCCATGAAATGTTGGCGCAGGTCGCCCGCGGCGCGGGCCGACAGCTCGTCCAGCAGATCGCGCAGGGTGGGAAAGTAGCGATAGATCGAGCTGACGGGCACGCCCGCCCGCTCGGCAATCAGCGAGGTGTTCAGATCGCCCGGCGGCCGCTCGGCCAACAGTGCGGCGGCGGCGTCCAGGATATCGACAACTCTCTGGCGCGCGCGCGCCTGTTTCGGCGTCGCGCGGGTATGCATCGGGGTGTCGGTCTCAGTTGGACCCATGGCTCCGCTCTCCTCTCTCCAGAAAGCGGAAACTTTTTCCGAAAAATTTTCAACTTCTTTCGCGCCTGACGTTGTGGCAGTCGCGCGTCAGTCGAAATAGACCGAGACTGCGCCAAAGGGGCCGAAATCTGCCTCGATCCGGGTGCCGGGCGGGCATTCGACCGGGCGGATGAAACTGCCCGACAGCACGATATGCCCCGGTTCGATGCTTTGCCCGTATTGCGCCATGCGACGGGCCAGCCAGACCACGCTTTCAACCGGGTCGTTCAGCACACCGGCGCCCAGCCCGGTTTCCTCGATCTCACCATTGCGAAAGGTCAGCGCCCCGACCCAGCGCAGATCGAACGCGTCGGGCGCATGGCGCTGCTTGCCCAACACCACACCCGCATTGGCGGCATTGTCGCTGATCGTGTCACAGACATTGCGCGCCCGCCCTGTTTCGGGATCGACCCGCAGGATGCGGGTGTCAAGGATTTCGAGCGACGGGGCGACATAGTCGGTGGCCGCCAGCACATCGTCGCGCGTCACATCTGCCCCGCCCAGCGGCGCCTTCATCACAAAGGCGATCTCGGCCTCGACGCGGGGCTGGATGAACCGCCCCTTGGGCACCGTGGCGCCATCGTCAAAGACCATGTCGTCGAACAGGATACCGCTGTCGGGAATGTCGATGTTCAGCGCATATTGCATCGCCTTCGAGGTCAGCCCGATCTTCCACCCGATCACCCGCCGCCCGGCGGCTTGCTTATGCGCGGCCAGCGCCTGCTGGATGGCATAGGCATCGTCCATGTCCATGCCCGGATAGGCCAGCGACAGCAGGCCGATCTGGCGGCCGGTTTCCTCGGCCTCGATCAACCGCGCGGCGGCATCGGCGTGCTGTTCGGGTGTCATGCCTCGTCCTCCACCCCGTTGACCAGCGTGCCGACGCCCGTCACCTCGACCTCGACCACGTCGCCGGGTTTCAGGTAACGCGGCGGATCGAACCGCGCGCCCGCGCCGGTGGGGGTGCCGGTGATAATGATGTCACCGGGGTTCAACGTGGTGAAGGTCGAGATATAGGCGATTTCCTCGCGCACGGAGAAGATCATGTTGGCCAGCGCATCGTCCTGCCGCAGCTCGCCATTGACCCGGGTGGTAATCCGCGCCGCGTCGATCTGGGCGGGATGGGTGAAGGGCACCATCCAGGGCCCGATCGCGCCTGAGCGGTCCCAGTTCTTTCCTTGTGTCACGTTGAACTTGGCGTGCCGCACCCAGTCGCGAATAGTGCCCTCGTTGCAGACGCTCAGCCCCGCGATATGGTCATAGGCATCCTCGGCCCGGATGCGCCGGCCCCCCTTGCCGATCACCACCGCCATTTCACCCTCGTAATCCAGGGTGTGGTTCTCGGGCGGGCGGATCAGGGGCTGGCCATGGCCGACAAAGCTGGACGCAAAGCGGGGAAACAGCGACATGTATTTCGGCGCTGCGCTGCCATCCTTGTATTCCGCGTTGCGGTCGGGAAAGTTGACACCGACGCAGATGATCTTGCCCGGGTTGGGAACCGGCGGCAGATAGGTGAAATCGCTATGCGTCACCGCCCGACCCATCGCCGCCTTGGCAAGGTCACGCAGACCGCCCGCCGCGATCACCGCGCGCAGGTCGGGCCAGTGCGGGAAATCGGGCGACAGCGCCACGAACCCCTCGTCGCGGATGATGCCGTAAAGCTCCTGCTCCTCGGCGGCAATGGTGGCGAACTTCATGCTGTTCCTCGCAATTGGTTTCTGTGTGAGATGGTCACCGGGTGACCGAACCGCTGCCCATCAGGTCAGGATCGCTGGCACCGGCATAGACCCGATTGGAGCGGACCACACCCAGCCTTGAACACATGGCCTGAGACGACGGGTTGTCAGCCTTGACACCACTGGAAAAGCCGCGTGCCCCGAACCGGTCGGCCAGCGCAAGGATTGCCGCCGCGCCGACCCAGCAGGCCAGCCGCTTGCCGCGCCAATCCTGCGCCGTCGCCAGCATGCCCCAAAAGGCTTCGTTGGGCCATGCGCTGTCCGGGTGATAGGCCATGAAACCACCCCCAACCGAGGCGATGTCTCCAGCCTCTGTTTCTGCATAGAGGATGATGCCGCGCGGGCCATATCCCCGCAGGGCAGAGCCAGGTGCGGGCAAGACACCTGCCGCCTGCGACATGCGACAGATCGCGTGAATGCGGTCGTCCGGCGTGTCTGGTGTAACCTCGCGCAGGGTCAAGCCCCTGGGAATCTGGAACTCCTTCATGAACGCGGCACTTGCCGTCAGGGCCGTGTCATGTCCCCAGTACTGTTCCCATTCGACCGGTGACAGGCCCGCCCGCTTGTAGGCTTCCAGAAAGAAACCTGCCTGATCGCGTGGCACGAATTGCGCGCTGGAATAGCCCTGCAACCGGCACAGGTCGATCACCAGGTCCGCCGCATCGAGGCTGTCTCCCAAGCACGAGACCGTCCGCCCCTGAAAGGTAAAGCGCGGGTCATGCCCGACCAGACGATAAAGCGCGTTCGCCCGGCGCACGACCGCGACCTGCTGCGGGCTGCCATAGATGATGTCGTCAGTTCCTGGACGTACTGCCATGTTCTGTGCTCCGGTTACGGGTTCATCCCCAGTTCTCTTTGAGGATGCCCGTCCTGGCAACTCCGTTTGATCAAACCGGGAAAATCACGTTGGTCTGACCGGTGCCCGAGGATGGAAAATACTCGGTCACCACCTCACACGGCTTGTCATAACTGTCCCAGCCAAGCGCACCGTAGAGCATCGCGGTATCGTGCATCGACCCCTCGCCGCAGCAAAAGCGGGCATAATCGCCCAGCATCTTCAGAAACGTCGCATGATCGCCGCGCTTCCACATCTCCAGCACATGCAGGTCCATCTGCCGGTTGAACTCGGAGCTGATGGTGAAGGTGCCGTTGTTGGCGGCATAGTCCTTGTTGGGCCAGATCTTGTGCGACAAGGAGCCCGAGGCGACCAGCAACACCTTGCTGTCGCTGGCCTCGACTGCGGCGCGGATCGCCTCGCCCACGATGCGGCTTTCGTCATGGTCATGCACGGTACACCAGGCCGCGACCGAGACCACCTTCATCCGGTGTTCCCGGCTCATGAACCGCATCGGCACCAGCGTGCCGTATTCCAGTTCCAGACTGTCCAGATGGTGCGCCAGCGTATAGGCGCCGCGCGCGCTGGCCTCCTTGGCGATGGCATCGCCCAGCCCCGGATTGCCCTCGTAGTCATAGGGCATGTTCTGGATGAACTGCGGAAACTCGTTCGAGGTGAACAGCCCCTGAAACCGGTTGTTCGCGTTGATGTGGAACCCAGCATTGATCACCCAATGGGTGTCGCAGATCACCACGGTATCGGCGCCAAGCGCGCGGGCGCGGCGGGCGATCTCCAGATGCCCGTCGATGGCCGCCTGTCGCTTGCCTTTCACGGGCCCCTCCTGCTCCGACATCAGCATGGTCGGCACATGGGTGCATTTGGCGGCAAGGACGATCTCTCCCATTTCTCTCCTCCGTCACGGGATGGTCGCGCGTTTCCCGGTGAGTGGTTCAGGCGCCCAGGCGCTGGATCTTGTGCTGGCCGGTGGCAAAGCCGATGTGCTTCTGCTCCATGTAGAACTCGAACGACCAGTCGCCGCCGTCGCGGCCGGTACCGCTGGCCTTGACCCCGCCAAAGGGGGTGGGCAGATGGCGCACGTTTTCCGAATTCACCCAGATCATCCCGGCCTCGAGCTTGTCGGTAAAGCGCAGCGCGCGGGTCAGGTCGTTGGTCCAGAGATAGCCGGTCAGCCCATAGGGCGTGTCATTGGCGATTTGCAGCGCCTCTTCTTCCGTCGAGAACGGGATCGCGGTCAGCACCGGGCCGAAAATCTCTTCGCGCGCGATACGCATCTGGTTACTGGCGCCGGTGAACAGGGTGGGGCGCACAAAGTATCCCTGATCGCCCACCACCTCGCCGCCCGCCGCGACGGTGGCGCCGTCTTGGCGCGCGATGTCGAAATAGCTGGTGACCTTGGCAAAATGCTCTTCGCCGATCAACGGCCCGATCTCGGTCGCCGGATCCAGCGGGTGGCCTACCTTGATGTTGTTCACTCGTTCGACCAACCGCGCCTCGAACTCTTCGCGGATCGTGTCCTGCACGAGTAAGCGCGAGGAGGACGTGCAGCGTTCGCCGTTGATCGAGTAGATCATGAAGATCACCGCATCCAGCGCCCGCTCGATATCGGCATCGTCGAACACGATCACCGGGTTCTTGCCGCCCAGTTCCAGATGCACACGCTTCAGCGTATCGGCCCCCTGTTTCACGATCATGCTGCCGGTGCGGCTTTCGCCGACAAAGGCCACGGCCTTGATCAACGGATGTTCGGTCAGCGCCTTGCCCGCATCCTCGCCAAACCCGTTGACCAGGTTCAGTACCCCGGGGGGCAGGCCCGCCTCTTCGGCGATCTCGATCAACAGCCGCGCGCTCAGCGGGCTGAGCTCGGCCGGTTTGTGCACCACCGTGCAGCCCGCTGCCAGAGCCGGCGCAATCTTCCACGTGGACAGCATGAACGGCGTGTTCCACGGCGTGATCACCCCCACCGGCCCGATTGGCACGCGGGTGGTGATATTCATCAAAGTGGGCGATTTCAGGTGTTGACCATCGCGCGCCTGCACCACCTGATCGGCGAAGTAGCGGAAATTTTCGGCCCCGCGCAGCGCCGCCTTGGACATGAAGCGCCAGGCCTGCCCGGTGTCCCAGCATTCACACAGCGCAATCTCCTCGGCCCGCGCCTCGATCCCTTCGGCGATGCGGATCAGGATCGCGCGCCGCTCGGTCGCGGGCATGTCGCGCCAGGCGGGAAAGGCCGCATGCGCGGCCCGTGCTGCCGTATCCACATCGGCGGCATCGGCCCGCGCCACCGAACAGATCACCGACTTGTCGACCGGAGACGTGCTGTCGAACCGGCCCGCGCCGCCGGGCATGTCCTGACCGCCGATCCGGTTCATCACCCCGTCGCGGCGGAATCGCTCCAGATGTCGGTCAAGGTCGGCCAGCCGTGTGGTCAGGTCGGGCATCGGGGGTGTCTCCTGCGGTAGTTTATTATTCACATGTTAATGAAAATAGTAGCGCGAGTCAACCGGGCGGCAGGCGTGATACTGCTGCGCTGCGGCATTTCCGCCCGGCCTGTTTCGGCAAATCTGCAAACTTGGATTGGAAAAACGCCTGTTAGCGACCAAACAACCGGGAAAATCCGACACAAATCTGCCAAGTGTGTTTGATTTCGCCGCCCCCCTCCCGTAAAGCTGCGCGCCAAGCGGGACATTATGCACATCAGATGCCTCGGCATCATGCGAAGCTCTCAGGGTTTCCGGGTATTTGCCCGGGCCGTCCCATGAAATAGGTAGGGCCCGCGACGGGATTCGGACACGAGAAGACGTAGCGATCATATGCAGAATTTCAGATTGAAAAAGGGATTGAACCTGCCGGTGAAAGGCGCACCGGTTCAGACCATTCATCCCGGCCCGGCGATCGGCTCGGTGGCCGTTCTGGGCGCCGATTATCTGGGGCTGAAACCCCGTATGCTGGTGCAGGAAGGCGACGAGGTCCGTCGCGGCACGCCGCTCCTTTGTCACAAGGACGCGCCCGAGGCGATGATGGTCGCGCCGGTGACGGGCCGCGTCGCCGCGATCAATCGCGGCGCGCGTCGGGTGTTGCAAAGCGTGGTGATCGAGGTCAGCGATGCCGCCGATCCCGGCCTCGATTTCGCCACCACCGGCAATGGCAAGACGCGTGAGGGCTTGACCGAGAAACTCTGTGCCGCAGGTCTGTGGACCGCGTTCCGTACCCGGCCCTATTCCAAGATGCCGGTGCCGGGCGACACGCCCGACGCGATCTTTGTCACCGCGATGGACAGTGAACCGCTGGCCGCAGATGCCGCCACCATCGTCGCCGACGCGGGCAGCGCCTTTGCCAGCGGTCTGGCGGCGGTCGCGCTGCTGACCGACGGGCCGACCTGGCTGTGTCACAAGCCCGGCGATGCGATCCCCGGCAGCGATGTGGCGGGCGTATCAGTGGCCACCTTCGACGGGCCCCACCCGGCGGGGCTGGCGGGCACCCATATCCATTTCCTGGCACCGCTGTCATCGGAAAAATCGGTCTGGACCATCGGGTATCAGGACGTGATCGCGATCGGGCGGCTGCTGGAAACCGGCCATCTCGACCCGTCGATGGTGATTGCCCTTTCAGGGCCCGCCGCGCGCGAGCCGCGCCTGATCCGCACCATCATGGGCGCTTCGACCGGCGATCTGGCCACCGCCGAGATCAGTGTCGACGCACCGGTGCGGGTGATCTCGGGCTCGATCCTGAGCGGACGGCAGGCCGAGGGGCCGTTTGGCTATCTGGGTCGGTTCGCCCGGCAGGTGACCCTGATCGAGGAAGACCGCAAACAGCACACGATGGGATGGATCCTGCCGATGCCGTCGAAATTCGCGGTGCAGCCGGTGCTGGGCTCGGCGTTCTCGCGCAAGCTTTTTGCTCTGACCTCGAACCTGAACGGGGGCCGCCGCGCCATGGTGCCGACCGGCACGTTCGAAGAGCTGATGCCGCAGGATTACCTGCCCACTCAACTGCTACGCGCGCTTCTGGTGATGGACACCGACACCGCGCAGGCACTGGGCGCGCTGGAGCTGGACGAAGAGGATCTGGGCCTTGTCGGCTTTGCCTGTCCGGCGAAATACGAATACGGGCTGGCGCTGCGCGACAGCCTCTCCAAGATCGAAAAGGAGGGCTGAGCCCATGGGGTTGCGCAACTTCTTTGACCGGATCGAGCCGAATTTCACCAAGGGCGGCAAGTATGAAAAGCTGTTCCCCATCTACGAGATGGTCGAAAGCTTCATCTACACGCCCAAGACGGTGACGACTGCGGCACCGCATGCCCGGTCTTATGTCGATATGAAGCGGATCATGACCTATGTCGTGATCGCCACCATCCCCTGCATCCTGTGGGGCATGTGGAACACCGGCTATCAGGCCAACTCGGCCATCGCTATGCTGGGCACCGATGCGGCGACCGGCTGGCGGATTGCGATCCTTCAGGCGCTTGGCATTTCGCTGGATGCGGCCAATCCGCTGGCGAATGTGGCGCATGGGTTCCTGTATTTCCTGCCGATCTACCTGACCACGCTGATCGTCGGCGGCATCTGGGAGGTGGTCTTTGCCACCGTGCGCGGCCATGAGGTGAACGAGGGCTTTCTGGTCACCTCGATGCTATACACCCTGATCATGCCGGCCAGCGCGCCGCTGTGGCAGGTGGCGCTTGGCATCTCGTTCGGGGTAGTGATCGGCAAGGAAGTGTTTGGCGGCACCGGCAAGAACTTTCTCAACCCCGCGCTGGTCGGGCGTGCGTTCCTATATTTCGCCTATCCCGCCAACATGTCGGGCGACAGCGTCTGGACCCCGGTCGACGGGTTTTCCGGCGCCACGGCGCTGGCCGTGTCGGCGGCGGATGGCTATCAGCAGCTGGCGGCCAACGGCATCACCTGGATGGACGCGTTCTATGGCACCATTCAGGGCAGCTTTGGCGAAACTTCGACACTCGCCTGCCTGATCGGGCTTGCCTTCCTGCTGATGACGAAAATCGCCAACTGGCGCCTGATCGTGGGCTGCATGGCGGGCATGATCGGCTTTTCGCTGCTGCTCAATGTCATCGGGTCGGACAGCAACCCGATGTTCGCCATGCCCTGGTACTGGCACCTGGTGCTGGGCGGCTATGCCTTTGGCCTGGCCTTCATGGTGACCGAGCCTGTTTCGGCGAGCCACACCAATACCGGCCGCTACATCTATGGCGCGCTGATCGGGGTGATGGTGGTGCTGATCCGGGTGATCAACCCGGCCTTCCCCGAGGGGATGATGCTCGCCATCCTGTTCGGCAACGTGTTTGCGCCTCTGATCGACTATTTCGTCGTGCAGGCCAATATCAAACGGAGGGCGCGCCGCCATGTCTGAGACCGAGAGCAAGGGCGTGATCGCCCGTTTCCTCGCCGCGCCGCCGGATTCGGTGGGCAAGACCATCTTTGTCGCCGTGGCCGTCTGTCTGGTCGCCTCGATGATCGTGTCCTCGGCCGCCGTCGCCCTGCGCCCGGTGCAAGAGGTCAACAAGCTCAAGGACAAGCAGATGAACATTCTGCAGGTCGCTGGGCTGTTCGAACCGGGCCAGAACGTGGCCGAGGCCTTCACGGCGTTCGAACCGCAGGTGCTGGAACTTGCCACCGGCCAGTTTACCGACCAGTTCGACGCGGCCACATTCGATGACAAGGCCGCCGCCAACGACGCCGAGCTGAGCCGCGCGCTGGATGACGACCCCGCCGGGATCGGCCGCCAGGCGCTGTACCGCACCGTCTATCTGCTGCGGGACGAGGCCGGTGGCATCGACAAGGTGATCCTGCCGATCCACGGCTATGGCCTGTGGTCGACACTCTATGGCTTTATCGCGGTCGAAGAGAACGGCAACGACATCTTTGGCCTGCAATTCTATCAGCACGGCGAGACGCCGGGCCTGGGCGCCGAGGTGGACAACCCGCGCTGGAAGGCGATGTGGAATGGCAAGAAGCTGCGCGACGATGCGGGTGAATTGCAGATCACCGTTGCCAAGTCGCAGCCCGCCGCCGGTGCCGATTTCTATGTCGATGCGCTGGCCGGCGCCACGCTGACCTCGGTCGGGGTGGATAACCTGGTGCGGTTCTGGATGGGCGAGCAAGGCTATGCGCCCTTCCTCGAGGCCCTGAAAGCGGGAGAGATCTGATGTCCCAGACCAAGAAAGAACTCCTGGTCGATCCGCTGGTCGACAACAACCCGATCACGCTTCAGGTGCTGGGCATCTGCTCGGCGCTGGCGGTCACCTCGTCGCTGCAGGTTGCCTTTGTCATGGCGCTTGCGGTGACCTTCGTGACGGCGTTCTCGTCCTTCTTCATTTCGATCCTGCGCAACCAGATCCCCAGCTCGATCCGGATCATCGTGCAGATGGTGATCATCGCCAGCCTCGTGATCCTGGTCGACCAGATCCTCAAGGCCTATGCCTTTGAAATCTCGAAAACCCTGTCGGTCTTCGTCGGCCTGATCATCACCAACTGCATCGTGATGGGCCGGGCCGAGGCATTTGCGATGAAGAACCCGCCGGTTGCCTCGTTCATCGACGGTGTCGGCAATGGGCTGGGATATGGGCTGATCCTGTTGCTGGTGGGCGTGATCCGCGAACTGTTCGGATCGGGCAGCCTCTTTGGCGTCACCATCCTGCAAACGGTCAACAATGGCGGCTGGTATGTGCCCAACGGGCTGCTGCTGCTGCCGCCCTCGGCGTTCTTCGTGATCGGCCTGTTGATCTGGGCCTTCCGCACCTGGAAGCCCAAGCAGGTCGAGGAACGTGAATTCAAGATCCAGTCGGTGGAGGCACATTGATGGAAGGGCTGATTTCCCTAGCGGTCAAGGCCGTATTCGTCGAGAACCTGGCACTCAGCTTCTTTCTCGGCATGTGTACCTTTATCGCGGTGTCCAAGAAGATCTCGACCGCACTCGGCCTTGGTATCTCGGTGATGGTGGTGCAGGCGATCACCGTGCCGGCCAACAACCTTCTGCTGAATACGCTCTTGAAACCCGGCGCGCTGGCCTGGGCGGGCTTTCCGGATGTGGATCTGACCTTTCTCGGTCTGATCTCGTATATCGGGGTGATCGCGGCGATGGTGCAGATCCTCGAGATGATCCTCGATAAGTATTTCCCGCCGCTCTACAACGCGCTTGGCATCTTTCTGCCGCTGATCACGGTGAACTGCGCCATTCTGGGCGGTTCGCTGTTCATGGTGGAGCGTGATTACAACTTTGCCGAGGCGACGACCTATGGCCTGTCCTCGGGCTTTGGCTGGGCGCTGGCCATCACCGCCATGGCAGGGGTGCGGGAGAAGCTGAAATATTCCGACGTGCCTGACGGGCTTCAGGGTCTGGGCATCACCTTTATCACTGCGGGGCTGATGGCGATGGCCTTCATGTCCTTCTCGGGCGTCAAACTGTAAGGGGGCGGACAGATGGAAACCTTTTCGCTGGGCGTCGTCCTCTTTACCCTGATCGTGATTGCGCTGGTTGGCGTGATCCTGATGGCCCGCTCGCGGCTGGTCTCGACCGGCAATGTCAACATCACCATCAACGGGGAAAAGACCATCTCGGTGCCCGCCGGTGGCAAGCTGTTGCAGACGCTGGCGGCTGAAAAGCTGTTCGTGCCGTCGGCCTGCGGCGGCGGCGGCACCTGCGCGCAATGCCGGGTCAAGGTGCATTCGGGGGGCGGCTCGATCCTGCCTACCGAGGAAAGCCATATCACCAAGCGCGAGGCCGCCTGTGGTGACCGCCTGTCCTGTCAGGTCGCGGTCAAGCAGGACATGGATATCGAGGTGCCGGAAGAGGTGTTCGGCGTCAAGAAATGGCGTTGCAAGGTGCGCTCGAATGACAACGTCGCCACCTTTATCAAGGCGCTGGTGCTGGAACTGCCCGAGGGCGAGAACGTCAATTTCCGCGCCGGCGGCTATATCCAGATCGAGGCGCCCGCGCACCAGCTGTCCTATACCGATTTCGATGTTCAGGACGAGTATCGCGAAGACTGGGACCGTTTCAATCTGTGGCAGTACAAATCCGTCGTGGATGAGCCTGTCGAGCGCGCCTATTCGATGGCCAACTACCCCGAGGAGAAGGGCATCATCATGCTCAACGTCCGGGTGGCGTCGCCCCCGCCGGGCAGCAGCGACATTCCGGCGGGCAAAATGTCGTCCTACATCTTCAATCTCAAGCCGGGCGATGAGGTCACCATCTCGGGCCCCTTCGGCGAGTTCTTTGCCCGTGATACCGACAAGGAAATGGTGTTCATCGGCGGTGGCGCCGGCATGGCACCGATGCGCAGCCATATCTTCGATCAGCTCAAGCGGCTGAAGAGCAAGCGCAAGATCTCGTTCTGGTATGGCGCACGGTCCAAGAAAGAGATGTTCTTTGTCGAAGATTTCGACATGCTGGCCGCCGAGAACCCGAATTTCGAATGGCATGTGGCCCTGTCGGACGCGCAGCCCGAGGATGACTGGAAAGGCTATACCGGCTTCATCCACAACGTGCTGTTCGAAGAGTATCTCAAGAACCACCCCGCGCCCGAGGATTGCGAGTTCTACATGTGCGGTCCGCCGATCATGAACCAGTCGGTGATCAACATGCTGCTGGATCTGGGCGTGGATCGCGAAGACATCATGCTCGACGATTTCGGCGGATAAATTGGGAACCGGCGCAGCGATGCGCCGGTTTTTTCATGCCGGGGCTGCCCATGGTTCGTTCCGGGCACATCGCCTCGGGATCAGCTCTTTCGAAACAGCGGTTTTCCAGGCTCCGCCGGGCAAGAGCATCAGGCTCGGCACAACATGCTCATACGGCGGGGATGCGTCCGGCTCCGCGAACGGTTTCCAAAGATGGGGCACACCGCAACCGGGCTGACCCGGTTCAGGCCGATATCAGCTGAACGAGGTGCGTGTCCGGTTGGCAAAAGCCACCAGCGACAGCATTACCGGCACCTCAACCAGAACTCCGACCACCGTGGCCAGCGCGGCGCCGGAATTCAGGCCGAAAAGGCTGATCGCCACCGCGACCGCAAGCTCGAAGAAATTCGAGGTGCCGATCAATGCACAGGGGGCTGCGATCCGGTGCGGAACCCGCAGCGCCCAGGCCGATGCATATGCCAGCGCGAAAATACCATAGGACTGGATCAGGATCGGCACCGCGATCAGCGCGATAACCTGAGGCCGGTCAAGGATCACTTGCCCCTGAAGGCCGAACAGGATGACAACCGTCGCAATCAGGCCCAGGATCGACCATGGCTTGACCCTGTCTCGAAACCGGTCGATGCGCTCTGCACTGCCAAGCCGCCGCCGCGTCCAGATACCTGCCGCCAGCGGCAGCGCGACAAACAGCACGACCGAGAGAAACAGCGTCTCCCATGGCACGGCGATATCCGTGACGCCCAACAGAAAGGCGACGATGGGCGCAAAGGCGAAGACCATGACCACATCGTTTACCGAAACCTGCAACAGCGTATAGCTCTCGTCACCACGTGTAAGCTGGGACCAGACGAACACCATCGCTGTACAGGGCGCAGCCCCAAGCAGAATGAGCCCCGCAATGTATTGTTGTGCATCTTCGGGTGCGATGAGATCGGCAAAGACATAGTCAAAGAACACAACGCCAAGCGCGGCCATTGTAAACGGCTTGATCAGCCAATTCACCGCCAACGTGATTGCCAAACCCTTTGGCTGTTTCGCCGCGCCTTTGAGGCTGCCGGGATCGACCCCTACCATCATCGGGTAGACCATTGCCCAGATCAGAACCGCAACCACCAGGTTGACGTTGGCAATTTCGGCGGCGGTAACCGCCTCTACCAAACCGGGAACCGCGCTGCCCAGCAGGATTCCGGCGGCCATCGCCAGCGCGATCCAAAGAGAGAGATACCGCTCGAAGACACTCATCGGAGGTCAAATACCCTGCTGCGGGAACCAAATCGAGAACTTGCGCCGCAACTTTCAGAAAATCGGCGGCTTTGCCTGTTTCCCGGTTGTCGCCGTGACCGGCAAGGATGCCGAACGTCGCAAAAGCCGCCTTAGATTTCAGATCTGGTTTCGGGGTCCGACCCTAACCGACGATCATCTGTTTCATCCGCAGCGCCTCGTATTCCAGCTCGCGCAGGCGGAAATTCACCACATCGCCGATGGTGACCATGCCGCAAAGCTTGCCGTCGCGCAGCACCGGCAGGTGACGGAACCGGCCTTCGGTCATCCGTTTCAGCACCGCGTTCAGCGTTTCGTCTGGCGCACAGGTCTGGACTTCGCTGGTCATCAGGCCCTCGACCTGTTGCGGCAGCGTCTGGCCCGGCGTGTCCGCCATGCGGCGTACGATGTCGCGTTCGGACAGGATACCCACCAAGGCGCCGTTCTGGTCGGTCACCAGCACCGCCCCGATCCGCTTTTCCTTCAACACGTTGACGACCTGGCCAATCGTGTCGCCGGGCCGGACCGAGAACACCGCGTCGCCCTTGCCGCCGAGCAGATCGGCAACGGTCGATTGTGACTGCGCCAGGTTCGAACTGGTCGACTGGCTATAGGTCGTCTTGTCGGCCTTGTCGCCACGGGTCGGGGCCTGATATGAGGATGGGGCCATGGGCTGGGACTCCTGCTTTCTTGTTGCGCGTTGCCCCATCTTACCCCGGCATCCCGATCCGCAAAGGGCCAATCGGCCGCAGACAGGACAAAACCGCAGCCCGCCCATGTTCGACACCCTGTACCTGACCCCGGCCAGCGCCGCGCTGATCTTCTTTGTGGTCGTGGTTTGCGGCCATGGCTACCGCAAAAGCTGGAAGGCCGAGCCGCCCGCGCCACGCTGGCATCTCTGGGCCTATGGGGTACCGGCGGCAATCGGCCTTCTGACGCTGGCCTTCCTGCCGCTCAAGGGCTGAGCCGGTTTGACTCCACCGCGCCGCTGGCCTATGCCGCAGCAGCGAAATATCCGAGGTTGGCCCATGTTCCGTTGGCTTGCACTGCCCGTTGCCCTCATGCTGTCCGGCTGTCTTTTCGATGCCGAGCCGGAGGTGGTGAAACTCTCTGGCGACACGATGGGAACGACCTATCATATCACGGCCATCGGCGAAGACCTGGACCCCGAAGCGCTGGGGGCAGCAGTCGAGGCGACATTGGCCGACGTGAACGCCAAAATGTCGAACTGGGATCCGAAATCCGAGGTTTCGACCTTTTCGGCCCGCACCGACACGGCGCCGATGCCGGTCTCGCCGGAATTTGTCACCGTGATCGGGGCTGCCAATCAGGTTCATGCGCAATCGGGTGGCAAGTTCGACATCACGCTGGGCCCGCTGATCGAGCTGTGGGGTTTTGGTCCGCGCAAGCCCGAGGATCCGATCCCTTCGGATGCCGAGATTACTGCTGCGCTTGAGGGCGTCGGACAGGCGCGGCTGCTGACGCTGGATACGGCCGCTGGCACGCTGGCCAAGGCGCGGCCCGAGACCGGCATCAACCTCAGCGCCATCGCCAAGGGATACGGTGTCGACGCGGTGGCAGAGACGTTGCGCGGGTTCGAGATCGACGACTACATGGTCGAGATCGGCGGCGATCTGGTGACACGCGGCAAGAACGACAAGGGCGAGGCCTGGCGCATCGGCATCGAGCGGCCCGACCATGGCGCGCAGAGTGTGCAACTGGTGGTGCCGGTCAGTGATTACGGCATGGCGACCTCGGGCGACTATCGCAATTATTTCGAGCACGAGGGCCAGCGCTATTCGCATATTCTCGATCCGGTCACCGGCCGTCCCGTCACCCATCGCACCACCTCGGTCACCGTGATTGCCGACAGCGCCATGATGGCCGATGCCTGGGCCACCGCGATGCTGGTACTGGGGCTGGACCAGGGGCTGAAGGTCGCAGAGGCGCATAAACTTGCCGTGTTCTTCATCGAAAGGGATGCGCAAGACGGCGCCGAGGCCTATATGACGGCGCAGAGCAGCGCATTCGCCGATCTGCTGAACGACGCCGAGTGACACCGCGAAAGGGTTTCGCCATGACGACCTTCCTGCTGGCCTTCTTTCTGCTGATGATTGTCGTGCTGGGCATGTCTCTGGGCGTGATGCTGATGGGCAAGCGGATCAAGGGCAGCTGTGGCGGGCTGAATGCGATCTCGGGTGCGGATCGCTGCGTCGTCTGCTCCAAGGAAATCGATCCGGACAGCCCGCTGCGCGAGCGGCTTCAATGTCCGCGCGCCCGCAAGATGGCGGAACAGATGCAGCAGGCCGACTAACCTCCGCAGGATCAGTCGCGCACCAGGAAGCCCGACGAGATATTGGTGGCCATGCGAATGGCCTGGGTGCGGTTGTCGCAATTGGATTTCGACAGGATCGACTTGACCTGCGAGTTGATCGTGTCGAGAGAACGCCCCCGCTCTTCGGCGATCTGCTTGTTGGTCTTTCCCTCTGCCATCAGTTCGAACACCGCGCATTCGGTCTCGCTCAGATCGAACAGGGCGGCAATCGTGGGCATTTCCAGCCGATAGGTGCGGCTGGTATCTGTGCTCATCAGCAGGAACCCATCCACCGCGCCATCTCCCAGTTCATCTGCTTTGTGAAGCGGCGAAATATCGATGCACAGCGCTTCGCCGATACATGCGGCGGCCTGTTGATCGGCCTCCAGCGCCTCCTTGCGGGGGCGGGCACCGAACCTGCCGTGTTGCAGCGGGCTGCCCAGCAGGGCCCGTGCCCGGCTCAGGTCGTCATCGCTGCGAAAGTTCAGCTTGCCATGTGGGTCGCGGCGGAATACGCCGCTTTCTTCGGTCTGACGGCGGAATTCCTCGTTTCCGGCAACGACATTCATGCGATTGTCCAGGACGCAGAACCCCACGTCCAGCTTGTCGAGCGCGCTCAGCACCGTCTGGTGCCGTTTCATCACGGCCTGTACCGGACGTCCGATGCTGAGAGCCTTGGCGATATGCGGCAGCAGCCGCGAGGCTCGCGCTAGGCGTTCCGGCAGATCGTCAGAGGCGTCGGACCCGAATTGCATCGAGAACCGGTCGTGGAATAGCTGATCCTTGTTCAGCAGCGCGCCGCAGCGGTAACGGATGCCATATTGCATCATCGTCTTCTGGTTGGGGCGCGCCAACAGTTCGGCTTCGGACGAGGCCAGCACCGAGTCCGGGATCAGCTGAATGTCGTCCGAGGCGCGGGAATGACGCGCAAAGATGGCCTGATCGGCGATCTCCAGATCGTTGTGCTGGCTCAGATACCCTTCGACCAGTTCCATCTGATAGGTGTCGCTGAAATGCGAGGCCAGCAGATGCGGCCGGTCTCCGGGCGTTTCGACCTCGAAGATCATTGCGCCGATGCCACCGGCAGAATGCGCGATTCGGGTCAGAAGATCCGGCCATTTTCCCGGGTCCAGCGCGGCATCGTATATGGAAAGAACGAGTTGATCGTGCTGGTCAGTTGGGGCCATGGGTCTTGGTGATTCGACTGGACTTCTAAGGAATATAACGTGTTTCACCATTTCGGGTGATTATTGTCACCTATCCAATCTTTACCCTACGTCCCATTGATAGCTGAGAGTGAGTGGCTTGGCGAAAATCATAGTCGTGCTGAGTTGGTGCCCGTTCAAGGCCGTTCACCGAACCGTACAGGGTCCCGCCGGGGAAATTACGACCCGGTCCTGAGCCTAGAGCGGTTGGAAGCGGGTCACCACTCAGCATTCCATGTGATCTGGGACCTCAGGGTTTAGAGACCAAATAATTGAAAAAGATATTTGAAAAACACGCAGGAGCAGCGGCAGAGTGGTGTTGCCGCCCTTTCGTTTCCATCCCCTTGAGGCAAGAGACGCGTACGGGGCAGAAGACCGGAGATAGATTGATGATTTCGAGACATGTGATTGGTATCGCCCTGGCAACCGGGCTCGCCGCCATTGCCGCGCCCGCGGCACAAGCGCAATCTGGATGGAGCGTCTGTCGCGACGTCGAGTGCCTGGATCAGGGCTGGAACGATGCGCAGCGCCGCTGGTGGTATACCACCACGCAGGGTTCGCGTCTGTTGCCGCTGTCCTGGATGCGTGCGCTGGAACAACCCGGTGACGGGGATGGGGCGATCCGCGCCTTTCTGGACCGTGCCTATATGGACGAGCTGGGCTATATCGCCAATCCCGACCCGGTGCACAATCCCGAGGGGCTGCCGCTGGGCTGGGTGGTAGATCAGGACAAGACCCTGGATGCCGACCTGATGTGCGATACCTTCCCGGAAACCTGCGACGCGCTGACCATGCGCGAACCCTGGGTCGGGCTGACCTGCTCGGCCTGCCACACCAACGAGATTACTCATCAGGGCCGTCGCCTGCGGGTCGAGGGCGCGCCGACGCTGGCCGATTTCCAGCGGATGGAAGAGGAACTGTTGCAGGCGCTCAAGGACACCGTCGCCGATCGTGACCGGTTCGACCGTTTCGCGCGCGCGGTGCTGGGGGCCGACCAGACGATCGACGGGCGCGAGTCGCTGGAACTGCAGCTCAACGAACAGATTGTCTGGCAACAGGCGCTGGCCGACAAGAACGCGGCACCCAAGGTGCGCTATGGCCATGCCCGGCTGGATGCGCAGGGCCATATCCTGAACAAGGTGGCGCTGACCATCCGCCACCCGAACCAGATCACAAATGTGCTGGCCGACGCGCCGGCCAGCTATCCGCATATCTGGAACACCTCACAGCAGGACCAGCTGCAATGGAACGGCATCGCGCCGCGCATGTTCAAGATCCGGTTCCTGGGTGAGAACACCGAGTTGGGCGCGCTGGTGCGCAATACCTCCGAGGTGATTGGCGTCTTTGCTCATCTCGAAACGGACAAGTCCAAGGTCCTGCGCGGCTATCCCTCAAGCGCCCGGGTGCGCGAGTTGATTTCGCTGGAACGCCAGCTCGAAAGCCTGCAATCACCACGCTGGCCCGAGGAGATGCTGGGAGCCATCGACTGGGATCTCGCAGCACGTGGGCGCGAGGTCTTTACCCGCAAGATCGACGGTGAAAGCTGCGCCGACTGCCACAGCCACATGGCGCCGACCGATACCAGCAGCAATATGAAAATCAGCATGACGCCGCTGGCAGAGTTGGGGACGGATGTGTTCACCACCTGCAATACCTTCCTGCATCGCTCGAAATCGGGCAATTTCGGCGGCCAGCTTGTGGACACGAAATTCACCCGCATCGACCGGGACGAGGATTATACCCGCCTGATGCTGGTCAACGCGACCGTGGGCACCATCCGCGGCAAGCTGTTCGAGGTTCTGGCCGCGATCCTGGGCGAGGATGACCGACCCAGCGGGATTCGCACCGAGACCGGGCTGGTGACCGAATACCTTCCCGGTGTCAGCGACGCGAAGAAGAAAGCCGATGCCGAGGAATGCCTGACGCAGGAGCATCCCCTCTTGGCCTACAAGGCCCGTTCGTTGAACGGGATCTGGGCCACCGCGCCCTATCTGCATAATGGTTCGGTGCCGACGCTCTATGACCTGCTGTTGCCCGCGCGCATGCGCAACGTCGCCACCGCGCTTGACGCGGAACTGCCCGAGGACGCGGCCACCCGGCCCGAGGTCTTTGGCGTCGGCAGCCGCGAATTCGACCCGGTCAAGGTCGGTTTCGTGTCGGACCTGGAACAGAACCCGTTCACCTTCCGCGCCCGTGGCGAGGATGGCGAGCCGATCCCGGGCAACTTCAATTCGGGCCACGATTATGGCACCGCGGGTTTGAGCGAGGAGGACCGCCGCGCGTTGGTCGAATATCTCAAGACGCTGTAACCAGGCGGTGCGCCTTCGGCGCGCTCAGGGTCTCGTCGTCGTTCCTCCTCCTCGGCGCGGGACGAGAGGTGACGTATCCTCGCCCCTGCTGCGCGGCTTGCCGGGTGCGGCGCCTCCGGCGGGAGTATTGTGAACCAGAAAGAAGCAGGGACCCTCTTGTTTCTTTCTGGTCGGAAATACTCCAGGGGGTCTGGGGGACTGGTCCCCCCAGCGCGGTCGTCAGGATCAACCGCCCAGATGGGTGCCCAACAGGTAGGCAAGTGCGCAGAGCGCCACGCTGGCGAGGATGTTGACGGCGGCGCTGGCGATCGAGCGGGCGCGATGCAGGTCGAGCGTCTGATAGGCAAAGCTGGAGAAGGTGGTGAAGCCGCCACAGAAACCGAGGATCAGCTGGCGGCTTTGGTCCGGGTCCGCTGCACCGCTTGCGGGTTGGCCGAGCCAAATACCCAGCAGAAGGGTTCCCAGCACATTGACCACCAGGGTTGCGATCGGCAGGTCATGTGTCACACGACGCGCGACCCAGTGGCGCAGGACCGCCCCGAGACCGCCGCCGAGTGCAAAGAGCGCATGCAGGGCAAAGGTCGTCAACGTCGTGCCTCGCGGCCGCGCCCCAGCGCTTCGCCCAGGATGGCGGCGGCAAGGCCCGCGGCGATTTCCACCGTCATGGCGATGAGGCCGATGGACCAGCCGCCGGAATTTGTGAGCCGGTCCAGTTCGAGGATGAATGAGGAAAAGGTCGAAAGACCTCCGCAAAACCCTACCGCGCCCAGGTGCAACAGATGGGGATGCAGCCGATGGCGGATGGCATAAAGCCAGCCAAGCAGGAAACAGGCGGCGATGTTGATGCCGAAGGTGGCAGTGAGGAAGGGCAGTCCTGGCAGTTGGGCTCCCAAGAGTTCACGCAGGACAGAGCCTGTTGCCCCGCCTGCAAATACCGCCAGATAGCTGCCCGCCCTTTGTCTCATTGGGCTCGCATAGCTGGGTGTGCGACCGTTTTCAATTCCGCGCCGTTGCCGGAAGCCCGAGAAGCTCACGTGCCTGCTGCCAGGTGGCGACCGGGCGCTGGTATTTCTCGCACAACTCGACGCTGCGCCGTACCAATGCAGCGTTCGAGGGCGCAAGCGTTTGCCGGTCGAGGCGGATATTGTCCTCAAGCCCTGTACGCGTGTGTCCGCCTGCCGCGATTGCCCATTCGTTTACCGCCAGTTGATTGGCGCCGATCCCGGCGGCACACCATTCGGCCCGAGGGGCGCGGGTCTGCATCATCCGGACGTAGAAATCGAACACTTCGCGATCGGCAGGCATCGCGTTCTTCACCCCCATCACGAATTGCACATAGAGCTTGCCGTAGAGCAGCCCGTGCCCGTGCATGTCGATGGCGCGCAGGATATGGCTGAGATCGAAGGCCTCGATTTCCGGGGTGACCTGATGGGTTCGCATCTCGGAGGCCAGCCATTCGACCAGGTCGGGCGGGTTCTCGTAGACGCGGGTGGGGAAGTTGTTGGACCCGACCGAGAGCGAGGCCATGTCAGGTTTCAGTGGCAGCATGCCACCGCGCGCCCGACCGGCCCCTGACCGACCACCGGTCGAGAGTTGCACGATCATACCCGGGCAATGTTTGTGCAGCCCCTCCATCAGCCGGGCAAAACGGTCGGGATCGCTGGTGGGGGTGCCGTCGTCATTGCGCACATGGCAATGGGCGATGGTGGCGCCGGCCTCGAACGCCTCATGTGTGCTCTCAATCTGTTCATTGACCGTGATCGGAACGGCGGGATTGTCAGCCTTTGTGGGAACGGAGCCGGTGATTGCAACGCAGATGATGCAGGGCTTGTCCATGGGCGGTCTCCGGTCTCAGATATCGAAAAAGACGGTTTCCTGCGGGCCTTGCAGGTGAATGTCGAAGCGGTAGAGCGGTTTGCCCTCGCGTTCGTCGCGCGCAGCGATCAGGGTGGTGCGGCGGTTTTTCCATTCGATCAGGTTCAGCACCGGGTCGGCGGCATTGGCATCGGCCTCGTCGCTGAAATAGAGCCGGGTGTTAAGGCCAATGTTGATGCCGCGCGCCACGATCCAGAGGGTCAGGTGCGGCGCCTGTTTTGAACCGTTGCGCCCGGGTACCGGGCCGGGTTTGACGGTGTCAAAACCCCACTCGCCGGTCTCGAAATCGGTAATCACCCGGCCCCAGCCGCGAAACCCGTCCTCGACCTCGCCGGCGTGTTCGGGATGGGCATGGATGCCGGCGGCATTGGCCTGCCAGACCTCGATCAGCACATCCTTGACCGGGCTGCCGGTGCCGTCGATGACCCGGCCTTCGACCCGGATACGCTCTCCGGCGGCATTGGGTCCGGCAATGTCCCAGCCCAGCTCACGGTCATAGATGTCGAAACCGGCGGCGCCTGGGGCCAAACCGATATGGACATAGGGACCGGCGGTCTGGGACGGTGTTTCCTTCAGATAGTCGAGTCTCTGGGCCATGATCATCTCCTCTTTGTCGCGTTTCCGAACCGGAAAATCGGACTTCATTTTACCTTGAAACGCTTCAGTTCCCCTCAAGCCGGTTCTCGAACAGGGTCGAGCGGCGCCCGCGCAGGACTACGTCGAACCGGTAGGCTAGGCTATCGAAGGGGATTGCGGCATTCACGTCGAGCGGCGCGATCAGCCGGTCGACGGCGTCGGGGTCGGGGATGGTGTTGACGATCGGGCATTTGTGGATCAGCGGGTCGCCCTCGAAATAGAGCTGGGTGATCAGCCGCTGGGCAAAGGCGGTTCCGAAGATCGACATGTGGATATGGGCGGGTCGCCAGCTGTTGACCCAATTGCGCCAGGGATAGGCGCCGGGTTTGACGGTGCGAAAGTAGTAATAGCCGTTCTCGTCGGTCAGGGTGCGCCCGCAACCACCGAAATTGGGATCGATGGGGGCCAGATAGGTATCTTTCTTGTGGCGATACCGCCCGCCCGCATTGGCCTGCCAGATTTCCACCAGTGTGTTCGGCAGGGGCCGAGAATTTTCGTCGAAAATTCTCCCATGCAAGAGGATCCGCTCGCCGATGGCGCTTTGGCCTGTCTGGGCGTAGTTGTGAATCAGGTCGTTGTCGTCGGCGCCGATATCGGTATGGCCGAAAACCGGTCCGGTTATCTCGCTCACCGTGTTCTCGAGGCTGATCAATGCCTGCCGGGGAGAGCGCGCAACCGAGGTCTTGTAGTCAGGGACATGCGCGGGCGGGTGCCAGGCGCGGTCGCGCTGGTAGAATTCGCCGGGTTTGGTCATCTGGGCTGTCTCCTCTTGGCTGGGCCGTTCGCGCTCGGGTCCGCTCACTCCGCTTCCATCTCGTCATAGGTCTGCCGCGCCAGCTTCAGCGCCTGATTGGCGCGCGGCACGCCGGCATAGATCGCCACATGCTGGAAGGCCTCCAGCACGTCCTGCTTGCTGGCGCCGGTACGGGCGGTGGCGCGGATATGCATGGGAATTTCGTCGAAATTCCCCAGCGCCGCCAACAGCGCCAGTGTCAGCATCGACCGGTCCCGGTCGCTGATCCCGTCCGATGCCCAGACCGTGCCCCAGGCACCTTCGGTGATCAGCGTCTGGAACGGGCTTTCGAACTCGGTCCGGTTCGCCTCGGCCCGGTCGACATAAGCGTCACCCAGCACCTGGCGGCGTACCTTCATTCCGTTGTCATAGCGTTCAGACATTCGTCTTCCTTTCCGCCATGCCCTAGTAGGGCAGACCGACATAGTTCTGTGCAAGCACCGTTTGCGCATCGCGGCTGTCGCGCAGGAATTCCAGTTCGGCCCGCTGGATGCGCAGGTCGAATTCGGTCTGTTCGGGAAAACGGTGCAATAGCTTGGTCATCCACCAGCTGAAGCGCTGGGTTTTCCAGATGCGGGCCAGCGCCTGTTCGGAATAGCGATCAATCCCCTCGGTCTCGCCGGTCTCGAACACCTGCACCAGCGCGTGATACAGGTAATGGATATCGCTCGCCGCCGTGTTCAGCCCCTTGGCGCCGGTTGGCGGCACGATATGGGCCGCATCCCCGCAAAGGAACAGCCGCCCCCAGCGCATCGGTTCGCAGACAAAGGACCGGAGCGGCGCGATGGATTTCTCGATCGATGGTCCGGTGACCAGCCGGTCCCCCAGTGCGCGCGGCAACCGCTGTCGGAACTCGGTCCAGAAGGCATCATCGCTCCAGTCGGTCACCTTGTCGGACAGCGCACATTGGATGTAGTAGCGGCTGAGCGTGGCGTTGCGCATGGAACAAAGGGCAAAGCCGCGCTCGGACAAGCTATAGAGCACTTCGTCGCTCACAGGTGGCGTTTCGGACAACAGCCCCAGCCATCCAAACGGATAGACCTGTTCATATTCCTTGCGGATGCCGGCCGGAATGGTTTGTCGGCTGATCCCGTGGAACCCATCGCAGCCCGCAACATAGTCGCAGTCGATCCGGTGTTCCGCGCCGTCACTGGTGTAGGTCACATAAGGCGCGTCGCTGTCGGCACCGTGGATCGTCACACCCTCGGCATTGAACACAGTCTTGCCGCCCACAGCATCGCGGGCGTCATACAGATCGTGCGTCAGTTCGGTCTGGCCATAAACCACCACGTGTCGCCCGATCAGATCCTCGAAACTGATGCGGATCTGTTCCTCGCCGTGGGCCAGGATGGTGCCGTGATGCACGAATCCCTCGCGGTCCATCCGCTCGGCGACACCGGCTTCGCGCATGAGGTTGACGAATCCCGCCTCAAGCACACCGGCCCGGATGCGGCCCAGCACATGCGCGCGTGACTGGCGTTCCAGCACCACCGTGTCGATGCCCTTGCGATGCAACAGCTGCCCCAGCAGCAAGCCCGAAGGGCCACCTCCGACAATCACTATTTGCGTGCGCATCGTGTTTCCTCCCGTTCAGAACAGGATGAATGATTGAATGCGTGATGTAAAATGAGTAGTAAGGCAACTTAGTTTCCAAAATAGGAAAGTTAATGATCGACCGCCGCATCAAGTTCCGCCACATCCAGTGCTTTGTGGAAATCGCGCGCGAGGGCAGTCTGAAGACGGCGGCGGAAAAGCTGTTCCTGACCCAGCCGGCCATGTCCAAGACCCTGAAGGAGCTGGAAGAGATCACCGGCACCACCCTGATGCGCCGCAGCCGGGCCGGGGTGGAGCTGACCAAGCCCGGAGAGGTGTTTCTGCATTTTGCCCGAATGTCACTGGCCAGCCTGCAACAGGGGCTCGACGGGATTGAAACCGAGGGGCGCCGCCAGCGGGAAACGCTGTCGGTGGGTGCCTTGCCCAGCGTGGCGGCCTATCTGATGCCGCGGGCGGTGGGCGAATTCGCGAGACTGGCACCTCATGCGCTGTTGCGGATCCAGGACGGGCCGCATGGCTATCTGGTCGAACGGCTGCGTTTGGGGACGCTGGATCTGGTGATCGGGCGGATGGGTCCGCCCGAGACGATGCAGGGGCTTTCGTTTACCCAGCTCTATCAGGAACAGGTGGTGTTTGTGGTGCGCCCCGGTCATCCGCTGCTAGCCGCGCCCGATCTGGCGCGGGTGGCCGACTGGCCGGTGATCTATCCGCCTCCAGGTGCCGCGATCCGGCCGCTGGTCGAGCAGATGCTGATCGCAAACGGGATCGGCGAGTTTCCCAACCGGCTTGAAACCGTCTCGGGCGCGTTTGGCCGGGTGCATACACGCCGCTCGGATGCGGTCTGGATTATCTCGCGCGGGGTGGTTGCCAACGAGATTGCCGAGGGGCGGCTGGTGGCGTTGCCGTTCCAGACCGGGTTGACCCGGGGGCCGGTGGGGTTGATGACGCGGCCCGACCGGCCGGATAGCCCGGTGGCGCAGTTGTTTGCGCTGGCGCTGCGGAATGTGATCGCAGCCGAGGCGGGGGCCTGACCAAAGTCAAGTAAGCGGCGCGGCGGGGCGCATAGGACTCGGGCCAGACGCAATCCCGTGCCCGAGGTGCTTATGCCCCGCCAAACCGACACACCGGACTCGACCCGCAGCGCCCTGCGCCGCGTCGGCGGTGTATTGGGCATCGTGCTGATGGTGCTGCAACTGCTGGCACCGCAGCTGGCCCAGGCAGGCGAGGGCGCGTGGATCGAGATCTGCTCGGAAGAGGGCGCGGTCTGGATTCAGATGCCGGTCGAGGGCACGGATGATCCCTGCCCCGATTGCGGCGATTGCCTGATGTGTTCGGCAGCGACTGATCTTCTGACGCCCGCCTATGGCGGGGGCGTCGAACCGGTCCTCCTCAACGTCCGGCAACAGACGGGTACCGACGTGCCGGCTCTGGCGGCGCGACACCGGCTTTGGCCTGAAACCCGTGGCCCCCCATTCCAAGACAAGAGAGGTGCGATGTGCTGATCACGCGCGTCATCCGGGTTCTGCTGACCCTTCTGTTTCTGGCCCCCATCCCGGCGCTGGCCAGCGACCTGCCCCGGTTTCTGGCCGCGCTTGCGCCCGCCGATCTGGCCCCCGGTGCCGACGCCTTTGGCCCGCTGCGCGAGGATGTGCCGGTGGCGCCGGTGCTCAAGGGTGGCGAGACCGTTGCCTGGGCCTTTCTGACTTCGGATTTCGTGGGCACCACCGGCTATTCCGGCAAGCCGATCCATGTGATCGCCGCCATTGATGCCGATGCGGTGCTGACCGGCGTCAAGCTGGTGGAACATTCCGAACCGATCGTGCTGATCGGCATTCCCAATTCCAAGATGGTCGCCCTGACCGAGGGCTATCAGGGTCTTGACCTGAAACGCGAGGCCGAGACCGGCGGCGAGGGGCATGATCTCGACATCATTTCGGGCGCCACCGTCACCATCATGGTGATCGATGACAGTCTGGTGCGCGCAGGGCTCAAGGTGGCCCGCGCGCTGGGCCTGGGCGGCCTTTCGCCG
Source organism: Ruegeria sp. YKSD163 (assembly GCF_059612905.1). Lineage (NCBI taxonomy): Bacteria > Pseudomonadati > Pseudomonadota > Alphaproteobacteria > Rhodobacterales > Roseobacteraceae > Ruegeria > Ruegeria sp. YKSD163. The sequence continues at coordinate 166,176 of NZ_JBXWRM010000008.1, forward strand.
GCCACCCCCGAAGGCCCGCGTCGCGAGATCGACATGGGCCAGACCGGGACCAGCGACTGGTTCACCCTGTCGGGCGACGGCTCGGTCCGGCGGATGACCTTGGACATCGGGCAGGTCAACGCGGCCTTTGAGGCAACCGGCGACGCCCGCGCCATCAAGCGACCCGAACCGGGCGCGCCCGAGGATACGTTCATCGACATGCACCTGGCGCTGGTCTCGGTGCCCGAGATCGGCCGCACCCTGTTGGGCGAGGCGGAGTATGCAAATTTTCTCAAGTGGTTGGAGCCGGGTGAACAAGCCATTCTGGTTCTGGGGCGTGGTGCTTACAGCTTCAAGGGCTCGGGCTATGTGCGCGGCGGAATCTTCGACCGGATCCAACTGATCCAGGGCGACAGCGCGGTGCGGTTCTTCGACCGTCAGCAACGCCGCCTGGGCACGGTCGCGGCGACGGATGCGCCTGCGTTCTCCGAGCTTGACCTGTTCAAGATCCCCGCCGATGCCGAATTTGACCCGGCCGCCCCCTTCCGCCTGCAACTCTTGGTGCAGCGCGCCGTGGGCGCGGTGGAGAAAAGCTTCCTCACCTTCGATCTGGGCTACCGCCTGCCGGAACGCTTCCTGCTGCCCGCCGCCGCGCCGGCGGTGGTCGAGGATGCGGGCGACGAGGCCGCCGCCAAGGCCGCGCTGTGGCAACGGATCTGGAAGGACCGCACGGTCGAGATCGGCATCCTGAGCGCGATGCTGCTGCTGCTGACGGCGACATTCTTCTTCCAGTTCCAGGCCACGATGAATGCGCGCGTCTTCTACTGGTTCCGCATCGCCTATCTGACCGCAACGCTGTTCTTCATCGGCTGGTATGCCAATGCCCAGCTGAGCGTCGTCAACCTGATGGCGCTGGCGGGAAGCCTGCGCACGGGCTTCAGCTGGGACGCCTTCCTGCTCGACCCGCTGGTGTTCATCCAGTGGTTCGCCGTAGCCGCCGCGCTGATCTTCTGGGGCAGGGGGGCCTATTGCGGCTGGCTTTGCCCGTTTGGCGCGCTGCAAGAACTGACCAACAAGGTGGCCCGCGCCCTGCGCCTGCCGCAATGGACCCTGCCTTGGGGGCTGAACGAGCGGCTTTGGCCGGTGAAGTACATGATCTTCCTGGGTTTGTTCGGTCTCAGCTTTGTCTCGATCCCGCTGGCCGAAACCTATGCCGAGGTCGAACCGTTCAAGACCGCGATCATTCTCAAGTTCATGCGCGACTGGCCCTTCGTGGTATTTGCGCTGCTGCTCTTGCTGATCGGCCTTTTCATCGAACGGTTCTATTGCCGCTATCTCTGCCCGCTGGGCGCGGCGCTGGCGATCCCCGCCCGCATCCGCATGTTCGACTGGCTGCGCCGTTACAAGGATTGCGGCAACCCCTGTCAGACCTGCGCCAACGAATGCCCGGTTCAGGCGATCCACCCCACCGGCGAGATCAACCCGAACGAATGCATCACCTGCCTGCATTGCCAGGTGCTCTATCAGTCCGAGGCCAAATGCCCCGTCGTCATCCGCCAGATCAAGCGGCGGGCGCGCACAGGGACGGTCGATCCGAAACTGACCCTCGGACACCCACCGGCGAACCATCCAAACGCCAAACCGCAAGAAGCTTCCTGAAAGGAGGAACGATCATGTCGGACCACGATAACAACCTGAGCGTCACCCGCCGCGGCCTGCTGGGCGCGACAGCAACCGGCGCCGTTCTCGCCAGCACCGGCCTGGGCGCCACCCTGATGACCGCGCGCGAGGCATCCGCCGCCGCCAAGGCCAATCTGGAGCCCGGCGAGCTGGACGAATATTACGGCTTCTGGTCCTCGGGCCAGACCGGCGAGCTGCGCATCCTCGGCATCCCCTCGATGCGCGAGCTGATGCGGGTGCCGGTGTTCAACCGCTGCTCGGCCACCGGCTGGGGCCAGACCAACGAGTCGCTCAAGGTGCTGACCGAGGGTCTGCTGCCCGAAACCAAGCAGTTTCTGGCGTCCAACGGCAAGAAGACCTATGACAACGGCGACCTGCACCACCCGCATATGTCGTTCACCGATGGCACCTATGACGGCCGTTACCTGTTCATGAACGACAAGGCCAACACCCGGGTTGCCCGCGTCCGCTGCGACGTGATGAAATGCGACAAGATCATCGAGATCCCCAACGCGCATGACATCCACGGCCTGCGTCCGCAGAAATACCCGCGCACCGGCTATGTCTTTGCCAATGGCGAGCATGAGGCGCCGCTGGTCAATGACGGCCAGATCCTCGACGATCCGTCGCAATATGTGAACATCTTCACCGCGATTGACGGTGACAGCATGGAAATCGCCTGGCAGGTGATCGTGTCGGGCAACCTCGACAACACCGATTGCGATTATCAGGGCAAATACGCCTTCTCGACCTCGTACAACTCGGAAATGGGCATGAACCTGGCCGAGATGACCGAGAACGAGCAGGACCATGTGGTCGTGTTCAACCTCAAGGAAATCGAGGCCGGCATCGCCGCGGGCGATTATCAGGAGCTGAACGGCGTCAAGGTTGTCGACGGGCGCAAGGGTGCGGGCAAGAACTATACCCGCTATATCCCGATCCCCAACAGCCCGCATGGCTGTAACGCTGCCCCCGACAAGCGCCACATCATGATCAACGGCAAGCTCAGCCCGACCGTCTCGGTCATCGACGTCGAGAAGGTGGACGCGCTGTTCTCTGAGGATGCCGATCCGCGCTCGGCCATCGTGGCCGAACCGCAGCTGGGTCTTGGGCCGCTCCACACCGCGTTCGACAACAAGGGCAACGCCTATACCACCCTGTTCCTGGACAGCCAGGTGGTGAAGTGGAACATCGCAAAGGCGATCGAGGCCTATGCCGGTGCCGATGTCGACCCGATCCTAGACAAGGTCGATGTGCAGTATCAGCCGGGCCACAACTCGACCTCGATGGGTGAAACCGCCGAGGCCGACGGCAAATGGCTGATCTCGATGAACAAGTTCTCGAAGGACCGGTTCCTGAATGTAGGCCCCCTCAAGCCCGAGAACGAGCAGCTGATCGACATCTCCGGCGACAGGATGAAGGTGGTGCATGACGGCCCGACCTTTGCCGAGCCGCATGACAGCATCATCGTGCACCGGTCCAAGGTGAACCCGGTCAACGTCTGGGATCGCAACGACCCGATGTGGGAAGACGCCCGCCAGCAGGCCGCCGCCGATGGTGTCGATCTGGAGGAAGGCGCCGAGGAACCGATCCGCGACGGCAACAAGGTGCGGGTCTACATGACCTCGGTCGCGCCGACCTTCAGCCTTGAGAAGTTCACGGTGAAACAGGGCGACGAGGTGACGATCTATGTCACCAACCTCGACGATGTGGATGACGTGACCCACGGGCTGTGCATGGCCAATTTTGGCATCGCGATGGAAGTGGCGCCGCAGGCCACCGCTTCGGTCACCTTCATCGCCGACCGTCCGGGTGTGCACTGGTTCTATTGCCAGTGGTTCTGCCACGCGCTGCACATGGAAATGCGCGGCCGGATGTTTGTCGAACCGCGGGGAGCATAAACCATGCGCTGGCCCCTGCTGATCGCGTTTCTTTTTGCCACGCCCCTTTGGGCGGCTGATTGGGACGTGCCCAACCGGGCGGGGGCCATCGCCCGGACACTGGCCCAGGCGGCGGATGGTGACACCCTCCACCTGGCGCCCGGCATCTATGCCGAAACTCTGGTCCTGTCCCGGCCCGTCACCCTTGACGGGATGGGGCAGGCCACTATTGACGGACAAGGCACCGGCAGCGTGATCACCGTGACCGGCCCCGGCGTGACCCTGCGCGGGCTCACCGTGATCGGCTCGGGTTCGAACCATGACGGCATCGACAGCGGTATCCAGCTGACCAAGACCGCCCGCGCGCCGGTAGTGGAAAACAACGTGCTGATCGGCAATCTCTACGGCGTCGATATCCACGGCGCCAAGGATGCGCTGGTCAAGGGCAACCGGATCGAGGGCCGCCAGGACCGCCATATGAACGCGCGCGGCAACGGCGTCTATGTCTGGAACGCCCCCGGCGCGGTGGTCGAGGACAACGATATCCAATACGGGCGCGACGGCATCTTCGTGAACTCCTCGCGCCGCAACATCTTTCGCGACAACCTGTTCCGCGATCTGCGTTTTGCCGTGCATTACATGTATGCCGACAATTCCGAGGTCTCGGGCAATGTCTCGATCGGCAACGACCTGGGCTATGCGGTGATGTTCACCAGCCGGGTCAAGGTGGTCGACAATGTCTCGATCGGCGACCGCGAACATGGGGTCATGCTGAACTATGCCAATGACAGCGTGATCTCGGGCAATGTGGTGAAGGGGGCGAAAGAGAAATGCACCTTCCTCTACAATGCCAACAAGAACGAGTTTACCGACAACTGGTTCGAAGGCTGCGGCATCGGCATCCATTTCACCGCCGGGTCCGAGCGCAACCGGATCGTAGGCAACGCTTTTGTCGGCAACCGGACCCAGGTGAAATATGTCTCGACCCGTTGGGTCGAATGGTCCGAGGACGGGCGCGGCAACTACTGGTCCGATTTTGCCGCCTATGACGTCAATGGCGACGGCATCGCCGACGCGCCCTATCGCCCCAACGACAGCATGGATCATGTGCTGTGGACCCAGCCGGCGGCCAAGTTGCTGCTCGGCTCCCCCGCCGTACAGTTGGTGCGCTGGTCGCAATCGGCCTTTCCGGCCCTTTTGCCCGGCGGCGTGATCGACAGCAACGCCCTGATCAAAGCCCCTGAACCCCCAGCTCTGAAAAAGGTGCCTCATGACGGATAAGGCCCTGACCATCACATCATTGTGCAAGGATCGCGGACCAACCCGCGTTCTGAGCGATATCTCTCTGCATGTCGCCCCCGGCGAGCGCGTGGCGCTGCTGGGCCATAACGGCGCCGGGAAATCCACGCTGATCAAATCCATCCTGGGCCTGACCCCGACCGATGGCGGCACGATTCGCATCGGCGCTGCTGCCCCCGGCAGCGCACAGGCCCGCCGCGATACCGCCTATTTGCCCGAAGCGGTCTCATTCCATCCAGCCCTGACCGGGCGAGAGCAACTAAGGCTCTTTGCCCGCCTGTCCGGCGAACGGGCCGATGTGTCCGGATTGCTGGAGCGGGTCGGGCTGGCCGACGCGATGGACCGCCGCATCGGCGCCTATTCCAAGGGGATGCGGCAGCGGCTGGGCCTCGCGCAGGTGCTGCTGGGCAAGCCCCGCGTGGCGCTGCTGGACGAGCCGACATCGGGGCTCGACCCGATCTCGCGCCAGGATCTCTATGCCATCATCGACGAACTGGCGGGGCAGGGGGCGGCGGTGCTGATCGCCAGCCACGCCCTGACCGAGGTCGAGGCCCGCACCGACCGCATCGCCATCCTGTGCAAGGGGGTCAAGGTGGCCGACGACACACTGGCCAACCTGTCGGCGCTTGCGGGTCTGCCGATCCGCCTGCGGGTCAGGGCGCGCGAAAACGCCGATGCGCTGGCCGCCCGGCTGGGCGGCAGCCGGGTCAACGGCGCCTCGGTCGAACTGCTGTGCGACCCCGCCGACAAAATGACCGCGCTGCGCAGCATCGCCGCCATGGGCGAGGCGGTTGTCGATGTCGACATGACCCCGCCCCGGTTGGAGGACCTCTATCGCCATTATGCAAAGGAGACGTTGCAATGACCCGTTTTCTTGCCGTTGCCCAAACCGAAATGCTGATCCTGCGCCGCAACCGCTGGCTGCTGGTCGCGACCCTGATCATGGTACTGTTTGCGCTGGCGCTGACATTTGCGGGTAGCGCGCCCACCGGTACGCTGGGGGTCGATATGCTGACGGTCTCGGTTGCCTCGATGACCACACTCAGCGTCTATCTCGCGCCACTTCTGGCGCTGATGATCTCGTTCGACGCGGTGGCGGGCGACATGGACCGGGGCAGCCTGCCCCTGTTGCTGTCCTATCCGGCGGGGCGGGGCGAAATCCTGTTGGGCAAGTTCGCCGCGCATCTGGCCGCGCTGGCCTTTGCCATGACCGTCGGATTTGGCACTGCCGGTGCGGTGGCGGCCTGGTTCGGTGGCGCGGGTCCTGAAAGCCTGATGGCGCTGTTGCGCCTCATCCTCACCTCGATCCTGCTGGGCGCTTCCTTTCTGGCGCTGGGATACCTGCTGTCCGCGACCGCCCGAGGCTCGGCCGCGGCGGCGGGTCTGTCGGCCGGGCTCTGGCTGGTTTTTGTCGTCCTCTACGATCTTGGCCTGTTGGGGGCCGTGGTCATGGACAAGGGCGGCACCTTCACCCAATCCGTCTTCCCCTGGGTGATGGTGGCCAACCCGGCCGACGCTTTCCGCTTGTGGAACATTGCCGCGACCGATGGGGTCGCCATGGCCTCGGGCATGACCGGCGCCGCGCAGGCGCTGCCGGTCTGGGCCGCACCCGCCTCGCTGCTCATCTGGCCGGTGCTGGGGCTGCTGCTGGCCCGCGCCGCCTTCCGGAGGGTCGAGCCATGAGAGCCCTTGCCCTGATCGCCCTGATCACGCTGGCCGCTTGCAAGGAGGAAGAGGCCGCCGCGCCGCCTGTGCCTGTCGATCTGACCGAAAGCGCGCTCAGCTATTTCTGTCAGATGAACGTGGCTGAGCATGGCGGGCCAAAGGGTCAGATCCACCTTAAGGGGCATCCGGCACCGCTGTTCTTTGCCCAGGTGCGCGACATGGTCGCCTATCTCAAAAGCCCCGAGCGCGAGGCCGAGATCACCGCCATCTATGTCAGCGACATGGGCGCCGCGCGCAGCTGGGCCGAGCCTGGGCCGGGCAACTGGATCGCTGCTGACAGCGCGCTGTTTGTCACCGGCGCCGATGTGGCAGGCGGCATGGGCGCGCCCGAACTGGTGCCCTTTGCCACGCGTGAGGCCGCCGCGCGGTTCATCGCGCGCCATGGCGGTCAGGCGCTGCCGCTCAACGACATTCCCGATGCCGCGGTCCTGGGTCCGGTCGACCTGACCCAGCCGCTGGCGACACCGGTGCTGTAACCCCGCACCCGCAACCCCGAGAGAAGGAGAAACCCATGTTCAAAAACCGACTGATCCTGACCATTCTGGCCGCCGGGCTGGCGCTACCGGCGCTGGCCGATGGCGATGCCGACAAGGGCAAGAAAGTGTTCAACAAATGCAAGGCCTGCCATGCGGTCGGCGATGGCGCGGCCAACAAGGTCGGGCCGCAGCTGAACGGCATCATCGGTGCGGCCGCCGGTCAGGTCGAAGGGTTCAAGTATTCCGACGCCCTGATCGAGGCCGCCGCCGGGGGTCTGGTCTGGGACGACGAAAGCCTGGCCGCCTTTCTGGCCAAGCCCAAGGATTTCATGAAGGGCACCAAGATGTCCTTTGCCGGGCTCAAGAAGGAAGACGAGATCGAAAACGTCATCGCCTATCTGCAAGGGTTCTGACCCTGCGGGGCGGGGCGCCTAGCGGCCCGCCCTAACCTTCGAGTGAGACCCAGAGCACGCGCGCGTCCTCGTCACTGGTCGAGACGCAGCCATGGCCCATGCCGCTGTCGTAATAGACGCTGTCGCCCGCCTTCATCGGCAGGGGCCGGTAATGTTCGGTATAAAGGGTCAGCTCGCCGCTCAGCACGAACATGAACTCCTCCCCCCGGTGGCGCACCCAGGTGTCGAACTCGCTGACATCGCGGGCCTTGATCGTGCTGATATAAGGCAACATTCGTTTGCTGGTCAGTTCGGTGCACAGCAATTCGTGATCATAGGTGCGTGTGACCTGATGTTCGCCCTGATCCTTGCGGGTGAAATCGCGGCGGCCCGAGATGTCGCTCTTGCCCGATTGCACGAACAGTTGTGGCGTCTCCAGATCCAGCGCCTGCATCAGGCGGCGGATGATGTCGAAGCTTGGCCGCGTCTGGTTGTTCTCGATCTTGGACAGGGTCGAGCGGCCGATCGCGGCCGACCGCGCCGCTTCCTCCAGCGTCAGGCCCTTGTCCTTGCGGGCATCGCGAATCATCTTGCCCAGCGTTTCGCCATCGGGCGCTTCCAGCATGTCGGGGCTCATCCCCTCGTCGTCGGCCTGTATCGGCTCCATCGCAGTTGTCCTTGTTTTCCCGATCTCCCTGCAAGGCAGCCTAACCCATTCAAATTTTCTCATGCAAATCTTTTGTTGCTAATAGGGGAAAAGTTTCCTATAGGAGACTTACCTTGTGTGCGACGGGATACAAATGTCGCGCCAGCAGGGCATTCAGGGGGGTTCTCGTGAGCAAGCGCGTTTCGTCACTGATCGGCAGAGGGGAGGGCCAACCAGGCCCCGCCCCAGCCGTGGGCCACGGGTTCACCTCCAAAAAACTGCCGTTCCGGTCCGGTCGCGCCGCTGGCCCCTCTCTCCTTTTCCCGGCCTGGGTCGATCCTGGCCGGAACGGTCTCTTCTCCGCCGCATCCTGTCTTTCAGCCCAAGGGATCCCCCAGTCATGACCGATACGCCCAAACGCACCCCGCTTTACGATCTGCATGTCGAGCTTGGCGGCAAGATGGTGGATTTCGCCGGATGGGAAATGCCGGTGCAATACCCGATGGGGATCATGGGTGAACACAAGCAGTGCCGGGAAAAGGCGGCGCTGTTCGATGTCAGCCACATGGGGCAGGTGATCCTGCGCGGGGACGATATCGGCGCCAAGCTGGAAAAGCTCTGCCCGCAGGTGTTTTCCACCCTGCCCGAAGGCAAGGCGCGCTATGGTTTCTTCACCAATGCGCAGGGCGGCATCATGGATGACCTGATCGTGTCGAACGCGGGCGACTACTTCTTTGTCGTGGTGAACGCGGCGCTGCGCCATCAGGACATCCCCCATATGGCGGCGCATCTGGACGGGGTCGAGGTGACCGAGATCTTCGATCGCGCGCTGGTTGCGGTGCAGGGCCCCAGTGCCGAGGATGTGGTGGGTCGTCTTTGCCCTGCCGTGCGCGAACTGAAATTCATGGAGACGATGCTGGGCCAGATCGACGGTGTAGACTGCCGTATCTCGCGGCTGGGCTATACCGGCGAGGACGGTTACGAAATCTCGATCCCCGAGGGCGAGGCGATCCGCATTGCGCGCCTGTTCCTGGCGCATGAGGATTGCGAACCGGCGGGCCTGGGCGCCCGCGACAGCCTGCGGCTGGAGGCGGGGCTGTGCCTCTATGGCAATGACATCGACAACGGCACCTCGCCGATCGAGGCCAGCCTGCTCTGGGCGATCCAGAAACGGCGCCGCGAAGAGGGCGGATTTCCCGGGGCCGAACGCGTCCTGAAGGAAATCGCCGAAGGCGCCCCACGCAAGCTGGTCGGCATCAAGCCCGAAGGCCGCGCACCCGCACGCCAGCATGTGGAGATCCAGAGCCTTGACGGCGAGACCATCGGCGAGATCACCTCGGGCGGGTTCGGCCCCACGGTGGGTGCACCGGTGGCGATGGGTTATGTCGCCAGTGCCCATGCAGCACCCGGCGAAAAGGTCAACCTGATCATCCGGGGCAAGGCCCAGCCCGCCGAGGTTGTCGCACTGCCCTTTGTTGCGCAGAATTACAAACGCTAGGTCACCCCTGCCGCGCGGCAGGGGCGCAAAGCCTTGTGAAGGCTTTGTCTACAAGGTTTTTTCAAAACCTTGCCCCCGCCCGTCGCAGCCGAAATACACTACCTGAAGGATCGACTGACATGACTATCTACTATTCCGAAGACCACGAATGGCTCAGCGTCGAGGGCGAGATCGCCACGCTGGGCATCACCAAACACGCCGCCGATCAGTTGGGCGAGGTGGTATTCATCGAGCAGAAAGAGGCCGGTGATGACTTTGCCCAGGGCGATGAGATCGGCGTCATCGAGTCGGTCAAGGCCGCCTCCGAGATCTATGCCCCCGTCGACGGCGAGGTGGTCGAGGTGAACGAGGATCTGGCCGACAATCCCGGCGCCTTGAATGACAGTCCCGAAGGCGACGCCTGGATCTACAAGATCAAGCTCAGCGATCCGTCGCAGCTTGACGGTCTGATGGATCTCGCCGCCTATAACGACATGATCGGCTAAGCCGCAGGCCGCCGGCCTTGCCGGCGGCACCCACCGCCTGACGAGGACCCAGAGCCATGGCCTTCAAACTCACCGATTACGAAGCCTACGATTTCGCTAACCGCCGTCATATCGGGCCCAGCCCGCGCGAGATGGCCGATATGTTGCAGGTGATCGGCTTCAAGACGCTCGACCAGCTGATCGACGCCACCGTGCCGCCGTCGATCCGGCAGAAAGAGGCGCTGGACTGGGGTCCGGCCATGACCGAGCGCGATGCGCTCTATCACATGAAGCAGGTGGCCTCGAAGAACAAGGTGCTGACCTCGCTGATCGGCCAGGGCTATTATGGAACCACCACCCCGGCGCCGATCCTGCGCAACATCCTGGAAAACCCGGCTTGGTATACCGCCTATACCCCCTATCAGCCGGAAATCAGCCAGGGCCGGCTTGAGGCGCTGTTGAACTTCCAGACCATGGTCAGCGATCTGACCGGGCTGGACGTGGCAAACGCCTCGCTGTTGGACGAGGCCACCGCGGCGGCCGAGGCCATGGCCATGGCGAAACGCTCCAGCCGGTCCAAGGCCAACAACGCGGCCTTCTTCGTCGACAAGAACTGTCACCCGCAGACCGTCGCGGTGATCCGCACCCGGGCCGAGCCCTTGGGCGTGGATGTGCAGGTGGGCGACCCGTCCGAGCTGGAGGCCGGCGCGGTGTTTGGCGCCATTTTCCAGTATCCCGGCACCTATGGCCATGTGCGCGACTACACCGCCGAAATCGCGGCGCTGCACGAACATAACGCCATCGCCATCGTTGCCGCCGACATCCTGTCGCTGGCGCTGCTGAAATCGCCCGGCGAGATGGGTGCCGATATCGCCATCGGTTCGACCCAGCGCTTTGGTGTGCCGATGGGTTATGGCGGCCCGCACGCGGCCTATATGGCCACCACGGACAAGCTCAAGCGGGCGATGCCGGGCCGGATCATCGGCGTCAGCATCGACGCGCGCGGCAACAAGGCCTATCGCCTGGCGCTGCAGACCCGCGAACAGCATATCCGCCGCGAAAAGGCCAACTCGAACGTCTGCACCGCCCAGGCGCTGCTGGCGGTGATGGCCTCGATGTATGCGGTCTATCACGGTCCCGACGGGATCAAGGCGATCGCGCAATCGGTGCATCGCAAGACCTCGCGTCTGGCTGCGGGGCTTGAGGAGCACGGGTTCAAAGTGGCGCCGGAAGTGTTCTTTGACACCATCACGGTGGATGTCGGCCCCCTGCAGAAGACGGTGATCGAGGCCGCGGTGGCGCGCGGTGTAAACCTGCGCAAGGTGGGCAGCGACCGGATCGGCATTTCGCTCGACGAACAGACCCGCTCCGAGACCATCGAAGCGGTCTGGGGTGCCTTTGGCATCGACAAGAAGGATGACAGCGTCAAGAACCGCGCCTATCGCCTGCCAGATTACGCGCTGCGCGATACGCCCTATCTGACCCATCCCATCTTCCACAAGAACCGGGCCGAGGCCGAGATGACCCGCTATATGCGGCGTCTGGCCGATCGCGACCTGGCGCTGGACCGGGCGATGATCCCGCTGGGCAGCTGCACCATGAAGCTGAACGCCACCATCGAGATGATCCCGGTGACCTGGCCGGAATTTGCCAATCTGCATCCCTTCGTGCCCGAGGATCAGGCGCAGGGCTATCTCGAGATGATCAACGACCTGTCCGAGAAACTGTGCCAGATCACCGGCTATGACGCGATCTCGATGCAGCCCAATTCGGGCGCACAGGGGGAATATGCAGGCCTGATGACCATCCGCAACTATCACGCGGCTCAGGGGCAGGGGCACCGCAACATCTGCCTGATCCCCACTTCGGCGCATGGCACCAACCCGGCCACCGCGCAGATGGTGGGCTATCAGGTGGTGCCGGTCCGCTCGGACGATCACGGCAATATCGACCTGGCCGATTTCCGTGCCAAGGCCGAGCAGCACAGCGCCAATCTGGCGGCCTGCATGATCACCTATCCTTCGACCCATGGTGTGTTCGAGGAGACGGTGCGCGAGGTCTGCGACATCACTCATGAACATGGCGGTCAGGTCTATATCGACGGGGCCAACATGAACGCGATGGTGGGCCTGGCGCAACCGGGCGAGATCGGCGGCGACGTGAGCCACCTGAACCTGCACAAGACCTTTTGCATTCCGCATGGCGGGGGCGGCCCCGGCATGGGCCCGATCGGGGTCAAGGCGCATCTGGCCGAACATCTGCCGGGCCACCCGGAATACGGCACCGCCGTGGGTCCGGTTTCGGCGGCGCCCTTCGGCTCGCCCTCGATCCTGCCGGTCAGCTGGGCCTATGTGCTGTTGATGGGTGGCGCGGGCCTGACCCAGGCGACCAAGGTGGCGATCCTGAACGCCAACTATATCGCCGCGCGGCTCAAGGATGCTTATCCGATCCTCTATACCTCGGCGACGGGGCGGGTGGCGCATGAATGCATCCTCGACACAAGGCCGCTGAACGACGAGGCGGGTGTGACGGTGGACGACGTGGCCAAACGCCTGATCGACAGCGGGTTCCACGCGCCGACGATGAGTTGGCCGGTGGCGGGCACGCTGATGGTCGAACCCACGGAATCCGAGCCCAAGGACGAGCTGGACCGGTTCTGTGATGCGATGCTGTCGATCCGGGCCGAGGCACAGGAGATCATCGACGGCAAGATCGACGCCGAGAACAACCCGCTGAAACACGCGCCTCATACGGTGCGTGATCTGGTGGGGGATTGGGACCGGCCCTATAGCCGTGAACAGGCCTGTTTCCCGCCGGGCAACCTGGGCGTTGACAAGTATTGGCCGGTGGTGAACCGGGTCGACAACGCCTATGGAGACCGTCACCTCGTCTGCACCTGCCCGCCGATGGAGGCCTATGAAGAGGCTGCCGAGTAAGATCATGATCCGGGGCGGGCGCCAGCGTCCGCCTCGTTTTTGACAGCACGGGGAGGATAGCATGATCTGCCCTGACCAGGCTCGCGCCGCGCATCCGGCGCGGGGTATCGACATCATACTGCCCGACGCCAGCCCGCCTTCGGCAGCGCGGATGCTGGCCGACCTGTTTCGCACCACGAACGAAATTCTGGGCGCACCGGTCTATCGGGTTTCGGTACACCGGCTTGCCGCGCAACCTTGTGCCGATCCGCGCCGCTGGACCCGGCGTACCGTCATCCTGCTGGGCGATATCCGTACCCGCTGGAGCGTGACCGACCCGCTGCGCCCGCTGTTGCGGGTGCTGCTGGCGCAAGCGCCGCGCCGGGTGCTGGTGGGTGGCGCGGTCTTTCTGCTGAGTGATGCCGGTTTGGCCCGCGGTTGCGCGCTGGCGATTCACCCCAATTTTCGCGCTGCTGCCGCTGAAGAGGGTCTGGAGGCGTTACCCGACGCACCTCTCTCGGGGGTGTCGGGTTCGGTTGCAAGTGCGGTCAGCGGCTTTGCCGCGGTGCCACTGATGCTCGACCTGATTGCCGAGGATCATGGGCAGGTTACCGCCAACGCGCTGCGTGCCTATCTGGGCCTGCCCGCGCCCGAGTCGCAAGCGCGCAGCCGTCTGAGTCTGGGCCTGTTGCAAAGGGCGCGTGGCGACCGGCTGATCGACCGCTCGCTGGCGGTGATGCAGGAGCATATCGAAGAGCCGCTCAGAATTGGCGATCTGGCGCGAAAGCTTGGCGTATCGACCCGCAAGCTACAACGCCAGTTTCTGGAACTGACCGGCGAGGGACCGCTTTCCGTTTATCGAGCGCTGCGGATCGAGCGAGCGCGGCAGCTGCTGGAACAGACCAATTTGCCGCTGGTCGAGATCATCGCGGCGACCGGATTTGGCACCCATTCCAACCTGGCCCGGTGGGTGCGCAAGGAGCATGGTGTCAGCCCGCATGCTTTGCGACAGCGCGCCATGTCCGGGCGCGCAGCATAGATTACACGCGAACGGGGCGGCCAGGGCCGCCCCGTCCTGTTTGCAACCCGACCCGGTTCAGTTCAGGTCGAACCGGTCGGCATTCATCACCTTGACCCAGGCGGCGACGAAATCGGCCACAAAGCTGGCCTCAGCATCGTCCTGGGCATAGCGTTCGGCCAGCGCGCGAAGCTGCGAGTTGGAGCCGAAAACCAGATCAACCCGTGTCGCGGTCCAGCGCGGCGCACCGCTGGTGCGGTCGCGGCCTTCGTAGATGCCCTTGCCCGACGGTTTCCACTCGGTCCCCATGTCCAGCAGGTTGGTCAGGAAATCGCTGCTCAGCACGCCGGGACGGTTGGTCAGGACGCCATGGGACGAACCGCCATGATTGGCGCCCAGAACCCGCAGACCAGCGACCAGAACCGTCATCTCCGGCGCGGTCAGACCCAGAAGCTGGGCGCGATCGACCAGCATCTCCTCGGGCGAGGTGGAAAGCTCGCGCGCCTGATAGTTGCGGAACCCGTCCATCACCGGTTCCATCACCTCGAAGCTTTCGGCGTCGGTCTGTTCGGCACTGGCATCGCCCCGGCCCGAGGCAAAGGGCACCTCGATCTGGTGACCGGCGGCCTTCGCCGCCTGCTCGACACCGGCGCAGCCCGCCAGCACGATCAGGTCGGCCATCGACACCGACTTGCCGCCGCTGTTGAACCCGGCCTGAATCCCTTCGAGCACGCCCAGCACGCGGGCCAGTTTCGCGGGCTCGTTGACCTCCCAGTCCTTTTGCGGGGCCAGGCAGATACGGGCGCCATTGGCACCGCCGCGCATGTCAGAACCGCGATAGGTCGAGGCCGAGGCCCAGGCGGTGGACACCATGTCGGACACGCTCAGGCCCGAGGCCAGGATCTGCGCCTTGAGCGCCGCAGCATCCGCCGCGTCGATCTGCGGGCCTGCCGGGATCGGATCCTGCCAGATCAGTTCCTCGGCGGGCACTTCCTTGCCCAAGTAACGGGCGCGCGGACCCATGTCGCGATGGGTCAGCTTGAACCAGGCGCGGGCAAAGGCATCGGCAAACTCGTCGGGATTGGCATGGAAACGGCGCGAGATCTTCTCGTACTCCGGATCCATCCGCAGCGACATGTCGGCGGTGGTCATCATCGGTGCGTGGCGTTTGTCCGGGTCAAAGGCATCGACAACCATATGCTCGGGTTTCACGTCCTTGGCACGCCACTGGTTTGCACCTGCCGGGCTTTTGACGAGTTCCCAGTCATAGCCGAACAGCACGTCGAAATAGCCCATGTCCCACTTGGTCGGGTTGGGTTTCCAGGCGCCTTCGATGCCGCTGGTGATCGCGTCACCGGCCTTGCCGGAGCCATAGGTGCTGAGCCAGCCCAGGCCCATCGCCTCGACCGGGGCCGCTTCGGGTTCGGCGCCCACATGGGCGGCATCGCCCGCGCCATGCGCCTTGCCAAACGTATGGCCGCCCGCAACCAGTGCCACGGTCTCTTCGTCATTCATCGCCATGCGGGCAAAGGTTTCACGCACGTCGCGCCCCGAAGCGATGGGGTCGGGATTGCCGTCCGGGCCTTCGGGGTTCACGTAGATCAGGCCCATCTGCACGGCGGCCAGCGGGTTTTCCAGATCGCGGTCGCCCGAATAGCGGCTGTTGGGCTTGTCCGAGGTGGCAAGCCATTCGCCTTCGGACCCCCAATAGATGTCCTCTTCGGGTTCCCAGATGTCGGGGCGGCCACCGGCAAAACCGAAGGTCTTGAAGCCCATCGATTCCAGCGCCACGTTGCCGGCGAGGATCATCAGGTCGGCCCACGAGATCTTGTCGCCGTATTTCTTCTTGATCGGCCAGAGCAGGCGGCGGGCCTTGTCGAGGTTGCCGTTATCGGGCCAGCTGTTGAGCGGGGCAAAGCGCTGGTTGCCGGTGCCGCCACCGCCGCGCCCGTCGGCCAGGCGATAGGTGCCCGCGCTGTGCCAGGCCATGCGGATGAAGAGGGGGCCGTAATGGCCATAGTCGGCGGGCCACCAGTCCTGGCTGTCGGTCATCAGCGCGGTCAGATCGGCCTTTACAGCGTCTAGATCGAGCGACTTGAACGCCTCGGCATAGCTGAAATGGGCGCCCATCGGGTCCGATTTGGACGAATGCTGGTGCAGCAGTTTCAGATTGATCTGGTTGGGCCACCAATGATGGTTGCGCATACCGCTGCCTGCGGCATGTCCATGCATCACCGGGCATTGGCCTGCGCTGGGGGCGTCGTTTCCGTCCATGTCTGTCTCCGATCGTGAGTTGATAGAATGGGTTTCAGCACCAGAAGGAACCGGCACTGGCCGGGGCATTCTGATGTCATGAGATGAGACTAGCAAAGGAAATTGATCGGAATAAGTTGCATTTTCCGATCTATTTCATAATGAAAAACTATCGCTATTCGCGTGTATGATCGCGGATCGCTTCGGCCAGCACATCGACCGTGTCTATGACAGGCGGGATACCGGGCAGGCTGTCGGCAATCAGGGAGAATTCGGAGCAGGCGACAAAGATGAGCGCCGCGCCTTTCTCTGCCAACTCCTCTGCCGCGCTGATCAGGATCGCGCGCGCGGCGGGTACCGGCCCTTCGGCCTTGATGGTGCGAATCGCGGTCAGCATGCGGTCGGCGTCCTCGGGCCAGAGCGGCGCGAGCTGCGCCTCGTCCAATGCTGCGTCGAAGACACCCGCCATCCGCACGGCGGGCGAGGCAAGCAGGCCCACTCGCGCACCCGGTGCCAGCAGCGCGCGCGCCCGCGCCACCGACAGCGATACCATGTTCAACAGCGGGATCGACACCGCCGCCTCGATCGCGGGGGCATAGTGATGGGCGGTGTTGCACGGCATGCCAAGCGCGGTGGCGCCGGCCTGCTCCAGCCGCTGCGCCATCCGGGCAAGGGTAGGGCCGGGATCGGTGCCGGTGCCCTGTATCAGATGCGCGATGCGCGATGGCACCTGCGGGTTCATGTCGATGAGCAGTGGCAGATGATCGGCATCATCCGCCGCTTGCACCGTTGCCAGCAGCCGCTGTTGCAGCAGGATCGTCGCCTCGGGACCCATGCCGCCAAGAATACCGACCACGCGCCGGGTCATGCCGGGCACCGGTCAGGGCAGGGGAGAAGGCTGGGCATGTCGGTGTCCTTTCGGTTCGGATGCATCAGGGGGCTGCGCTAACGAAAGCTGCAACCGGGCGGATAGGCAAGGGTCAGTCGCGCATGCGGGCATGGTCGGGATCATAGGGCGAGGGCGCGATCACCTGCGCGGTCACCATGTCACCGCAGAGATCCAGCATCATGTTGCTGCCCGGCGCCGCCATCGCGGGATCGACAAAGGCATAGGCCAGGTTCTTGCCGATCCGATAGCCCCAGCCGCCGGACGTCACGGTCCCGACCACCTGTTGCCCCTGCATCAGCGAGGCGCCCGGATGCGCGGGGGCGTGGGTCGTATCGACATGCAGGGTCACCAGCTTTCTGCCGGGGTCCTTGCCCTGCCGGTCCAGCAGCGCCTGCTTGCCGATGAAATCACCCTTGTCGAGCTTGACGAACCGGCTGAGCCCGGTCTCGAACGGGTCGAATTCGGTGATCAGATCGGCTTTCCAGTGCAGGAACCCTTTCTCCATGCGCATCGAGTCGACCGCGCGCGCGCCAAAAAGCGTGAGGCCATGCGCCTCTCCGGCCTTTCGCAGCGCCAGATAGGCGGCATAGAGCGCGGCATTGGGGACGTGGATCTCATAGGCCAATTCGCCCGAGAAACTGACGCCCAGCACAGTGGCAGGCGCAAAGCCGATGAAACATTCGCGCACCGAGAGCCAGGGAAAGGCCGCGCGCGACCAGTCGCCCCGGGCGCAGGCTGAAAGCACGTCGCGTGCACGGGGACCGGCCAGAACCAGGATGGTCTGGTCATTGGTGAGCGAGCGGAGATGCACGTCCTCATCCGCACGCAGGTGGCTTTGCAGCCAATCCATGTCATGAAACTCGCTGGCGGCGGCGGATCCGTACCAGACCCGGTCAGGACCCCGATCCGAGGCAGGCAGGTTCGCCACCGTCGCCTCGCCCTTGATCCTGCCGTGATGGTTCAGCAGATAGCACAGCCCGACCCGGCCCGCGCGTTTGGGTACGGCGCCGCAGATCATCCGGTCAAGAAAGGCGTGCCGGTCGGCACCAGTGATCTCGATCCGGTTGAAGCCGTTCACCTCGGCCAGGCCGACGCCGGTCTGTACCGCGTGCACCTCGGCCCCGATCAGGTCAAAGGTCTCGTCAAAGGTAAAGCCGAGCGTCGGGTGGAAATCGGGCGCAGGCTTGATGTAATCCACCCGCTCCCATCCGTTGACAACGGTGAATTCGGCGCCCTCGGCGGCCAGAACCGGGGTCAGCGGCGTGGTCTTGGCGGGGCGTCCGGCGGGGCGGTGTTCATGTGGAAAATGAAAGCGGAACTCGTTCTGATAGTCCTCAACGGCTTTCAGCGCGGTCAGTTCCACATTGGCGTGCCCGGTGAACCGGCGCGGGTCGATGCACCAGGTGTCATAGCAGGCTTCGCCATGTACGATCATCTGTGCCAGCAGCCAGCCATGGCCGCCGCCCTCGCCCAGACCGGCGCGCAGGCCGATGGCGCAGAACGCGTTGCGTTTGCCGGGAATGGGGCCGATCAGCGGGGCGCCGTCGATCGTATAGGTAATCGGGCCGTTGACGATGGCGCGGATACCGGTCTCGCGCAGGGCGGGCATGCGGGCAAAGGCACCTTCGAGCACGTCCATCACCCGGTCCACATCGTCCGGGCAGAGCGCGTTGACGAAATTCGGGTCGATCCCGTCCATGCCCCAGGTCTTGCAATCCTGCTCGTAGAAGCCGATCAGCAATCCGTTCTTTTCCTGCCGGCAGTAATAGTCCGATATCGGACAGCGGATCAGAGGCATGCGGTGGCCTGCCGCCACGATTTCCGGGATATCCTCGGTCAGGAAATACTGATGCTCCATCGAGGCGACCGGGTGATGCACACCCATCATGGCGCCCACCTCGTTGACGCGATAGCCGCAGGCATTCACCACGATATCGCAGTCGATATCGCCGTGTTCGGTATGCACGGTCCAGGTGTCGTCCTTGTGCTGGGTCAGCGCCGTTACCGGCGTGTTGCGATAGACCTCGGCCCCGGCCTTGCGCGCGTGATAGGCCAGCGCCTGGCACAGCTGCGCCGGGTCGATATCGCCATCCAGCGGATCCCAAAGCCCGCCCAGCAGGTTCTCGGTCGAGATCAGCGGGTGACGGCGGGCGCATTCGGCGGCGTCGATCACCTCGAAATGCACATCCATGCCGCGCGCCATCGAGGCGAAATGACGATAGCCCTGCATCTGCTGAGGCGTGTTGGCCAGTCGGATGCCGCCATCGCCATGATGGTAGTTGATCGGGTATTCCGCGTTCTCGGCCAGCGCCTTGTAGAGCGCGATGGAATGGCTTTTCAGACCTACCATCGTCTGGTTCATGCCGAAATTGGTCACCTGCGCCGCTGAATGCCAGGTGGTGCCGCTGGTCAGCTCGTTGCGTTCGACCAGAACCACGTCCGACCAGCCTTCTTGCGTCAGATGATATAGTGTCGAACAGCCGGCGATGCCGCCGCCGATGACAACAACCCGAGTACGCGATTTCATGTTGGGGTGCCTCCAAAACTCTGCGCCGATTAGGGCATGGGTTTTTCGTCACCGGCAACAAGCGGATTGCGGATCAAGCAACATCAAAAGAAGATTTGAAAGTTTGAAATCCGCACCACCCCACGAGGGGTGGCGCAGGTTCAGAACCGCAGCGACAGACAGGACATGCCGCCATCCAGTTTGGCGCATTCGCTGTTGTCGATTTCCACAACCTCGAATCCGGCCTTGTCCAGAGTCTCGGCGGTTTTCGGGAACCCAGCGGGCATCAGCACCAGCTTGTTGAACCGGATCGTGTTGGCGGCGGCCTCTTCTCCCGGGGCCGTGTGGATCACATGGTAGCCGTCGAAGCATCCCGAGGCATCAAGCCGCTCGGTCGCCAGGATGGTTTCGCCATCCAGGAGGGAACAGTCGGTCTTGAAATGCAGCACGCCGGGCGGGGTAAAGACCTCGCGCAGGGTATAGCCCCAATCGCTGACGATATCGGCCAGTTCGGCCACACCGGCGGCATCGGTCCGGTCCGAGCGGCCCACAAGTATCTCGCGCCCGGTGACGAGGATATCGCCGCCCTCGATATGACCGGGGCCGGTGATTTCGCGCAGCTCGGCGTAACAGGCGCGCAGGGCCGGGGCCATCTCGGCCACCTCGCCCATGCGGCTGGGGGCGCCGGGGCGCATCAGCACTGCGCCCTTGGGCAGGCAAAGCGCGGTATCCTCGACAAACAGCGCGTCGGGATAGGCATCGATCGGGGGCAGTTCGATCACTTCGGCACCGGTGCTTTTCAGGGTGGCGACGTAATGGTCATGCGCCTTTTGCATGCGGGCCAGATCGGGGGTGCCGATATCCTCGGCCCTGAGCCCATCGATAACGCTGGGGGCCGGGCGGCGGGTGATGGCGCGGGTGAATTCATAGGTCGGGTCGGTCATGGCGGATCAATCCTGTTCCGGCGCATAGGGCGCGTCGATTTCGATGAGCTTGGGACCGGCATGGCGCCGAGCCTCAGTCAGGGCGGTGGCAAAGCCGGCCGGGTCACCGGCGGCGCAGGTGGCGTAGGGCATGCCACAGGCGGCGGCGATGGCGGCGAAATCGGGCGGGGTGGGATCGCAACCCACCACCTCGACACCCACCGCGCGCATCGACATGTCGATCTCGCGATAACCGCGGCTGTTCCAGATCACGAAGGTGATGGGCAGGTTTTCGTCGCGGGCGACCATCAGCTCAGCCAGGCTGAATTGCGCCCCGCCATCGCCCGTGACACAGATCACCGGGGTCTCGGGGGCGGCAATGGCGGCGCCGATGGCGGCGGGAATGCCATAGCCTAGGGCGCCAAACCCGGTGGCGGCGTTGAACCAGCCGCCGGGGCGGTCGTGGTCGTAAACAAGGTTCCCGGCATAGATCGGCTGGGTTGAATCCCCGACCATCAGCGCGCCGGGCACGGCATCACGCGCGGCCTCCAGCATCTCGACCATGCTGCGCATATAGGGGCCGATCTCGTCCAGAGCCGCCTGCCGCGCGGAGCTGGATCGGGCGACGCCGTCGTGGTTGCGCGCGCCCTCGGGCAGCCGCGCCAACAGCCCCGCCACGGCGGCACCCGCGTCGCCCCGGATCGTCAGGTCGGCGGGGTGGCGGGCAAGCTGAGCGTCGCAGATGTCGATGCGGATCAGCCCCGCCATCGACGGCATGGTGCCGGTGGCATACATGTCGTAATCGGTCGGGCCGAGCTCGGTCCCGATTGCCAGCACCCGGTCGGCGCCTGCAATCAGGGCGCGCACCGCGTCAAGGCTGGGGCTGGCGGCCACCGTCAGGGGATGGCCATGCATCAGCCCGCGCGCGTTCACCGTCTGCACCACTGGCGCATCCAGCCGTTCGGCCAGCGCCTGTAGGGCCGCTTCAATGCCCTTTGCCCCGCCTCCGATCAGGATCACCGGGCGTCGCGCGGCGTCGAGCCGCGCGGCAGCAGTGTCGAGCAGCGTGGCCTCTGGTTCATCGGGCTTTGCAGGGTCAGCGGCGGGCAGGGCACCGTCGAAATCGATCCCGGCCACATCCAGCGGTACCTCGATATGACAGGGACCGCCGCGACCTGTTGCGAGCCGGTCAAACACCGATCCCAATGCCGGGGCCAGCTGATCCATCTGCGAGATGCGATGCGCCTCCAGCGCCACCTGCGAGACCAGCCCCAACTGGTCGGGCAACTCGTGCAGATGCCCCATGCCGCGCCCCAGGCTGGCGCGGGTGTTCACGCCCGAAACCACCAGCATCGGCACGCTGTCGGCGCGGGCCTGTCCCATCGCGGTCAGCGTGTTGGTCACCCCCGGTCCGGTGATGACAAAGGCCACGCCGGGCCGCCCCGAGACGCGTGCATAGCCATCGGCCATGAACCCGGCGCCCTGTTCGTGGCGTGGGGTGACATGGCGGATACCCGAGGCGGCCAGACCGCGATACATCTCGATCGTGTGCACGCCGGGAATACCGAACACGCATGTCACGCCGCGTGCGGCAAGACCTGCCACCAGCGCCTCTCCCACAGTTGTCATCAGGCGTCCTCGCTCTGAAATTGGGCCGCATGTGCGGCTATGCGCTCGCAGGCGGTGTCAAAGGCCGCGTCCCCGGCGGTCAGCGCCACCCGGACCCAGCCGTCGATCGTGTCGCCGAACGAGGCGCCCGGCATCACCGCCACCCCGGCATGATCCAGCAGGTGTTCGGCATAGGCCTCGCCCGCCATACCTGTGCTGCTGACGTCGATCATCGCGAACATGCCGGCCTGCGGTTTCAGCACGCGCAGGCAGGTCTGCCCGTTCAGCCGCGCGGCCAGCCGGTCCGCCCGCGCGGCGAACCGCGTGCGCATGCCCGGTGCGACCGAGGATCCGTTGCGCACCGCCACCTCGGTCATGTCGGCGATAAAGGGCTGGTTGCCGAAGAGCATGGTTTCCGACAACGGCAGCAGCGCGGCGGTAAACGTTTCGGGCCCCACGCACCAGCCGCTGCGAAATCCCGGCGCGGCGTGGGATTTGGAGATTGATGAGACCACGATCACCCGGTCGGCCAGATCGGACTGGGCCAGCGGCGAGGTAAAGCCTTGCCCGTCGAACACCAGCTGCTCGTAAACCTCGTCCGAGATGATCCACAGATCATGCTTGCGGGCGAGGTCGCCAATTGCGGCGATATCCTCGGGCGTCAGGATGGCGCCGGTGGGGTTGTGGGGCGTGGTGAGCAGGATCGTACGGCTGCGCGGCGTGATGCGCGCGGCGATATCGTCGGCTGAAATGCGAAACCCGTTTTCGGGCCGCAGCGGCACCGGTACCAGATCGGCACCAGTGGCGCGGATCACGCCGGCATAGGTGGCATACATGGGATCGCCCACCAGCACCTCGGCGCCTTCCTCGGCCACGCCCATCAGCACCGCGTAAAGCGCGGTCTGGGTGCCCGGAAAACACATGACCTGCGCGTCCGAAATCGCCCGCCCGGTGCTGGCGCTATAGCGTTCGGCGAGCGCCGCGCGCAGGCCCGGCTCGCCCGCACCATCGGAATAGGTGGTGCGCCCGGAGCGCATTGCGGCCTCGGCCACATCCATCAGCTCGGTCGGTGGCGGCACGTCGGGTTCGCCGATGGTCAGGCTGATCACATCGGCGCCCTTGGCGATCATCGCCTTGGCGCGCAGGTAGATGCCCCATTTGGCGCCACCCAGATCGGCCAGGCGGCGGGTAATGGCGGTTGTTTTCATGCCTCTTCTCCCGGATCGTTCAGGGTCAGTCCCAGAATGGCGCCGACCGACGTCAGGCCGATGTTCACAAGTTCGCCCGGATCAAAGGCATCGGGCAGCGCGCCGCCCTCCAGCCAGAGCCCGTCGATGACGGCGTTACAGGCGATGGCCAGCGCCCGCAGTTCCTCGGGTGAGGGCACTTCGCCCGCTTCCTCCAGCGCCGGGGCGATCAGCGCCTGCAGGCGGTCGCGGAAATCGTAATAGGTACGGCTGTGCACCTCGGCCATGCGCGGATCGCGCTGCACCATGGTGAGGAACCCGGCCCACAGACCCACCGCCTGCGGGCTGCTGACCGGCGGGGTCAGGCTGGCGCGCACGATTCGAGCAAGTTGCCGCGCCGCCGGTTCGCCCGCCTGCCGGGGGCCTTCCATCGTGGCATCGGTCAGATGACTCATATGCGCCTGATAGGCGGCATAGATCAGCTCGTCCTTGCCATCGAAATAGTGCCGGATCAGGCCCAGTGTCACGCCCGCCTCGTCCGCGATGCCACGCACGGTGGCCGCCTGCACACCCTTGCGCCCGATCAGGGTCAGCGTCGCCCGGATCAGCGCCTCGCGCCGGTGTTCGGCGGATTCGCGGGTAAAGCTGCGGCGTGGGCTGTCCAAGGGTGGGGCCTCCTGCGGGGTGAAAAGCGGGCTTGATTTGCGTCGCTCATGTTGTTATACAGTTGTATAAATATAAGCAGAGCCGGGCCGAAAAGGCAACCGGAAAGTCAGGGGGATGGCGTGACAGCAACGCAGGAACTGACGTCCGACGCGGGGGCCGCCAGCGATTTGGCGGGGACATTGCTGATCGAGGATCTGCATAAATCCTTTGGCGATCTCGAAGTGCTCAAGGGCGTGTCGCTGACCGCGAACCGGGGCGATGTGATCGCGATCATCGGCGGCTCGGGCTCGGGCAAGTCGACCATGCTGCGCTGCATCAACTTTCTGGAAACTCCCAGCTCGGGCCGGATCGTGATCGGCGGCGAGGAAATCCGCATGCGTGCCGATGGCACCGCTGCCGACCGCAAGCAGTTGGAGCGGGTGCGCACCCGGCTGGCGATGGTGTTCCAGTCGTTCAACCTGTGGACCCACCGCACCCTGCTGGAAAACGTGATCGAAGTGCCCGTGCATGTGCTGAAAGTGCCGCGCGCGCAGGCGATCGAAAAGGCGCGCGCCCTGCTTGCGCGCGTGGGCCTGGGCGAGAAAGAGGACACCTATCCGCTGTTCCTCTCCGGGGGTCAGCAGCAACGCGCGGCCATCGCGCGCGCTCTGGCGGTCGACCCGGCGGTGATGCTGTTTGACGAGCCGACCTCGGCGCTGGACCCCGAACTGGTGGGTGAGGTGCTGGGCGTGATGCGCGACCTCGCCGCCGAGGGCCGCACCATGCTGGTGGTCACGCATGAGATGAATTTTGCCCGCGAGGTCGCCGACCATGTGGTGTATCTTTATCAAGGCCGGATCGAGGAACAGGGGCCACCCGACCAGATCTTTGGCAACCCGCAATCCGAGCGGCTGAAACAGTTTCTGAAATCCATCAACTGAACCCCAAGAATGAAAAACAGGGAGACCAACATATGAACATCAAGACATCGCTGCTGGCCGGTCTGGCCGCATTGGCCCTGAGCGCGGGCGCCGCGGCCGCCGAAGAGGTCAAGATCGGCATCGCGGCCGAACCTTATCCGCCCTTCGCCTCGCCCGATTCCGCGGGCAACTGGGTCGGCTGGGAGGTCGAGGTGATCGACGCCGTCTGCAAGGCCGCCGCACTGGATTGCGTGCTGACGCCGGTCGCATGGGACGGCATTATCCCCTCGCTGACCGGCAAGCAGATCGACGCCATCATGGCCTCGATGTCGATCACCGAAGAGCGGATGCAGACCATCGACTTCTCGAATCCCTATTACAACACGCCCGCCGTGATCGTGGCCGACAAATCGCTGGATATTGATGCGTCGCCCGCCTCGCTGGCTGGCAAGATCATCGGTGTGCAGGCATCGACCATCCACCAGGCCTATGCCAACGCGTATTTCGGCGATGCGGAAATTCGTGTCTACCAGACCCAGGACGAGGCCAATCAGGACCTTTATGCCGGTCGCATCGACGCGACCCAGGCCGACAGCATCGCCATGGCCGATTTTGTTGCCACCGATGCGGGCCAGTGCTGCGAGATCAAGGGCAACGTCGCCAATGACGAAGCGATCCTGGGCAAGGGCGTTGGCGCCGGAGTGCGCAAGGGCGACGATGCGCTGCGCGAGGCGCTGAACAAGGGCATCGCCGCGATCCTCGCCGATGGCACGCACGAGGCGATCACCGCGCGTTACTTCACCGCGCCCATCTACAGCGAATAATCGCAGTCGATGGAGGGGCTTCTGGACCTACTCGGCCTGGCGAAAAGCGCCGAGCTGTTGTCGCTGTCGCCGCCGGGCTGGGGGATGAACCTGCTGCGCGGTCTGGGCAAATCGCTCCAGATCGCGTTCGGGGCCTTCGGGTTCGGTCTGGTGATCGGGCTGTTCGGAGCCTATGGCAAGCTTTATGGCGGGCCGGTCATTCGTGACCTGCTCGCCATTTACACCACCGTTGTCCGGGCCGTGCCCGAACTGGTGCTGATCCTCATTCTCTATTTCGTCGGCACCGACCTGATCAACCGCGCGTCCGAGGCGCTTGGATATGGCCGGGTCGAGATCAGCGGCGTGGCCGCCGGTATCTGGGTGCTGGGCGTGGTGCAGGGCGCCTATTCGACCGAGGTGCTGCGCGGTGCCATTCTGGCGGTGCCGCAGGGCCAGATCGAGGCGGCGCGCGCCTTTGGCATGCCGCCGGTGATGCTGATGCGGCGGGTGACCATTCCGGCAATGCTGTCCTTTGCCCTGCCGGGGCTGGCGAACCTGTGGCTGATCGCCACCAAGGATACAGCGCTGTTGGCGGTTGTGGGCTTTAGCGAGCTGACGCTGGAAACCCGGCAGGCGGCGTCGAGCACGCGGGCTTATTTCACCTTTTTCCTCGCCGCAGGCGCGCTGTACCTGATGGTGACGCTGATGTCGTCCGCGCTGTTCCAGCTGCTTGAGCGGCGGTCGCGGCGCGGGCAGCCCTCTCTCAAGGGGGCGGGCCGATGATGCGGTTGATCCGTCCAATGCTGATGCCGCACCGGCTGGTGCTGATTGCTCTGGCCGTGGCGCTGGCGGTCTGGTGCGCCCTGACGCTGCGCTGGGATTGGCTGCCGAAGTATCTGCCGCTCGCGATGGAGGGGCTGTGGCGCACGGTCTGGCTGCTGGTGGCAAGTACATTCCTGGGTTTCCTGCTGGCGGTGCCGTTGGGCTTTGCCCAGGCGGTGGGGCCTTGGTATCTTGCCGTTCCGGCGCGGGTGTTCTGCACCCTGATCCGGGGCACGCCGCTGCTGTTGCAGATCTGGCTGCTCTACTATGGGCTGGGGTCGGTCTTTCCCCAGATCGACGGCATTCGCGACAGCGTTCTGTGGCCCTATCTGCGGCAGGCCTGGCCCTATGCGCTGCTGGCGCTGACGCTGTCCTTTGCCGGGTACGAGGGTGAGGTGATGCGCGGGGCCTTCTCGGGCGTCAACCGAGGCCAACTGGAGGCCGCGCGCTCGTTCGGGATGCCTCGTTTCACCCTTTTCCGTCGCATCTGGCTGCCACAGGCGATCAACAACGTGCTGCCGACGCTGGGGGGCGAGACCATCCTGCAACTGAAGGCAACGCCGCTGGTGGCGACGATCACGGTGGTCGAGATCTTCGCGGTGTCGTCGCGGGTACGGCAGGACACGTTCGTGATCTACGAACCGCTCCTGTTGCTGGCGCTGGTCTATATGGTCATCGCGGGGCTGATCGCGCTGGCGTTTCGTTGGCTGGAAAACCGGGTGCCGACGCGTCGACCGGGGAACTGATCGCGCATCGCGACACGTTGCCCATCGCAAACCCATGGTGTAGGTCTGTCCCGATCTATCGAACAGGCACCCGTGACGATGAGCCGTATTTCTCATATCGAGCTGGATGACAGCAACCTTCCCCCGCCCACGCCCGAGATCGAGCAGGAGCGCAAAGTCGCGATCTATGATCTGCTGGAGGAGAACAGCTTTGCCCTTCCGGCACGCGACGACCGCGTGGTGCCAGACGGACCCTACCGGGTGAACCTGTCGATCCGCGACAAGCGGCTGGTCTTTGATATCCAGACCGAGGACGAAGAGAAGGCGGCAGAATTCCACCTGTCGCTGGGTCCATTCCGCCAGGTGGTCAAGGATTACTTCCAGATCTGCGAAAGCTATTTCAACGCGGTCAAGACCCTGCCGCCCAGCCAGATCGAGACCATCGACATGGCCCGGCGCGGCATCCACAACGAGGGCAGCCGGGTGTTGCAGGAACGGCTGGAGGGCAAGGCCGAGATCGACACCGACACCGCGCGCCGCCTGTTCACCCTGATCTGCGTTTTGCATTTCGGGGGCTGAATGGTGCATCCGCTTCCGCAGTCGGTCCTGTTTTGCTGCGACCACAACGCGGTCCGCTCGCCCATGGCGGAAGGCATCATGAAGAAATTCTATGGCACCGGCACCTATGTGCAATCTGCCGGTGTTCATAACGACATGGAAATCGACGGGTTCTGCATCGCCGTCTGCCAGGAGATCGACGTCGAACTGGCGCGCCACCGGTCGCGATCCTTCGACATGATGCAGGAATGGGGTGACGACCTCAGCTCTTTCGATCTGGTGGTGGCGCTGTCGCCCGCCAGCCAGCGCCGGGCGCTGGAACTGACCCGTTTTTTTCACCTCGATGTCGAATATTGGCCAATTATGGACCCAACCGGACTGGGTGAGACGCGGGCGGAGAAGCTACACCACTATCGTCAGACCCGCGATCAGATCATCAAACATCTGAAAGAGCGCTGGGGAGAGCCAACGGAGAGATCATGAGCGAGACCGTCAAACGCTATTTCGACGCCTTCAACGCAGGCGATGTACAGGGCATGCTGGACTGCCTGTCCGACGACGTGGCCCATCACGTGAACGAGGGGCAAATCCGTGTTGGTAAAGAGAAATTCGCCGATTTCTGCGCCCATATGAACCGCTGCTACAAAGAGTTGTTGACCGAAATCGTCGTGTTTGAGGCCGAGGGCGGCACCCGCGCGGCGGCGGAGTTCATCGTCAACGGGACCTATCTGCAAACCGATTCCGGCCTGCCCGAGGCACATGGCCAGACCTATCGTCTGCCTGCGGGGTCGTTTTTTACGCTGACGGGTGACAAGATCTCGCGGGTGACAACCTTCTACAACCTGGCCGATTGGGTGAAACAGGTCTCGAATGGCTGAGGTGACCGAGGTTCGGGTGCTGACCGGCGCGGCGCTGGACGCCGCGCTGGAGGATGTCGCCCGGCTGCGGATCGCGGTGTTCCGCGCCTGGCCTTACCTTTACGACGGCGACCTGGACTATGAGCGGGACTATCTGCAGGCCTATCGCAACAGCGACCGGGCCATCGTGGTCGGCGCCTTTGACGGCGACCGGTTGATCGGTGCCTCGACCGGCATGCCGCTGGCCGATCATGCCGATGATTTTGGTGCTGCCTTTGAAGGTACCGGTCTGACACTGGAGGAGGTGTTTTATTGCGCCGAATCCGTGCTGTTGCCCGAGTATCGCGGCCATGGTGTCGGGCACCGGTTCTTTGACCTGCGCGAGGACCATGCCCGCGCGCTAGGCTTTGCCAAATGCGCCTTTTGCGGCGTGCAGCGCCCCGTCGATCACCCGCTGAAGCCCGACAGCTATCGCCCGCTCGACGCGTTCTGGCGCGGGCGGGGGTACGAGAAACTGCCCGGAGCGGTGGCGCATTTCAGCTGGAAAGACCTGGATCAGGACTACGAGACCGACAAGCCGCTGCAATTCTGGATACGGGATCTCTGATCCAATGCCCTGGAAGGTTGACATATGAAAATCGCCACCGCCGCCTATCCGCTCGACTGGCTCGACAGCTGGGCGCAATACGAGGACAAGCTGGCCCATTGGGTATCCGAGTCCGCCGGACAAGGGGCCGACCTGCTGGTCTTCCCTGAATACGGCGCCATGGAGCTGAGCACGTTGGCCGGGCCTGCGGTCGCTGCCGACCTCGAAGGGTCGATCCGCGCGGTCAGCGAGCGGATGGAAGACGCCGCCGCCCTGCATTTGAAACTGGCCGCTGAACATGGCGTGCATATCCTGGGTGCGTCGGCGCCGGTTGATCCCGGTGCAGGTCGTCCGGTGAACCGGGCGGAACTCTACACGCCCGACGGCGGACGTGACCATCAGGACAAACAGATCATGACCCGGTTCGAGCGCGAGGATTGGGACATCGCACCCGGCGGGCCGCTGAAACTGTTTGATACCGCTCTGGGCCGGATCGGTATTCTGATCTGTTATGACAGCGAGTTTCCCCTGCTGGGCCGTGCTCTGTCCGAGGCCGATATCCTGCTGGTCCCGTCCTGTACCGAGGCATTGGCGGGATACAGCCGGGTGCGGATCGGCGCGATGGCGCGGGCTCTGGAAAACCAATGCGTGACCGTCATGTCCTCGCTTGTGGGTGACAACGATTGGTCCGAGGCGGTGGACCGCAATACCGGCATGGGCGGCATATTCGGCCCGCCTGACAAGGGTTTTCCCGGCACCGGCATTCTGGCCGAAGGGCAGATGAACCGGCCTGGATGGACCTATGCCGAGGTCGACCTGTCAGCCATCGCCCATGTACGTGCCGATGGCGGTGTCCTGAACCGTAGCCATTGGGTCGAACAGGACGGGCGGGTCGGTTCGGTCACAAACTCTTGCCTGCGCGCAAAAGCACCCTTGAATTAGGGGGGAAATGAGCGCATTTAAGCGCCAGTGCCTGCGGATTCCGCGGGCTAAACGTAATGATGGAGACAACATGGCCAAGGAAGATACGCTCGAATTTCCCGGTGTCGTGAAGGAACTCCTGCCCAATGCGACGTTCCGGGTCGAGCTTGAAAACGGCCATGAGATCATCGCGCATACGGCAGGCAAGATGCGCAAGAACCGCATCCGTGTTCTGGCTGGCGACAAGGTGCAGGTCGAGATGACCCCCTATGATCTGACCAAGGGTCGGATCAACTACCGCTTCAAGTAACGCCTTTCGCATGGCGTTCATTCTCGGATCGGGCAGCCCAAGGCGGCTGGACCTGCTGGCGCAGCTTGGCATCACGCCAGATGCCGTGCGCCCACCCGAGATCGACGAGACTCCTGCCAAGGGCGAGTTGCCCCGCGCTTATTGCACCCGCATCACCCGTGAGAAGGTGGCCGCCGTCGAGGCCGGGCCGGACGATATCGTGCTTTGCGCCGATACAACCGTCGCGCTTGGCCGTCGTATCCTAGGCAAACCGGCAGACGCGGGAGAGGCGGCCGAGTTCCTGCATGCGCTGTCCGGGCGCCGGCATCGCGTGATCACCGCTGTGGCGGTCCGACGTGGCGACCGCCTGTGGGAGCGGGACGTGGTGAGCCAGGTCAAGGTCAAGCGCCTCTCGGATGTCGAGGTGAATAGATATCTCGCCACCGGCGATTGGAAGGGCAAGGCAGGGGCTTATGCCATTCAGGGCCCGGCGGGCGCGCTCGTTCCCTGGATCTCGGGCTCGTTCAGCGCAATCGTCGGGCTGCCCCTGGCCGAAACCGCCGCCCTGCTGGCTGCTGCGGGTCATCCCAAATTCAAAGGTGACATATGAAGGGCTGTACCATTGTTCTGGACCATGTCGCAGGTCGCGAGGCCGCGGCCCTGATGGTCGATGGCCAGCTGGACGATTTCCTGATCGCCAGCGATGCGCCGCCCCCCGGAACCATCTATCGCGCCCGCGCCGATCGACCGGTCAAGGGGCAGGGCGGCATGTTCCTGACTACCCCCGATGGCCCGGCCTTTCTGCGCCAGGTCAAGGGGCTGGCCCCCGGTGCCCATCTGCTGGTGCAGGTCACCGGCTATGCGGAGCCGGGCAAGGCGATTCCGGTTACGGCTAAGCTATTGTTTAAAAGTCGCTATTCCATCGTCACGCCCGAGGCGCCGGGGCTGAATCTATCGCGTAGCATCCGCGATGAGGCCGAGCGAGACCGCCTGTTGGAAATCGCTCATGATGTGATGGAGGGCCATGGCTTTGGCCTGATCCTGCGCTCGTCTTGTGCCGAGGTCGCGGCCGAGGTGATTGCCGAGGATATCGAGGCGATGATCTCTCAGGCCCGGCAGGTGCTGGAGGATGACGGCAAAGGTTGCGAGACCCTGATCGAAGGCGACGGACCGCATGTTCTGGCCTGGCGCGACTGGACCGATCCGGCCGAAGTGGTGACCGAGGCGGGCGGGTTCGAGGATCATGGCGTGCTCGACGCGCTGGAGCAGGTGCGCGGCATCGCCGAGCCACTGCCGGGCGGCGGCCACCTCTATATCCAGCCCACCCGCGCGCTTGTGGCGGTGGATGTGAATACCGGCAGCGATACCTCGCTGGCGGCGGGTCAAAAGGCCAATTTTGCCTGCGCGAAACTGCTGCCGCGCGCCCTGCGCGTGCGGGGCTTGGGCGGCCAGATCACGCTGGATCTGGCGCCTATGGCCAAGAAGGACAGGCGCGGGTTCGAAGCCGCCCTGCGGGCCGCGTTGAAGGCCGATAGCGAAGAGACGACCCTAGCGGGCTGGACCCCTCTGGGCCATTACGAGCTTCAACGCAAGCGCGGCCGGGTGCCGGTGTCGGAGGCGCTGTCATGAGTTGCCCGATCTGCGGGTCCGAGACCGTTCCCGCCTATCGTCCCTTCTGCTCGAAACGATGTGCCGACCTTGATCTGGCCAAGTGGCTGAACGGGTCCTACGCGATCCCGTCTTCGTCTGAAGAGGAAGACGAAGCCCTTGGTGACGAGGCCGAAACTCAGGCCAAGCTGCGGCACTGAAAAAACTTGAAAAAGCCTCTGGACACCGCCTCAGCCACGTCCTAGAAGGCCTCCACCCAGCGGCAGACGCCGTTCCCGTGCCCGGGTAGCTCAGGGGTAGAGCAGTGGATTGAAAATCCTCGTGTCGGTGGTTCGATTCCGCCCCCGGGCACCATTCAAACGCTTGATATTGCTCGGTATTCATTCTTGAGCCTCTCAGGGTTTGACAGTTTTCTTGAAGGGTTTGACAACTTTTGATCGGCGTTCGTTCTCCTTTTCGAGTGTTTCCATCGTGATCCGGTTGCGGTCCGCAAGGTTGGCGGACCGGGAATAGTGGCGGGCCATCGACGGGGTTTTCTGCCCCAGCAGGTCCGCAATCTGACGTTCCTCAAGTCCCGCCTCTCGTAGCGTCGTGGCCACGGTATGCCGCAGCCCCTTGAGGGTCAGACCGGGTTGCACGGCTTCCTCAGCTTCCAGCTTTTTCTTGAAGCGGTGCCAGACCGTCGAAAAGCCGTTGTAGGTCCAGGGCTTCCCCGTGGACGTGGCAAGGATCGTCACCGAGTCGTGGGCCGGTGCAGCGTCCAGAGCCGCTTGCAGAGTCGGGCCGATAGGAATGGCGACCTCTTGCCCCGTCTTGCCCCGGACGCCCCAGATCGTGTTGCCGTCGATCTGGCGACGGGTCAGCTTGAGCGCGTCGGACGGATCAAGGCCGGTGTTCATAATCAGGGCGACCGCCACCCGGACATGAGGCGCGGCCCGATCCAGCACAACGGCGCGTTCCTCGACCGCCCAGGGCCGGTTGGCATAGGGCCGATCTTTCGGGCGCGGCTTGGGAATGACGCCCGCCGCATAGTCACGGTCGATCAGCCCGCGCGGAATGGCATAGCGGAAAACTTGGCTCAGGAAGGTGCGCACCATGTTTGCCCGCCGCCAGCCGATCTTGCCTGCCGCCTTGTCATGGATACCCGACACAAGGGGCGTCGTGATCGCGGAAACGGGCGTTTCGCGGATCGGGTGCAGAAAGTCAGCGCACTTGCGATAGTCGCGCTTTGTAGCGTCCGCCAGATTGCCAAAGTGCTCAGTCTGGAAATAGGCATTGACCAGCCCGCCAAGCGTTCCCGGCTTGGGGGCTTGCGCCTTCCTCGCCTCGGAAATGGCCGCAATGCGGGTGCATTCCGCGAAAAACTCAGCCGATCCCAACGGGGTCTTTTCCAGGTCGATCTTGTGGCCCGTGGCGCGATGATAGCAGCGCGGTTTCCCGTGCCGGTCATCGAATATCTTGAAGCCCTTTACCCTGATCCGCGTCATTACAGCTTGCCAAGAATGATGTCTTGCGTCGCCATCTCAGCCCCTTCCTTCATCGCATCAATCCACTTGTCCAGGTCGCGCTTGTCCCAAAGGATCGTGCCGGGGCGCATCTCGACCGGCTGGACCGGGCATGTCGCCTTGAAGTGCTTGACGGGCAGGCCGGTATAATCCGCCGCCTCAGCCTGTTTCAGCATCCGCTTTTCAATGACGCTGATATTGAGGTTTGCATTAGCCATCGGCTTCTTCTCCACCCGAACGCCCGCACCGCTTCAACCGCTCGCGTTCATGCTTGTCGTGCAGTTCAAGGAACCGTTCGCCGCCCCGGTATCCCTCGCCCACAATCACAAGTTCATCGCCTTGGATTTCGCTGCCCTGCATTTCTAGCAGTTCGTCGGTCTCGTCCTCAGTCAGCCCCACATACACCCATCGACCGGACGGGGATTTTTCCCATGCGCGAAAGAAATTGGATGCGGGGCCATAAGGATTCGGCTCGGGCTTCGGATCAGGAGCCGTGAAGTCCGGCACTTCCTCGTCGGCAATCATCGCCTCAAGCTGCGCCTTCACTTGGTCAATCAGACGGTCAACGTCCAAAAGATGAACCGCCACGGGTAGCACCGGCTCTTTTTCCATTTCGTTGAAAAGATGCGTGACCGCCCAATCATCACTATCGTGCATCGGGTAGGTCGCAATCATCAGCCCGCTTTGCCAATGCCCGCCCCGAATGGACCGATTGAGCGCGCGGCGTTCCACAGAATCCGCAAGGGTGCGAACCCACCTTTGCGGAAAGCCGATCCGGGTCATGGCATATGCCGCTGCAATCATCAGCACTTGGCCGCCGGTGAACACGCGGCGGCGTCCGGTGCCGGGGTTCACATGCGGCCCGATCAGACGGACCAGATCGCGCTTCGGATTGACGAAGTGCTCAAGCGCCTTGGGCGTGGTGCCGGTGATCTTGCACACGTCCGACACAAGAAATTGCGGATGCGTCCAAATCCGTTGCGCCGCCTGCATGTCAAAGATTTCGTCGCTCATCGCCAAAGTCCCGCGTCGTGGTGCTTTACCTTAAACACCATGCTGCGGGGCTTGTAAAGCCCCACGGTGCGGGGTTTTGGGATTAGTTGGCGATTTCATTCCCCCAATCGACCACCCGCAGAGCATCGGACGGATCAACGCCCGCCTCTTTCGCTTGCGCCAGAGCGCCCACAATCGCCGTGATTGCCCGCGCCCGTCCGCCTGCATCAAAGGCTTGAAGGGGCCGCATCACGTCCAGCGTGACCGCCGATCCCAGCTTGTCCGTCGCTTCCTCGGCAATGCCCGTGGCGATAGGTTGCAGCACCCACTGCGCCAAATGGCGTTGGCTTTCGCGCACCATCGGCCCGGTTGTGGCGGGTGCGGTCAGACCGGGCAGAACGCCAAAGGCCATGTTGATCGCATCGCGCGCCGCCGCCAGCGTCTCGCGCGTCATGGCTTTCGACAGGTCCGGGGAAAGATCGTGGGGCTTCCAGTCCTGCATCGGGGCCGGTCCGCCCGCCGCCGCCACGTTGACGGATTCACGGATCAGCACCTTGCCCCGGTTGCCCCGGAACCCGCGCGCCATCGCTTCCAGGTCGGTTTGCGGTGCCTCGGGGAACGGGACGATCTGACTGGCCAGCGGGGCCGTCTCATAGACCTCGGCAAGCGCCGTCTCGACCGCATTCAAAAGCCCCGCCGTCAGTTGCGCCCGCTTGAGCGGGGCCGTGCCATAGTAGGGCGCGGACACGTCGCATCCGATCCGAAAGTGCAAGACCTCAGCCGCCAGCGCGGTTTCAGACCGTCCGCCACCCGCCTCGGATACGGACACCCGGTAAGCCGTGGGCCGTCCGTCACGGGTGCGAAGATCCCAATCGGAACACGGGACAAGCCCCGCGTCACGGATCAGGAATAGCGCCTCGCCCCGCAGGGCCAGAGACCGCGCACAGAGCGTCAGGGACCGCCGGTCCAGTAGATCGGTGCCCGACACATCGGCAAGCCCTAGACCGCCCTCCCAGAGCGTCACCGCGCCTTGCGCCGTGGCCGTCAGTTCGGCAATGCCGCGCCGCCCGCTGATATAGCTTTCGCGCGCCGCCATGATCTCAGCCGTGAAGCCCGATCCGCTGGACCGGGTTTCCTCAGCCGTCTTTCGCTTGAATGGCCACATGCTCAGGCCCTCCTTTTGTAAGGCCGCAGCAGGTCCGCCGCGCCGCTCAGTTCCATTGCGCGCGCCACCCAGGCCGGGTTGCGCTGATAGCTTTCCTCGATCGCGCCACCCATGTTGACGGAATAGCTGGACACGCCCGCCCGATCCGTTGCTTCCGTCAGGTATTCGGCAAGCCGCCGGAACGCCTCAGAGACAGCCCCCGGAACGTCGCCGCCCCCCACGTCCGCCGTGATCCGGTAAACGCCATCGAAGGGCAGGCAGATGCCGAGAGGCCCATCCTCAAGGATCAGCGCCTCCCACTGGTCGCCCCAGAAATGCGCCTCTCGCGCGACGACCGGCTGCAACGGAGGCTCCCATTCGCCCCCACCCTCGACCGTCCAGACCACTTCCCGCACCATCCAGCGCATCCGGCAATAAGCCTCGATCCGCTGCCAGAGCGCCGCTTGATCCAGCATCGCCGCCGGAACGCTCAGGCCCGTGATGTTCGGATAGCTGGCCGGGATTGCCTCGACCTCTTTCAGTGTCACCGCCATGTCAGAGCCTCCACCGATTGAGCGCATGGGCAAGCGTCCGATCCTCGACCGCCGCGCATGGCGTCCAGTTGCGCGCCTCGATCTGCGCTTGGGGATAGGCGGGAAGCGTGACGGCGCTGATTTCCGCTAGGAGCGCTTCCCGGATTTCACGTAAGATGCCGTCAGGCGTCCGCCACACCTCTGCTCCGCCATCACGCACCACAAAGCCGGGCGAAATGCCGCCGACAAGACCCGCCTCCAATGCGCCTAGGAAGTCCCGGACATAGCC
Organism: Ruegeria sp. YKSD163; assembly: GCF_059612905.1. Lineage (NCBI taxonomy): Bacteria > Pseudomonadati > Pseudomonadota > Alphaproteobacteria > Rhodobacterales > Roseobacteraceae > Ruegeria > Ruegeria sp. YKSD163. The sequence goes on from NZ_JBXWRM010000008.1 coordinate 202,712, forward strand.
CACCTCGGCAAGCTGTGGAGAAATGCGCGCCTCAAAGGTTAAGGCGTCCGCACCATCTTGCACCGTCAGAGTGCCAGCGCTTCGCGAGGCCAGAGGCCGGTCAAAATCGTGATGCACCAGCAAGTGAATATTGCCGGTTGAAGCACTGCCACCGAACGCAAAAGGACGGAATACCTCCCGTTTTCCCTTAGATATTTCGGTTTCAACCCCATAGGGGAAACGCCCAGCCAGACGGGTTTCCCCGCCTGACAAGGTGCGGACCTCAAGCCCGCCTTTGGAACCGGCCCAGAGCATCACTGAATGCCCGTCAGGATTCGGGTTTGCACCGCGCGTGAAATGGTCACGTCCATCGTGGCCAGCGCCGTGAGCCGCAGCCCGCCCGATTGCGCGTCCGAATACGGATCGCGGATCAGGTCGATTGCGCCCCAGGTGCCCACGAAGAACGGGGGAACACCGCCCGCCGTGGTCGTCAGAACCGCGCTTGTCTCCGCCGGATCGCCCGTCGGATCGGCAAGGGCGTTGTGCGACATGACCACCGCGCCCAGAGCCTCGGACATGCGGTCCCACTCGAAGCGGGTACCAGCATCGCCCGTCATCAGATTGTCCAGCGTATCCCAGACCTCGGGGCGGATCAGCGCCCGCACATCGCCGGGGCCGGTCGCAGCGTTGCCAGTGATGAAGCTGACCACCTCGGACCGGAACGCCGCCCAGCTTGCAGCCGCGTCCACCGCCGTTTCAGTGATGCCCCACGCCGACGCACCCGCGAAAAGCCCGGTAGGCTCGCCCGCCGATCCGCTGCCCAGGAACACGGCACGGTCAAGGGCTTCCTCGATAGCGCCGTTCATGTCGCGCCGCACCGCTTGCTCAAGACCGCTGCCGGATTGCTTGAGCGTCTTTCGCGTGATGCGCATCTGGACGCCCAAGTTGTGATCCGGCTTCAAGGGCCGATCAACGGTCGTGTAGGCACTCGGGCCGGTCACGTTGCCGGTTTCCGAAGTCGCCCACCCCGCCGTTACGCTGGACGTGGCAACGGGATATTCGACCTCGCCCACGCCCACGTTGACCATCTGGCCACCCATGCGGGCCGCGACCGATCCCGCGAAAAGCCGCTCGATGATCGGCGCGGTGCGGATCGGATCGGGGGTGCCGCCCGCCACGGTTTCACCGGCCCGGATTTCCAGGGCTTCCCACGGCACCGGAACGCCGCGATAGCCGCCACGCGACCGCAGTTCGGTGACGATCTCGCCCGTCTTGCCGTCCAGGGCGCGGCCCTCGTCCAGAGCCAGCGCCACTTGGCGCATTTCAAAGCCCGCCATGATCTCGGACCATTCCCGGCTGGACCGGGTTTCCAGATCGGCCCCGGCTTCCCGGCGTTCGGTGTCCTCGGCCACCAGCGCCGCGCGATAACGGGTTTCATTGGACCGATATTCGCGGTCCATTTCATCCATCTGGCGGGTTTCATCCTCGGACGGCTTGTCCTTGCCGACCAGTTCCGAAAGCGTCTGGCGGATTTCGCTTTGCCGCCGTGCGATTTTGACAGAATCAAGCATCTGATTTCCTTTCGTGCTCGATAGGGTTTCGGCCCGTTTGTCGGACCAGCTTTTTCCACGCCTCACGGGCGGGGTCGGGTCGGCCTAAGCCGATCTCGATTCGGGTCTTGCGGGAATGACAGCGCCCGCAGAGCGTTTGCAGATTGGACAGCGACCACGCCAAATCAGGCCGGTCCCGGACCGGCTCGATATGGTCGATCTCAAGCCGGTGCCGGTTGCCGCACTGGACGCATTGCCAATCGTCGCGCTCTAGCGCCTGCATCCGCAAAGCCTTCCAGCGCGGGCCGCGCGTGATCCGCCGGGAATGGCGGGCGTATTCCTTCCGATCAGTCATCCCGCACCTGCAATTCCCAGAAAATGACCTCGCCAGCGGGGGCCAGCGGGGAAACGCGGATTGTCCGAAATTCGGTGCCTTCCATGCGCACCCGATCCTCGGTCGTGGGCGTGATCGCCAAGCCCTCGACCGCAATCAGAATGCGTTGATCGCCCACCCCCAGCAGACCGCCCGCGATAAGTTGCAGCTCGATTGCGTAGGTTGCGGACATGGCAACAGCCGCGTAGGCCGTGACCGGCCCCGGCTCAAAGCCGCCAAAGCCATCCGGCACCCCCGGACCTTCCCGCAAGATTTCGATTGCGCGACCGTGTTTCGCTATCAGCCGCGATGCAGTTTCCTTCATCCCCATGCGATGCGCCCCCCTTTGTGAGCGGGGCGGCCCATCATCCGGGCACCCTCAGCGACCGCCAGCACCGTTGCCGCTGCCGCGTCGATCCGGCCTGTGGACCGCGCCTTTGCCAGTTTCAGATTGTTCGCCGGGTCACGCAGGCAGACCGCATCCGCGAAAGCGGACCGCAGCAGCAGAGACGGGGCGGTTTTCACCTTGCCGTCATAGGCCGCGCGCCGGAAACGCTCGCAATCCTCGCCGCCGTCCTTGAAGCCTTGGCCGCGCCAGATGATCGGGCACCGGATGCCCGCCCGGTCTATCGCCTCTCCAAGTTCGGCTTGCTTGTATCGGTCCGCCGTGATCGCCGCGACCGGCTCGCCTTCCACATGCGCCATGACCTCGACCAGCCAGGGCGCGACGGGAACCGTCTGATCGCCAAGGGTGGACAACTCGCCCCGGTCCTGCATTTCGACATAGCGACCGGACACGCCGTCATTCTGGCCACGGTCCAGCAGGGAAGGCTTTGACGGGAAGGTGCCCAGAGCCTCAAGCCGCCCCGTCTCGGGCCAGTAGAACGCCGCCGCCGTCATGCTGGCAGAGCCGCCCAGGTCGATCCCGATGACCACCTGACCTTGCCGGGGTGGCAAGTCCGCCGTCTCGCAGGACAGCCATTCATCGACCGTCAACAGCAGGTCGCGGGTTTCACCGCTGACACGCTCATTGCGGTTGTAGAGCCGGAAACTTGTCAGGGTCGATCCGCCCCGCGCAATCGCCCGCCGCGCCTGTCCTTGCAGCCATTCAAGGCTTGAGCCGATCCCGTATGCCGCGCCGGGGTTGGCCAGCTTGAGGCTTTCCAGATCGTCCGCAGGAAGGCCGGGGGCGGGTCGATGCTCTTGGCGATAGACGCCCTCTTGTTCCTCATCCAGCCAGACGGAAAACGGGTGCACATCGTCCGCCGCGCTTGTGCTGATAATCAGCGCCCGCCCGCCACGCTTGCCCAGACCGGACAACAGGGCGTGTTCCAGGGCATCCCCCTGATCCGCCTGCCAATGCCCGCGCTCATCCATCAAGACCAGCGTCGGGGCCGATCCCAAAGCCGTCTTGCCGTCCGCCGCAATGGCCCGGACGAAGTGTCCGCCGCCGTCACCGTCATACTCGACCTCAAGCCTGGGGCTGCGCCGGATCGTGAAGGCCGCTTGCTCATCCTCGGGAAGCGACCGGATGAAGCCCACCACGAAGTCAAAGGCGATGCGCGCCTGATCCCGCGTCCGGGCCGCTATCAGGATTTCCCGCCGGGGCTGACGATCCCAGACGCCTTTGACCGCGCCGAGGGCGATGCCCGCCGACAGAGCCGTTTTCGCGTTGCCCCTGCCGATGCTCAGACAGGCGACGTTCACGCCGTCCGCCAGGGCACCCTTGACGAATTGCTTTTGGAACGGGGCCAGCTTCACCGCCTGACCGGCTTTCGGCCCCTCGGGGATGCTCAGGCTTTCAAGGAAGCGGATTGCCTTGGTGGATGCCTTCATGCGAACGTCCCCTCAAAAGATAAGAGGGTTTCTTGATGCGGCTTCCCGCAGTTTTTTTCTTGGCTGTAATGGGCACTTTTTCCTATGCTCAAGACATGAGCACAGGGACATTCCTTTATGTGGACGCTTGCGAAAGACATCGCGTCCAGATCGCGGAGATGACTAGGGGTGCGGGTGCAAACAGCAATAAAATCTTCGAGTTCGCGTTCTTTATTGAAGCGACAGCATACATCAACGCTTACAATCTTTACACGGGGATTTATCAGAGCCGTGATGAGACTCTCGAATACGTATTGGAAAAATGTGCCGAAGACCCGACTCAAACAATCGGCGGAATCCTCTATGATCGGTTCCTTATTGATCAAGCTCTGAAAGAGCTTGAACGCCGCAGAAGTGAGGACAACCCACAATCCCAGCGTGACTGAACGACTGCACAGCGCGAAAGCGCAAGTCAGCCCCCCGGCTTCCTGCCCACTCGGAACCGGGGGCATTGGGACCAGATCAGCAATGAACATCGCGGGTGAGGCGGTGAGGATAGTGAGGGTGTTTTCTATAAATTCCCCTGTAATCCCTATATGACTATATATCAGACACTTAGCCTGTTTCCCGAGTTGCGATAGATATTGCCTCACCGTCCTCACTATCCTCACCATCATCACCGCACCCTCACCGCATCCTCACCCGGCACATAGCGGGCCGCGCCTTTACTTTCCCCCGAGGTGATCCGGCCCGCGCGCGCCCATCCAAGCGCCACCAGTTCTTGCGTGACACGCCGCGCCAGCAGCGGCGTCATGTCAGAGGGCAGAACGCCCATCTCGCCCAGCACTTGTTTAGCCGTGACTTCCGTACGTCCTTGCACGGCGCGGGCTATATCCGCCCGCCACGGGTCGTCAGGGCGGCGCTCAGCAGCCTCAGCCTGCGCTTGGTCCGCAACCGCGCCTTCAAGCCACCAGCGTTCACCAGAGCGATAGAGGGCCACGGCCTCAGCCCATATCTGGTCACGGTCCCGCTCGATGCCGGGAACGTCGATCTCGCCCACCTTCACCGGCCAGAACCGCCGCCCGCCTGTCTCGTCGCGCTGCCAATCGTCCTTGTTCGTCGTGCCAGCGAATACGCAGCGGCGCGGCTCCGATACTTCCTCGCGTCCATAGGCAGGGCGGAACGTCTCCACCTGGCGGGTGATGAACGCCTTGATCGCGTCCACCTCTTTCCGCATGGCCTCAAGTTCGCCCACTTCGATAATCCAGCGGCCCCGCAGATAGGATTGCGCATCCTTGGTGCCCATCTGAGGCAGGGCGTCAGAGAACCAATCATCGCCTGCCAGAGCGGCCAGCGCCGACGATTTCCGCCGCCCTTGCGCCCCTTCCAGCACCAGCATGTGATCCGCCTTGCATCCGGGCTTGAAGCCCCGCGCGACAGCAGAGACACACCAGCGCAAGCCCACTTCGGACGTGTAGGCGGTAGCCTCAGCCCCGCAATAGGTCGTTAGCCAAGACGCCAGCCGGGGCGTTTGGTCCCATTCAAGGCCGCTGAGATAGTCGTGCAGCGGGTCGAAAGACTGGTGACGGCACACCTTGCGCACCGCCCCCATGACGATTTCCATTGTCGCACGGGGGAAGCCGTTGCGGTTGAACCATGACTGAGCCGCCGCATAATCATCGTCCTCAATTGGACGGGGATAGGGGCCGCCCCCTTGGCCCGGAATTGCCCGCAACAGCACCCGGCGCACGGTAAATTCATTGAATGCCAGGACGCCGTGCCAATCGCCGTGGTCGGTCAACATCGTGATCGCGTTGGCCATGTTCCACATCGGACGGTCTTTGTCGTCGCGGATCAGGTCCAAGTCCTCGTGGCGATAGGTCAGGCCGCTTTTGCGTCCGTCGATCCGGCCCGCAATCACATCAAACGGGTTGTCTTTTGCCATCACGCAGCAGCCCTCCCCGCATAGTCGAGAAAGGCCCGCTTTTTGCCGCCTGACATAGCGTTGAAGATCGCCACCGCGTAAGCGTCCAGTTCGTCCGGGGTGGCCAGATCGGCCCAGAACGCCGCCTGATCCATGTAGTCAACGAGTGGGGCTTGAGGCTGGCCAGCACCAGCGCCAAGCGCCCCCTGGGCAACCGCGAGCGCGTTCTCAGTGTCCAGTGACTTTAGCGACATGAACGCCAGCGCCGCCCGCTCGCGTTCACTCAGACGCGCCCGCAAGATCACGGGCAGGCCAAACCAGGTTTCGGTTTCGTCCAGCCAAAGAGCGATGCCGATGGAGCGCGAAACCCTTTTGATGTTGTCGGGGATATGCTGCGAAATACTCACGCTTCACCCCCTTTCGGAGGTGCAAGGACGTGCCCTTGCAGCAAAGCGCCAGCTTGCGCTTTTTCAGTAGCAAGGGCATGCACAATGCCAGCACTGTCCAGAACGTAAGCCGCAATTTCGCGCAGCTTTTCGGCATCATCAGGGGACTTATCCGCTTTCGATGCCAGCCAATCTGCGATTTCCATTAGGGAAACGGCGCGACCTTCCAGATCAAGACGTAGACGCACCGGATAGTCATATTGATAGGTCATCACACGATCCCCCAGTGCATTGCCAAGATCGGGAAAAGTGCGATATACTCGGGGGTGAGATAGACGCTTACCACAACGTCTTTAGCCCCGGTTGCGATTGCCGTCGCGCCGGGGTTTTCGTTTGTCAGATCGGCCCGCGCCGGTTTGACATTTTCCGCGTAAGTATTTGATCCGCCGTCAGGGGTTTGACGTGCCGTGATCGCGTAAGTGCTTGCTTTGCCTTGAATAGCGCCGGATTGAAAATCCTCGTGTCGGTGGTTCGATTCCGCCCCCGGGCACCAGAGATCACTTGTCAAGGGACGGAAATCCGTCGTTTCTTCCATTCAAGAGCGCTCCGCTTTTGCAGTTGGAAGCGTGCAGGTACGTTGTGAACCTTCAAGCGCCTTACGGTGAAAACCCGTAAGGAACCCAACAGTTACCCCGGATCCTTTGCAGTGAACGGCGACTGTGCAAACCTCGGGTCAAAAACAGCTCAAAACCCAAGACTTTTTGAGCGGATTTTTGATACCTCAAGACGTCCGAAAATCGACGAGTAGAGAGTACGGCTCAAAAAAGACCGTTCTTTGAGCCAACCGTCCTGCCCTACATACTGGTTCTCACTGCTAGATCACGTTGAACACAAAGTCATCTACGCCCAGGCTCAATCCAACAAGGGTCATTGAATAATCAGAACTGTCGGAATGACTGAGCACAGTGTTGCCGTCCAAAAGCTCAATTGTCACACCATCTGCGCTCAGACCATTCAAGACGAAGGAGATTTCGTCGGCGGAAGCGTCAAAATCCTCAACGCTATCATGGCCGGTCGATCCGCCTCCGAACAAAAAGGTATCTGACCCTGCCCCGCCCCGCAGTATGTCATCGCCAGGGCCACCGTTGAGATAGTCATCTCCTGCTTGGCCGTTCATGGTGTCGTTACCGGACAAACCAAACAAGGAGTCATTTCCGTTATCACCAGACAATCGGTTGTCTTGACTATCACCGGTCAGAGTGTCGGCATACCGTGAGCCTGTGAGAGCCTCAAAATTCCGGAGAATTTCACCCTCAGCATCGCCTGTGAAGAAGGAATTGTCATGGGTCAGGCTGACCCAAACTGATGAGCCCGCTGAACTATAGTCCGCCGTATCGAAACCTTCGCCACCGTCTAGCCAGTCTGCACCATCATCACCGCGAACAATATCGTTCCCGGAACCGGCCCGGATGACGTCGCCACCTGCACCGCCGTAAATGCTGTCGTTGCCACCACCGCCATTGAGGACATCTGTTGAGCTTCCGCCATAGATTGCGTCGGCATCTTCAGAGCCGCGCACGAAACGTTCAGCGCCCGTTGCCTCGATTACCATGCTCGCGTCAAGGATGCTCTGTAAAATCTCTTCGTCAGTTGGTCGTACATACCCACCAAAAGGGTCCGACGGCGGCGGCAGGAAGTCGTCCAAGAAAATTTCCATCGCGGCAATTGCGGGGAACGAACTGTCAGGATTTCCCGCATAAGTGGACCGCTCGACCAGTATCCCGCTTGACGTCAACGTAATGCCAGCCAAGTCGTGGTCGAAGTTTACACCATCCGTATTGTAGAACAGCAGGATATCGCCTTCGTCGGGATTGAAATCCGTGATCCGGGTATTGCCGGACGTGTCGGTAATCTCGAACGCATCTGCGCCTGCTCCGCCGACCAAAGTGTCGCCACCAACGCCACCAAACAGGGTGTCGTTGCCGTTGCCGCCTTGGATCAGTTCGGTCGCGTCTGAGCCCCAGATGATGTCATTACCTTCGCCCCCGTCGATCGTCATGCTGACACCGGCCAGGCTGTAATCGGGGCTTGTCAGATCGATGATATCATCGCCGCCCAGGCCGCGAATTTCTTCGATATTCGCGAAACGCGCTGTGCTTTGGTTGCCAACGTAGTCCTCGGTCAAAGCTACAGAACTGTGGAAACCGGAATAGGCATCATGCAAGAAGAACGCGTCGCCTTCCTCGCTCAGTTGCACGACGTCGGCACCTTCCCCTCCGTCGGTCACCGCTTCGATGCGGACAAGACCTTCAAGGTTGATCCGAGCCTGGGTGCCCACCTGAGTATCCGAGCTAACATTGAATGCGACATAGCCTGCGCTGTGGTAGCTGTTGCCAGCGAGCGTAACGATGTCTTCACCCGCGCCAGCGCTGATTTGATCGGTTCCGACACCGTCGACGATTGTGTCCCGCCCATTGCCCCCATCAAGCTGATCCCCTTCTCGCCCCCCCTCTAAATGATCGTCTCCCTCGCCAGCGGTAACGAAAATCGCCCTGTTAGCTTCTGATGCATAAATTGCATCATTGCCATTCCCGGAAGAAAGATGGACCTCTTGAACGCTTGTTGAAGACGAATCGAACGACCCAATCTCAAAAGTGTCGGAGTATCTTGACGCATAAAGACGCAGGATTTCAATGTCTTCAATTACAACAGCGTCCTCGAAACCGTCTTGTGCACGTGAAGACACCCGCACAGGGCTGTTTGCCGTTACAGTTGTGGTAGAACCGCCTGACACATCCGTCGAGATCGCGATGTCTTCATCATCGCTTGATGTTCCGAAATATACTCTGTCATCGTTATCATCTGTGCCTAAGTCATCGGCCCAATCAGCAGCGCCGAAGTTAAAGAGAGCGGTTGACTGTGCGTGCGCACCATCATGACTTGGGCCAAAAGGCTGGTCGTCCTCTGTGAGCCACTCTAGGCCATCGGCGATTAGATCGAAGCTGAAATCAGCGGCGGACGAAACAAGCGGTGCCACAGCTTCAACAACTGGAGTGAACTGCTGTTGTAGCCAATCAACCACTGGAGAGATGAGTTCTCCAAATGCGTCGGTAACACCAACAATTACGATGACAACAACTCCAGCAGCTTTGCCATAGGGTTGTGGAATTCGGAGTAACCAAGCACCAAACGCTTCCCCTGCGGAAACCGCAGCAACGTCCTCCGCAAATTCAGCCGATTGCTCTAAGGTTGCGCCTTCAGCAATCATATATGCGCCTTCTGCACCTAAGACGCCATAACTGAAACCAAGGCCAATATCGCCAGCAGAGTTACCTACCCGACCTAAGAAATCTAGGTTTCTTTGCTGATCAACAATCAATGGGTCTTCGATTAGCCGAAAGTCTTGAAGTACAAAGCCTCGCTCAAATCCGTTCGGGTACGTCCCCGCATCAATGACGTAGGATTGACCCGGAACAGACTGATAAACGTCAAAAGAGTTTATTTGAGTTCGGGCTATCCCACCCGCTCCATCAAGCGTAGTGGCTATTGTGGATATTCCATTCCGTAACTCGTCAAACTCAGAGTCAGGATCATCGGTAACCGCTTCGCTGGTCACGGTCGCGCTGACCGACGCATTGAAGTCACCATCGTTGTCGATGGCGTTGAACCGGACCTCGTCGACACTGCCATCCGCACCAGCCACAAAGCGCCAGTTGCCGATATCGCCAATCGCCACCTCATCGTAGAGCTGGCCATCCGTCTGGCGCACGCCGTTGCGCGTG
>NZ_JBXWRM010000009.1:0-204647 GCF_059612905.1 Ruegeria sp. YKSD163
CGGCTTCGGCTTCGGCTTCGGCTTCGGCTTCGGCTTCGGCTTCGGCTTCGGCTTCGGCTTCGGCTTCGGCTTCGGCTTCGGCTTCGGCTTCGGCTTCGGCTTCGGCTTCGGCTTCGGAAGGCGCCTCTGTCGCCGCCTTCGCCTCGTCAACCGTTGGTTCAGGCAACTCCTGTTTGGTCTCGGACATAGGGTCGGTGACGGTTTCCAGCTCTGGGTCTTTCTTCTCGGCCACCGCGCTGTCCCTTTCGAATCTGAAAATCTTCAAATACCGGATGCCGTTCGACACTAATGCGCGCCCGGACGCCCCTCAACCCGAATGGCACGGGTCACGGCAATTTCAATCGCGTCCCGCATGGCGTCGGCATCCGGAGTCTTGGCAACGATCAAATCGGAAAGCTTCATGTTTTCAAAAGGTTTTTTCACTGCTTTGCTCATCGCGACGACGCTGAGCGACGGCGTGCCGTTCAACAGCCCGGCAAATTGTCGCGCGGTCCGGGGTGAGAAAACCGGTGCAATAACGGGTTTGTCACCCGTCAGAACCCGTTGTGCCTCGTCGGAAAAGGGCAGCAAACGCTGGGCATAGATCACCTGTTCCTCGGTTCTGATCCCCATCCGGGTCAGGTTTGCCGCCACCTCACCGCGCCCATGTTCGCCCCGCAGATGCAAAAGCGGCGTATCCGGGCGCCGTGCCAGTATCCCCGCGATCAGCGCCTCGGCGCTCTCGCCCACCATGGTGGCGGACCAGCCTGCCTGCGCCGCCATCCGGGTGGTTGCGCGCCCGACGCAGAAACAGGGCAGCGACCGGTCGGCACTCAGCCGCGCGGCGATGCCGACCCCATTGGACGAGGTAAAGATCAGCCCTGCCGCCGGTCCGAAATCCAGCGTCTCGACAGTTGGTTCGATCCGCAGCAGAGGGGCATAGACCACGCTCAGCGTCTCCCGGATCTCGGGGCGCAACCCGGCGACAAACCGTTCCGAGGCGCCACGCGGGCGGGTCATCAGCAGATAGATCAGCGGCGCGCTCCTGCGTGGCGGGATTGTTTGCGGGTCGCGGGGGTGATACCCCGCTCGCCGAACATCATGCAACGGTGGGGCCGATGGCGCAAACCCTGACGATACTCGGGCTGGAAAGCAGTTGCGACGATACCGCCGCCGCGGTGGTGCGCCAGACCGAGGGGCAACCGGCCGAGATCCTGTCTTCGGTCGTGCATGGCCAGACCGACCTGCACAGCGCCTATGGTGGCGTGGTGCCCGAGATCGCCGCCCGCGCGCATGCCGAAAAGCTTGATATCTGCGTGCGCCAGGCGCTGGCCGAGGCTGGCGTTACCCTGGCCGATCTGGATGCGGTGGCGGTAACCGCCGGGCCGGGCCTGATCGGCGGGGTGATGTCCGGGGTGATGTGCGCCAAGGGGATCGCCGCCGCCACCGGCCTGCCGCTGATCGGGGTGAACCATCTGGCGGGCCACGCGCTGACCCCGCGCCTGACCGACCAGATCGCCTATCCCTATCTGATGCTGCTGGTGTCTGGCGGGCATTGCCAATACCTGATCGCCCACGGGCCCGAACAGTTCTCACGGCTTGGCGGGACCATCGACGACGCCCCGGGCGAGGCCTTTGACAAGACCGCGCGCCTGTTGGGCCTGCCCCAGCCGGGCGGTCCGTCGGTCGAGAGCGAGGCGCGGCAGGGTGATCCCAAGCGGTTCCGCTTTCCCCGGCCCTTGCTGGACCGGCCCGATTGCGACCTGTCCTTTTCGGGGTTGAAGACGGCGCTGATGCGGATGCGCGACCAGCTGGTCGGCGAACAGGGCGGGTTGACCCGGCAGGATCGCGCCGATCTGTGCGCCGGGTTTCAGGCCGCCGTGGTGGATACCCTGGCGGAAAAGACCCGACGCGCGCTGGCGCTTTATCTGGACGCGGCGCCGACGGAGCCGGTTGTCGCGGTTGCCGGCGGGGTGGCGGCAAACGCCGCCATCCGCGCGGCGCTGGAAACGGTCTGCGCCGAGGCGGGTGCCCGGTTCACCGCGCCGCCGCTGCATCTGTGCACCGACAATGCGGCGATGATCGCCTATGCCGGGCTGGAGCGGTTCCTCGGAGGCGCCCGCGACGGGCTGGACCTGACCGCGCGGCCGCGCTGGCCACTTGATCAAAGCAGCCCGGCGATGCTGGGCAGCGGCAAGAAGGGCGCCAAGGCATGAGTATCGCGGTTCTGGGATCAGGTGCATTCGGCACCGCTCTGGCAATATCGCTGGCGGGCAAGGGTCCGGTCACGCTGTGGTCACGATCCCCAGAACAGGCGCGACAGATGCAGCAGACCCGCGAGAACCACCAGCGCCTGCCCGGCCTGCCGCTACCCGAAGCGCTGAGCGTTACCGCCGATCTGAATCAGGCCACGCGATGCGACACGCTGCTTTTGGCGGTACCGATGCAGAAGTTGCGCGGCATGCTATCCGAGAACGCCACCGCACTGCGCGGGCGTGTTCTGGTTGCCTGCTGCAAGGGGATCGAACTGAATACCGGGCTCGGCCCATTGGCGGTGATGGCGCAAATCCTGCCAGACACCCGCACCGCGTTGCTGACCGGACCCAGCTTTGCCCAAGATATCGCGCGCGGCCTGCCGACGGCACTGACGCTGGCCTGTGCCGAAGCCGATCTTGGCCGTGATTTGCAGACGCAGCTGACCACCGCCAACCTGCGGCTCTATCGCACCACCGACACGATCGGGGCCGAACTTGGTGGCGCGCTTAAGAACGTGATCGCGATCGGCTGCGGCGCCTGCATCGGTGCCGGGATGGGCGACAGCGCCCGCGCCGCGCTGTTGACCCGTGGCTTTGCCGAGATGCAGAGGCTGGCGGCGCTGAAAGGCGCCCGCCCCGAGACCCTGATGGGCCTGTCTGGCCTTGGCGATCTGATGCTCACCTGCTCATCCGACCTGTCGCGCAACTATCGGTTCGGTCTGGCATTGGGCCGACAGGAACCGTTCGACCGCTCCACCACGGTCGAAGGTGTCGCCACCGCCCATGCGGTGGCACAACTGGCCCGCGATAACAGGATCGAGATGCCGATCAGCACAACGGTGGCGCAGCTGTCAAACGGTGATTACAGTGTCGCCGAAGCGATGCGTTCGCTGCTCAACCGACCGCTCAAGGAGGAATGACATGCTGGTTGCCCTGATCGCACGGGACAAGGACGGCGCCCTGCAAACCCGGCTCGACAATCGCGCAGCCCATCTTGCCTATATCGAGGAAACCGGCGTTGTCGCGCAGGCGGGCCCCTTGCTGGACGGTGACGCGATGATCGGCTCGCTGGTCATTCTTGATGTGGCCGATCTGGCCGCGGCCGAGAACTGGGCCGCCAATGACCCCTATGCCAAGGCGGGCCTGTTCCAATCGGTGCAACTGATCCCGTGGAAAAAGGTAATCGGCTGATGGCCTATTGGCTGTTCAAATCGGAACCCGAAACCTGGGGTTGGGACGATCAGGTCGCCAAGGGTGACGCGGGCGAGGAATGGGATGGCGTGCGCAACTATCAGGCGCGCAATTTCATGCGGGAAATGGCGCTGGGTGACCGGGGCTTTTTCTACCACTCGCAAAGCGACAAGGCGGTGGTGGGCATCGTCGAGGTCTGCGCCGAGGTGCACCCCGACAGCAAGGCGGATGACCCGCGCTGGGAATGCGTGGACATCAAGGCGGTGCGCCCCTTTCAGCAACCCGTGACGCTGGAGCAGATCAAGGCCGACACGCGCCTGTCCGAGATGGTTCTGGTGCGCAACTCGCGCCTGTCTGTGCAGCCGGTGACCGAGGCGGAATGGCGCGCAATCTGCGCGATGGGGCAGACAGATCCCGACTGATCATGCAATCTGGCCGCATCGCGGATACTCGATGAGGCAAGGATGGAACTGTTGAATGTTCTGGCGGCCGCGTTTGGCGCCTTTGCGCTGGGATCGGTCTGGTACATGGTTCTGGCGGAACCCTGGATGCAGGATGCCAAGGTGCCGCGCGACCCCGACGGCAAGCCCGAAGGCGGCATGACGCCGGGCATCTTTGCCGCCAGTTTTCTGCTGCAACTGATCGTAGCGGGAATGATGCGCCATGTCTTTGCCCTCTCGGGGATCGACAGCGCTGGGGCGGGGATCGTGGCCGGGATCGGCATCGGGCTATTCTTCATCGCACCCTGGATCGCGCTCAACAATCTCTATGGTATGCGCCCGCTGCGGCTGAGTCTGATCGACGGGGGTTATGCAACACTGGCCTGTGCGGTGATGGGCCTGATCCTGACGCTGTTCTAGAACCCGGATCCCGGGCTGCGGCACAACAAAAAAGGGGAAGGTTCCGACGGTTCAGAACCCTCCCCTACCCCCGCGTGCTCCCAACACACCACACGCGAATTCTGTACCGAGGTTCTGACCGTTCTGGTCATACAATACTTATACGCCCGATACCCCTTCCGGCGCAAAGGCAAAGCTTTGACAATATTCATTAAATGCGAAACGCCCGCCAATGCGGGCGCTTGCGTGTACAGCATGCCGTTGGCTCAGCCGTAGACGGATTCCTTGCCGAAATGCTTGGTCAGCATGTAATAGACGACGGCGCGATACTTGTTGCGCTCGGACTTGCCATAGGTGTCCACCACCTTGGCAATGGCGGCATCCAGCTCGGGCCCGTCGGCCAGACCCAGCTTCTTGATCAGGAAATTGTTCTTGACGGTTTCCAGCTCACCCGGCTGGCTCGACGCGACGGTAGAGGCATCGGCATCATAAATCGCCGGACCGCAGCCAATGGTAACCTTGGTCAGCAGGTCCATGTCGGGTTCCATCCCGCACTTGTTCTTCAGATCGTCTGCATATTGGGCGATCAGGTCGTCGCGTTTTCCCATCTCTTCACTCTCCCGAGTTTTTCTGTTTTCGGCCAGTCTATCCGGCACTGGCGAGAGCGTAGCGGCAGCCGGGTCGTGCACAAAGGGAAAACTTGGCCAGTTTTCCCTGTAAGTCGCCGTGATCGGCCTTGTCATCGCGTCAAGTCAGCCCCGAGGCGAGAGACAACGCGACGGGCCGCCTCACTTCAAGACCACGCCATCCTTCTTGCCGTGGTCGGTGCGCTTGTCGAGAACCTTGTCCTGATTGGACCATTTTCTGATGACGGCGTCACCGTCAGCGCATTTGGTCTGTTCAATTTCCTGCGCTGCCTGAACACCATGCGCGCCGTGCAACTCCTCGTGTTTCTTCAGAGCCGCGACAAAGGATATCCAGCTTTTGCGCAGCTCCGGATCCAGCTTGGCCTCGTTCTTATGCTTGGGCATCGTATAGGTGATACTGACTGACAGGTCGCAACTGCCGGACCATTTCACATACCAGTCCGTATAGGCCCAGAACCCGTTGGGTCCCCGCGCATCCATCTCCGGGATCAGGTCCTGCGCTGTGGTGGCATTCACCGTATAGGTCTTGTTCACAACGGTTACCTTGGGTTTCGCCTCGGCCATCACCGCACCGAATGAGAGCCCCAACACCGCCACACACAGCGATTTGACCAAGACGCGGATCGAAAGAAACTTCATACGCATATCACATTCCTAGAGGTGCATGCCGCCTGAGGGCTCGGCACAGTTGCATGAGATAAGCGGACTGGGGATTAACGCGTCAAGCTTTGTCGGATCAAACGATCGGTATGAAAAGGCCGCCCCGATCATGTCAGGGCGGCCAGTCAGAACGGTTGGGCATCGGCTGGCGCCGACACTCAATAGCGGTAGTGTTCCGGCTTGAACGGGCCTTCGGGCTTGACCCCGATATAGCTGGCCTGATCGGGGCTCAGCTGGGTCAGCTTGACACCGATCCGGGCCAGGTGCAGGCGGGCCACTTTCTCGTCCAGGTGCTTGGGCAGGATATAGACCTTGTTCTCGTACTGATCGCCCTTGGTGAACAGTTCGATCTGCGCAAGAACCTGGTTGGTGAACGAGGCCGACATCACGAACGAAGGGTGGCCGGTGGCGTTGCCCAGGTTCAGCAGACGACCCTCGGAAAGCAGGATGATCTTGTTGCCCGAGGGCATTTCGATCATGTCCACCTGCTCCTTGATGTTGGTCCATTTGTGGTTCTTCAGCGCGGCGACCTGAATCTCGTTGTCGAAATGGCCGATGTTGCCGACAATGGCCATGTTCTTCATCTCGCGCATATGCTCGATGCGGATCACGTCCTTGTTGCCGGTGGTGGTGATGAAGATGTCGGCGCTGGCGACTTCGTCTTCCAGCGTGGTCACCTCGAACCCGTCCATGGCGGCTTGAAGGGCGCAGATCGGGTCGACCTCGGTCACCTTCACGCGCGCACCGGCGCCGCGCAGAGACGCGGCCGAGCCCTTGCCCACATCGCCGTACCCGCAAACCACGGCGACCTTGCCGGCCATCATGGTGTCGGTGGCGCGGCGGATACCGTCGACCAGCGATTCCTTGCAGCCATATTTGTTGTCGAATTTCGACTTGGTCACGCTGTCGTTCACGTTGATCGCCGGGAACGGTAGGTGGCCGTCCTTGACCAGCTGGTACAGACGGTTGACGCCGGTGGTGGTTTCCTCGGACACGCCCTGAATCTGATCACGCATCTTGGTGAACCAGCCCGGCGAGGCGGCCATGCGCTTCTTGATCTGGGCCTTGATCACGATTTCCTCTTCCGAGGACGGAACCGGGATGATGTCCTCACCCGCCTCGGCGCGAGCGCCGAGCAGGATGTAAAGCGTCGCGTCGCCGCCATCATCCAGGATCATGTTGGGGCCGTCCTCGAACAGGAAGGATTTGTCGAGGTAGTCCCAATGCTCTTCCAGCGTCTGGCCCTTGATCGCAAAGACGGGGATGCCTGCCGCCGCAATCGCTGCCGCCGCGTGGTCCTGGGTCGAGAAGATGTTGCACGAAGCCCAGCGCACATCGGCGCCCAGCGCCACCAGCGTCTCGATCAGAACAGCGGTCTGGATGGTCATATGCAGCGAACCGACGATCCGCGCGCCCTTGAGCGGCTGCGCCTCGCCATATTCCTCGCGCAGGGCCATCAGGCCCGGCATCTCGGTTTCGGCAATATCCAGTTCCTTGCGGCCAAACCCGGCCAGCGAAATGTCCTTGACGATATAATCCCCGGCCATCTGTCACTCCATTCCGGCAAATTCGGTCGCCAGAGGCCCTATCACCCCTGCCTTCGGCTGGCAACGAGGATCAGGGGGAATGATAGCGGCTGTGGCTCAGCTGGGGATATCGGGCACCGGCGGGGTGTCCGGGGTCTGGAAATAGTCGGTGCCCGCAGCGACGATGCAACTGATGCCAGTGGCCCGGGTCAGCAGCACGGTAAAGGTGCCGGTCTCGGCCGAAGCCCAAAGCTCGATCACCGAAGCGCCATCAGACAGGGGCTGCAAGCCACCGGCAGCAAGACGTTCAGAGTATTTCTGCTGCAACCGGTCGACGATCGCCGCGCGCGCAGCACAGGATTGCGCGGTGGCCGTCCCGGCGGACAGGATCAGGCCAAAGCCGGCCAATGCTCCCAACAGAGGCTTGATCATCGCAAGCTCCTTTCGCATAGAGGAACGGATCTGTTGGGGGACGTGCCGGGAGGAGATAACACGCCCCCCGCTCTTCGATAGACCGATCAAGCCGCCGGGCCGCGAACGCGACACCTGATCATTGGGCTGGCAGCATGTGATCGGAACAGGGATCAGGCTGCGCCCGGAATGTGGCAAAAACATGGCACGCAAAGGGGACGTGGCACAATGGCAACACAACCCAGAGCCTGGCAAAGGATGCTGTCGGGGCGGCGGCTGGATCTGCTGGACCCGACTCCGGTCGATATCGAGATCGAGGATATCGCCCATGGGCTAGCCTTTGTCGCACGCTGGAACGGGCAAACACGAGGGGAATTTGCCTACTCCGTGGCTGAACACTCGCTGCTGGTCGAGGATATCTTTGCCCGCATCGTGCCCGGTGCAGGTGCGAAGTGGCGACTGGCAGCGCTGCTGCACGACGCGCCTGAATATGTGATCGGCGACATGATCTCTCCGGTCAAGGCGGCGGTCGGGGCCGATTACGGGCTGCTTGACGCACGGCTGACAGCGGCAATCCATATCCGGTTCGGCCTGCCTGCCGTGCTGCCGGTGCAGATCAAGAAACAGATCAAGCGCGCCGACCGGGTCAGCGCCTGGTTGGAGGCCACACGGATCGCCGGGTTTACCGAGGCCGAGGCGAACAAGTTCTTTGGCCGACAGCGGCCAGAACTCATGCAGGGGCTGGATATCCGTCTGCGGCCACCGCTGGAAACACGCACCGCCTTTACCGCCCGCTACGAGGCCTTGATTTCCGCAGTCTGATCCGCCCCATCCTCGTGCGCGGCGCGCCGCGCACGCCGCTCCTGCCGCATGATACGGCGACGGCGTTTCCGGTATTCTTCGCTCTCGACAAAATCACCGGCCTGATCCAGACCCTTGTCTCGGAACATCTGGGCGCGCTCTTCATCGGTTGCGCGCGGCCAGTCCATGTCCGGGCGCACAAACCCGCCCATTGCCAGACCGCGCCCGATCACCGCGTGATCCAGCTCGCCAAAGGAAAGCCGGTTCGATCTGCCGCCCTCCCCCCGCACCCATTCGGTATAGAGCGCATCAATCACCAGCGGGTCGCATTCACAGAAATGGGCGACGTTCTTGGCCAACAGGTTGGCGGCCCCGGCCTTGCGACGCAGGATCATCGCCACTTTCTGATCGGGTCGTCCGACCATGGCATAGAGATGCAGCGCCGAACCGTCGGCGGCGATCACATGGGTTGCGGCCTTGTAACGGGCCAACTGGGTTTCGAGGTTGTATTTCTCGGGGTGAAAGACGTCGTAACCTTCGGCCCGAAGCAGATCCTCCAACCGCTCTTCTCCCAGCATGCCACCCTTGCCGAGGCCCAATGCAGAGCGTGAGATATATAACTTGCTGGGTCCGTCCGGGTCTACCGATTTGCCGAACCCGGCATGGATCGCGTCGCGGAATTTCTGCGTGCCCTGCGTGATCGGACCCAGGCCAAAGCCCTGCCCGGGCACGATCAGTTCCTCGACACGGGTTGGCGCAGTGGCTACATGAATCGGCAGGCCGGGGCGCATCAGGTCGATGAAATCGCGCTGATATCCACGGATCTGGTCGCCGACGCGCGGGCGTTTCGGAATGAACAACACCCCGTCGATTGGCCCTTCGACATGATTCAACGCCCAGAGCCGCGCGGTGCTTTCCACCAGGAAGTGGCCGAAATGCGCCCATAGCACTCCGCCCCAAAGCCAGCGGCCGGACAGGGTTTCCGGCACATCGTCCGGCAACGGCGGCTCGGTTGTCAGCGGGCGATAGCGGCGCCACAAGGCACCTTGCGGACAGTAACGGCCATCGCTGTAAAGCACGCCTGCCTCTTGGGTGAAATCGCTGACCGTTGGAGGGACGACAATGGCGTCGTTCAGTGTGGTCAGCCCCTCGGACCAGCCGCCATCGGGCTGTGGCTGCGTCGCCGGATCATTGGGGTCGAGTTCAGGCGCGTGCGCCATAACGAACCTCTCAGCGCGGGCTTCTCTTGGCCAGAATCCTTTGCAGGGTCCGACGGTGCATATTTAGCCGGCGCGCGGTTTCGCTAACGTTACGATCACAGAGCTCATAGACGCGCTGAATATGTTCCCACCGCACCCGGTCCGCGCTCATCGGGTTTTCGGGCGGCGGAGGTAATTCGTCGCCGGTGGCCAGCAAAGCGTTGGTGATGTCGGTGGCATCGGCAGGTTTCGACAGATAGTCGGTGGCCCCGATCTTGACCGCCGCGACCGCAGTGGCGATGGCACCGTAACCGGTCAGGACCACGACCCGGCAGTCGGGCCGCTTTTCGCGCAACACTTCGACCACATCCAGACCGTTACCATCCTCGAGCCGCAGATCGACCACCGCATAGGCTGGTGGCCGGGCGGTGGCAATGGCGCGCCCGGCGGCAACCGAACCGGCGGTCTCGATCTCGAAGCCGCGTTTTTCCATCGCCTTGGCCAACCGGCGCAGAAACGGCTCGTCGTCATCGACCAGCAACAGCGACTTGTCGGGTCCGATATCGGGCTGGGGGGCGTCGACCATGCTCATTCTTTCCGCTGTTTTTCGTGTTTTTGCCTAAGGGCGAGTATTAACAGCGACTGCGGCAAGGTCAAACGCCTCTGTCGTGATCACATGGCATCCAGAAAACATCCGATCCGGTCGGCCATCTGTTCTGCCGTCTCGTCGCGGCGGAAAAACTCGACAAAGCCATGCTCGGGCAGCACGAGGTAAGAGAAGGTCGAATGATCGACCAGGTAGTACTCGTCGCTCTTGTCCTGTGCCCGGTAATAGGTCTTGTACGCCTGACTTGCGGCCTTGACCTGTTCGGGCGATCCGGTCAGGCCGATCATGCGCTCGTGCAGGTTGGCTGCGAAATCGCCAACCACCTCGGGGGTGTCCCGGTCGGGGTCGATCGAGATAAAGATCGGGGTCACCATCTGGCCCCGGCCTTCCAGAAGGTCCACGGCATCGGCATTGCGCGAGGTATCCAGGGGGCAGACATCGGGGCAGAACGTATAGCCGAAATAGAGCAACGAAGGCTCTGTGATCACATCTTTGTCTGTGACGGTCTCGCCCTTGGCATTGACCAGTTCAAACGGGCCACCGATGGTCTCGGCCCCACCCGCGATCTGCCCCGCGCGACATTGGGCGAACCGGTCGTCCCCATCGCCGCCTCGGGTTGCGATCCAGGTGGCGCCCAGTGCAGTGGCAGCGAGCACCGCGGAGAGAAAGGCATAGAGTCGGGTCATTTTCGGCCTCAAGGTCAGAGATGTTGATCGTCTCGGCCCGGACACCTATCAAGATAGCCAGCCGTTGCAACTGGACATAGGCGCGCGATGCCGGACTCCAATATCAACCTCGTGCTCGGACAAGAGCGCAGCAGCTGGATCCGTCTGCGCACGATGATCCTGCTCCGGTGGGTGGCCATTGCCGGGCAGGTCGCCGCGATTCTGGTCGCACAGCACAGCTATCACCTGCAACTGAACCTGGGCCTGTGCTATCTGGCCATCGGTATTTCAGCCGTCGGCAATCTGCTGGCGATCTTTCTTTTCCCTGAAAACAAGCGCTTGGGAGAGTTCGAGAACTTTCTGATGGTGCTGTTCGACCTGTTGCAGCTGGGGTTCCTGCTGTATTTGACCGGCGGGTTGCACAATCCGTTCGCGCTGCTTCTGGTCGGGCCGGTGATCATCTCGGCCAATGTCATGGGCCTGCGCTCGACCCTGTTCATCGGCACCACCGCCATCGTTCTGGTCACGCTGCTGGGCCTCTATCACGTTCCGTTGAGAACCGAGATGGGCTTTGTCCTGCGCATTCCGGATGTGTTCGTCTTTGGCCATTGGACAGCGATCATAATCGCGATCATCTTTCTCGGAGCCTATTCCTACCGGATCAGCTCCGAGGTGCAATCGATGTCCGAGGCGTTGGCCGCGACTCAGATGGCGCTGTCGCGAGAACAGAAGCTGACCGATCTGGGTGGCGTGGTGGCCGCCGCCGCACATGAGCTGGGCACGCCGCTGGCGACGATCAAACTGGCCAGTTCCGAGCTGGTCGAAGAGCTGGATGACCGCCCCGACCTGCGCGAGGATGCGGCGCTCATCCGCGAGCAGGCGGATCGCTGCCGCGATATCCTGCGTGACATGGGCCGGGCGGGAAAGGACGATCTGCATCTGCGCCAGGCTCCGCTGTCTACCGTGATCCACGAGGCCGCCGAACCGCATGTGCACCGCGGCAAAACCGTGCATTTCGACGAAGGTCCGGGTGAGGGCGGCGACCTGCAACAGCCGTCGATCCTGCGTAAGCCCGAGGTCATCCACGGGCTGCGCAACCTGATCCAGAACGCGGTCGATTTCGCGCGCGCCAATGTCTGGGTCGAGGCGGAATGGACAGCCGAGACGATCACGGTTTCAATCATGGACGACGGTCGCGGCTATCCCGGCCACATGATCGGGCGGATCGGCGATCCTTTCGTGCGCCGTCGCCGTGCCGAGATCGACCGCCGCACCCGGCCGGAATACGAAGGCATGGGCCTGGGTCTGTTCATTGCCAAGACGCTGCTGGAACGTAGCGGAGCCGAGTTGAGCTTTGCCAACGGTTCGGATCCCTACCAGACGCTTACCGATCAGTCCGAACGCCGTGGTGCAATCGTTCTGGTCGTGTGGCCCCGGTCGCAGATCGACGCTCAGACCGGCGAGAATCCTGTCCCGCTAGGGTTGAATGAGCAGTTTCAAGTTTAGTTAAACTTGTGTTAACCTCTGACCCTCAGGATCGATCCATTCGGACGAGACAAGGCGGGTTGCGAATATGGCGGATTGGCTGGCTCTGGCGGCAATTACCCTGTTGTCTGCGGGCCTGACAGGACGGTTCCTGATTGCCTCGATGCGCGAGGGCAAACCAGTAGGACGGGTTTTCGAACCGGGCGGCGGGCAAGGGCATGTGTTTCTATTTGAAGGCACCGACCTGATCGGTGCCTCACATCAGGGCACCGACAGAGGTATTCATGACTGGCACGTCCTGCGCGACAGGCTTGCTGACGAATTCCCCGGATTCCCATCGGATCCCGAGCATGTGGAACAGCAAGGAGAATTGGTCGTCACCGCGATCGATGGACGGGCTGACCGCGATGTCTATTGCGAATGGATCGACGGCATCGTTCGGGTCGAACTGCGCAGGCATTGCCACACACAAGACGGTAAACGGCAGAACCCCGATACCGATCCGCTGCGACTTGCTATGGATCAGGCGCCCTATCCGGTCTGGTATCTGGGCGGGGATGGCGGCATCCGATGGTGTAACGCCGCCTATGTGGTTCTCGCCCGAAAGGTGCGAGGGCGCTCGCCAGAACTGTTCGACCCGCTGTTTCCCGACGTCTCGGACATAGGCGCGCCGGGCAAGAAAACCCGGATTTCCATCGCGACCGGCGATACCGGCACCAAACTATGGTTCGACGTCGTGATCGTCCCGCAGGACGAAGGCTGTCTCTGCTACGCGATGGACATCAACGCGGTCGTCGATGCCGAAGTCGCCCAGCGCAATTTCGTGCAGACCCTTGCCAAGACCTTTGCCCAACTGTCCATCGGGCTGGCGATATTTGACCGCAACCGGCAACTGGCACTGTTCAATCCCGCCCTGATCGACCTGACCTGTTTGCCTGCCGATTTCCTCAGCAGCCGGCCGGAGGTCTCGAGCTTCTTTGACCGGCTGCGCAACCTCAATATGATGCCCGAGCCCAAGAATTACGGCGGCTGGCGCCAGCAGATGAACGACCTGCTGCACGCGGCATCGAGCGGCAATTATCAGGAAACCTGGTCGCTGCCCTCCGGCTCGGTCTATTCGGTCAGCGGGCGGCCCCATCCCGACGGCGCGGTGGCCTTCCTGTTCGAGGATATTACCGCAGAGATCACCCTGACTCGCCGGTTTCGATCAGAGCTGGAATTGGGGCAGGCAGTGCTGGACCATCTGGATGCGGCGATTGCGGTGTTCGCCGCCGACGGGTCGCTGGCCTTTTCCAACGCCGCCTATCACCGGTTGTGGAAATCCGATCCCGATCTCAGCTTTGCACAGGTGACGATCGTGGATGCGACCCGAACCTGGCAGGACCTTTGCGCCGCGACGCCGCTTTGGGGTGATATCCGAGACTTTGTCGAAAGCCGCGAAAACCGGGCCGAATGGGGGGGGCGCGTGCAATTGCGCAGCGGCGCGCATCTGATCTGCACCGTCAGTCCGATCCAGAACGGCTCTACCCTGGTATCCTTTTCGTCGCCCGCAGAGACAGCCGCGCGCGGCCCCGCCCACGCCGGGGGGTGATACCGCCTTGCAGCCGGAATGCACCGCAGTCATTGTGGCGCCATGACCGCTTCGCCCCTGATCCTGCACCCTGACAGCCCCGATGAAACCGCCCGTCTGGCGGTGGTTCTCGGTGCCGCTTTGGCGCCAGGCGATTGCCTTCTGCTGTCGGGCGAGATCGGCAGCGGCAAGACCCATTTCGCCCGTCACCTGATCCAGTCCCTGCTGCCTTTTGCCGAAGATATCCCCTCGCCCACCTTCACGTTGGTACAGGTCTATGACAGCACCCGGGGCGAGATCTGGCACAGCGATCTCTACCGCCTGACCGGACTGGAAGAGATCGAGGAACTGGGCCTGTCAGAGGCCTTCTCGGAAGCGATCACGCTGGTTGAATGGCCAGACCGGCTGGGCCCTCTGACACCGGATCATGCCCTGCATCTGCATTTCGAAACCGACCCTCAGGTCGAGTTGAAACGCCGCCTGACCCTGTCTTGGACCGATCCAAAATGGACCACGCGCATCGAGGCGTTGAAATGAGTGACCGAAGCGCGCTTGCCACCGCTTTCCTGGCCGAAACCGACTGGGCCGGCGCCTCGCGCGCACCTCTGGCCGGCGATGCCTCGGCTCGCAGCTATGAGCGGTTGACCAACCCGGAAACCGGCCAGACCGCCGTTCTGATGGATGCACCGCCCGCGCAGGGCGAAACGGTGCATCGCTTTGTGGAGGTGGCGCGGCACCTGCGCGCCCAGGGCCTCAGCGCGCCGGAGATCCTGGCTGAGGATCCAGCGCAGGGGTTTTTACTGATCGAGGATCTGGGCGACGACCTCTTTACCCGTGTCATCGCCCGCGACCCGTCGCAAGAAGTGCCGCTTTACGAGGCAGCGACCGATCTGCTGGTGGCGCTGCGTGACATGCCGCTCATGGCCGGACTGGACAGCTATGGCCCGGCACCGCTGGCCGAAAAGACCGATATCGCATTTGATCACTATGTGAGCGGGATCACAGGCACTGACACCACCGAGATGCGGGATCGGTTCATCGACCGGTTCGGTGGCGTCCTGCACCGGACGATCCAGGGACCCAAAGTGCTGATCCTGCGGGACTATCACGCCGAGAATCTGCTCTGGCTGCCGGATCGCGCCGGGATGGCCCGGGTCGGGCTGCTCGATTTCCAAGACGCGGTCGTGGGCCACCCGGCCTATGATCTGGTCAGCCTCTTGCAGGACATCCGCCGAGATGTGCCGGCCCGGATCGAAATGCGCATGATCGACCGGTTCATAGCCGAGACCGGTGCGGACGACCACGAATTCCGCACTGCCTATGCGGTGCTGGGCGTGCAGCGGAACCTGCGCATTCTGGGCGTCTTTGCCCGGCTGTCGCGCGAGATGGGCAAGACCCGGTACCTGGCGCTGATGGCGGCAGTCTGGCGTCACGTGATGCGCGATCTGGAGCATCCGGCCATGGCGGGTATCGCGGACATGCTGCGCCAAACGCTACCACCACCCTCTCCTGAAAATCTGGCCCGACTGCACCCGAGATGACACCATCCGACCTGCCCGTAATGCTGTTTGCCGCCGGGTTCGGCACCCGTATGGGCGACCTGACCCGTGCCCGCCCGAAACCCCTGATCGAGGTGGCGGGTCGCCCTCTGATAGATCACACACTGGATCTGGCCCGCGCAGTTTCCCCGCCCCGGATCGTGGCGAACCTGCACTACCTGGCCCCGATGCTGGCGGCGCACCTGGCCCCACTGGGTGTGCTGATGTCCGAGGAGCAGCCCGATATCCTCGATACCGGCGGCGGGTTGCGGCAAGCCTTGCCGATGCTTGGGGCCGAAACGGTGTTTACAAGCAATACCGATGCGATTTGGTCGGGGCCGAATCCGTTTGCCCTGCTGGCCGAAGCATGGGATCCAGCGCGTATGGACGCGCTGTTGATGTGCGTAGCGGTTGACAAGGCCATCGGTCATTCCGGGACTGGCGATTTCAGCCGTGACGCACAGGGACGGATCGAACGCGGGCCGGGGCTGGTCTATGGCGGGGTGCAGATCGTCAAGACCGGCGGGTTGGACAGCTTTGACTTGCCTGCCTTTTCGCTGAACCTTCTGTGGAACAGGATCGGGGCGTCGGAGCGGCTCTTTGCGCTGGAATACCCAGGGCGCTGGTGCGATGTGGGCCATCCCGGCGGGATCACCCTGGCCGAGGAGATGCTGCGCGATGTTTGACCCCAGCCCGCACCCCCGTGTCTTTGCCCTGCCACCCGGCGTCGATTTCCCGCGGGCGCTGGTGCAGGGGCTGCGCCAGCGCGCTGCCGGGCAGGCGCCGCATGTTCTGGCGCGGGCGCAGGTGGTGGTCAACACCCACCGGATGGAGCGGCGCATCCGTGCGCTGTTCGATGCCGGGCCGGCGGCGCTGTTGCCCGGGGTGTCGCTGGTCACCGAGCTGACGGCGCTGGGCGCGGTCACCCATCTGCCGCCCGCCATACCGCCGCTTCGGCGGCGGCTGGAACTGGTGCAGCTGATCACGCGCCTTTTGGACCAGCAGCCCGATCTGGCAGCGCGGGCCTCGATTTTCGACCTTTCCGACAGCCTGGCCTCTCTGATCGACGAGATGCAGGGCGAAGACGTCACACCCGCTGCCATTCGGGCGCTGGATGTCAGCGACCAGTCTGGCCACTGGGCACGCGCGCAGCAATTCATCGCCATAGCCGAGCGCTATTTGCGCAGCGGTGACGACGAACTGGATGTGCAGGCCCGGCAAAGGCGCGTGGTCGAGGCGTTGGTCTCTGAATGGGCGCAGCGCCCACCCGCGCATCCGGTGATCCTGGCGGGCTCGACCGGATCGCGCGGCACAACCATGCTGCTGATGGAGGCGGTGGCCCGCCTGCCGCAGGGCGCCGTGGTGCTGCCGGGTTATGACTTTGATCAGCCGGAGCGGGTCTGGGACGGGCTCGAGGACGCGCTGACCACCGAGGATCATCCCCAGTTTCGCTTTGCCCGGCTGATGGCGCGGCTGAACCTGACGCCGGATCAGATCGCACCCTGGTCGGATGACATCGCCCCCTGCCCCGCCCGCAACAGGCTGATCTCGCTGGCGCTTCGCCCCGCACCGGTGACCGACGCCTGGATGAGCGAGGGGCCGCAGCTGGAGGGCATCGACACCGCCACCCGCGAGATCACCCTGATCGAGGCGGCGAGCCCGCGGGACGAGGCGCAGGCCATCGCCCTACGCCTGCGCCAAGCGGCCGAGGATGGGCAAAGCGCGGCGCTGATCACCCCTGACCGGATGCTGACGCGGCAGGTCAGCGCCGCGCTTGACCGCTGGAACATCCTGCCCGATGACAGCGCCGGCCTGCCGCTGCACCTGTCACCTCCGGGCCGGTTCCTGCGTCATGTGGCGGCGCTGTTCTCATCCCGGCTGGATGGCGAGGCACTGCTGACCCTGCTGAAACACCCGCTGTGTCATACCGGAGGGGGCCGCAACGAACACCTGCTCCACACCCGCGATCTGGAGCTGGATCTGCGCCGCAACGGACCGCCCTTTCCCGGTGCCGAAGACCTCGCCGCTTTCACCACGCGCCGCGAGGTGCCCGAAGGCTGGACCCACTGGGTCGCCCGCTGTTTCTGCGACCAGCATGTCACCCGCGCCCTGCCGCTGTCCGAATGGGTCGACCGCCTGCGCCAACTGGCCGAGGCGCTGTCGGCAGGCGCCGAGGGCGGCACCGGCAGCCTCTGGGAACAGAAGGCCGGGCAAGAGGCGCTGGCCATCGTCACCGCTCTGGCCGACGAGGCCCCGCATGGCGGCGAGTTGGATGCCCGCGATTTCGCCGATCTGCTGGGGGGGCTGTTGTCCACGGGCGAGGTGCGCGACCGCGATGCGCCCTATCCCGGCATCATGATCTGGGGCACGCTCGAGGCGCGGGTGATGGGGGCCGAGCTGCTGATCCTGGGCGGGCTGAACGAAGGCAGCTGGCCCGAGTCCCCTGCCCCCGACCCCTGGCTGAACCGTCGCATGCGCCACGATGCGGGCCTGTTGCCGCCGGAACGTCGCATCGGACTGTCGGCGCATGATTTCCAGCAGGCCATCGGCGCGCCCGAGGTCTGGCTGACTCGCGCCAAACGCTCGGATGATGCCGAAACCGTACCCTCGCGCTGGCTGAACCGGCTGACCAACCTGTTGCAGGGCCTGCCCGATCAGGGCGGCGCCGCGGCGCTGTCCGAGATGCGGGCGCGTGGCCGCCGCTGGCTATCCATGGCCGAGGCGCTGGAGGAGGCCCCGCGCAGCGCCCCGGCCCCGCGCCCTTCGCCCCGGCCCCCGTTGGCCGCGCGGCCCCGGCAATTGTCGGTGACCGAGATCAAGAAACTGATCCGCGATCCTTACGCGATCTATGCCCGGCATGTGCTGCGGCTGAAACCGCTGGACCCGCTGGTGCAGGCGCCCGACGCGCTGTTGAGGGGGATCGTGATCCACGAGATCCTGGAGAGTTTCGTGCGCGACAGCGTGCTGGACATGGCACTGCTCAACCGCGACACCTTCCTGAAACGCGCGGCCACGATGCTGGAGGAGCTGGTTGCCTGGCCCACGGCGCGGGCGCTGTGGTTGGCGCGGCTCGACCGGGTGGCCGATGCCTTCCTGTTGTCCGAAGAGGCCCGACGCACCGATGCAGGCCCGATCGCCTTCGAGGCGCGGATGCGCAAACAGCTCGACGGGCTGGATTTCACCCTGACCGGGCGGGCCGACCGGATCGACCGCACCGAACGCGGCTCTCTGTGCCTTTACGACTACAAGACAGGAGCACCACCCAGCGAAAAGCAGCAGGCGAAATTCGACCGGCAGCTGTTGATCGAGGCCGCACTGGCCGAAGAGGGCGGGTTCGAAGGGATCGACCCGGCCCCGGTGGCGCGCGCGGTCTTTATCGGCATGGGCGGCAGTTACAAAGAGGTGCCAGCCCCGCTCGACGCCGAGCCCCCGGCCAAGGTTTGGGCTGAGCTGCACCAGCTGATTGGCGCCTATTTCGAGCCAGATCAAGGTTTTACCGCGCGCCGGATGCTGCACAAGGACAGCGATGCAGGCGATTACGATCATCTGGCCCGGTTCGGCGAATGGGACCGCAGCGCCACACCCGAAGCCGAGGATCTGACATGAGCGCCCGCAACGCAGCAACAGAACGACAGGTACAGGCCGCGCGGCCCGACGCCTCGACCTGGCTGGCGGCAAATGCCGGGTCGGGCAAGACCAAGGTGCTGACCGACCGGGTGGCGCGGCTGTTGCTCAGCGATGTGCAGCCTCAGCACATACTGTGCCTGACCTATACCAAGGCAGCGGCCAGCGAGATGCAGAACCGCCTGTTCAAACGTTTGGGCGAATGGGCGATGCTGGCGGATGCGCCGCTCAGGGCGCAACTGTCCGATCTTGGGGTGCCGGGGGCGATCGACAATGCGCGACTGGCCCATGCCCGCACCCTGTTCGCCCGCGCCATCGAAACGCCTGGTGGGCTCAAGATCCAGACCATCCACTCGTTCTGTGCCACGCTCTTGCGCCGGTTCCCGCTTGAAGCGGGGGTCAGCCCGCAATTCTCGGAAATGGAGGACCGCGCCGCCGCCCTGCTGCGCGAAGAGATCGTCGAGGATCTGGCCGCCGGTCCGCAGGCTGCGCTGATTTCGGATCTGGCCCGCCATATCACCGATACCGATTTCGCCAGCCTGACCGCCGCCATCTGCCAGCAACGCGCGGCCTTTGCCCACCCGCTGGACTGGGCCGGGCTGCTGACCCTGTTCGATCTGCCCGAGGGGTTCGATACCCAAGGGCTGCTGGCCTCGGTTTTTCTGGGGGGCGAGGTCGAGCTGATCCGCTCCCTCCTGCCCACACTGATGGGAAGCGGTTCCAATGACCAAAAGGCCGCCGCGCGGCTTGCTGCCTTTACCCGGCCGACACTTGACGGTCTGATCGTGTTGGAACAGGTGCTGCTGACCGGTGCCAGCGCGAAATCGCCGTTCTCGGCCAAGATCGACGGCTTTCCCACCAAGGGTCTGCGCCAAGGCGCGCTGGCCGGACAGATGCCGCAACTCGAAGCACTGATGTTGCGGGTCGAGGCAGCGCGCGACCAGCGCCTTGCGCTGGCTGCCGCTGAGAAATCGCTGGCGTTGCACCGGTTCGCAGCCGTGTTCCTGCCGGAATATGCCCGGCGCAAGCAGCTGCGCGGCTGGCTCGACTTTGACGACCTGATCCTGAAGGCGCGGCAATTGCTGACCGATCTGAGCGTCGCGGCCTGGGTGCTTTACCGGCTCGACGGCGGCATCGATCATATCCTGGTGGACGAGGCGCAGGATACCAGCCCCGAACAATGGGACGTGATCGAAAAGCTGGCGCAGGAATTCACCAGCGGCGAAGGCGCGCGCTCGGGTGTCGAGCGCACCATTTTTGTTGTCGGTGACAAGAAACAGTCGATCTATTCCTTCCAGGGCGCCGACCCGGACGCGTTTGACCGCATGCAGGCCGAATTCGGGCGTAAGCTGCGCGATTCAGGCTCTAACCTGGAAGATTTGACGCTTGAATTCTCGTTCCGCTCGTCCAGCGCGATCCTTGGACTGGTCGATCTGGTGTTCCGGGACCGGGCACAGGCCGGGTTCCGCAAAGAGGCATTGCACCGCGCCTTCAAGTCCGACCTGCCCGGGCGGGTCGATCTTTGGCCGCTGATCGACAAGGTCGAGGAAGAGGAAGACGGCGACTGGACCGACCCGGTGGACCGGCCCGGCGCGCGCCATCACACAGTGATCCTGGCCGAACGGGTCGCCGGGCAGATCCGCGAGATGATCGACCGGGGCGAAACCATCCCGATTGATGGCGCAACACCCGGTATGTTCGCGCGGCGACGGGTGCGGCCCGGGGATTTCCTGATCCTGGTTCAGCGCCGATCCGATCTGTTTGCCGAGATGATCCGCGCCTGCAAGGCGGCGGGCCTTCCCATCGCGGGGGCCGACCGGCTCAAGGTCGGGGCCGAACTGGCGGTCAAGGATCTTGCCGCCCTGCTCAACTTTCTGGCCACGCCCGAGGATGATCTGTCGCTGGCCACGGTGCTGAAATCGCCGCTGTTCGGGTGGAGCGAACAGCAACTCTTCGATCTGGCACATCGCCGGACGGACCGCTACCTGTGGGCGGCGCTCAGGGCGCGCCGGGCCGAGTTTCCCGAGACGCTCGAGATGCTCGACGACCTGCGCGGGCAGACCGACTTTCTGCGCCCCTATGACCTGATCGAGCGGATCCTGACCCGGCATGACGGGCGCCGCAAGCTGCTGGGCCGATTGGGCGCCGAGGCCGAGGACGGGATCAACGCCCTGCTCAGCCAGGCGCTGGCCTATGAACGCTCGGACATTCCCAGCCTGACCGGGTTCCTGGTCTGGATGCAGACTGACGATCTGGAGATCAAGCGCCAGATGACCGGGGTGGGCGACATGATCCGGGTGATGACGGTACATGGCTCCAAGGGGCTGGAGGCGCCCATCGTGATCCTGCCCGACACTGCCCAGCGCCGCGCGCCACGCGATGCCGAGATCATGTTGGCCGAGGGTACACCACTGTGGCGGGTCTCGCGCGACAGCTCTCCGGCGCTGCTCTCGACCGCGCGGGAGGCGGCGCAGACGCGCGAGATGAACGAGCGGTTGCGGCTGTTGTATGTGGCCCTGACTCGGGCGGAAAAGTGGTTGATCGTGGCGGCGGCGGGTGATCTGGGCAGCGATGGCAACAGCTGGTACCAGGCGGTTTCGGACGCTATGGTCGAGGCCGGGGCGACCGGGGTCGCGGGCGATATCCTGAGGCTGGAGCATGGCGACTGGACCGGGCCACCATTGGTCGAGGAGAGCTCTGCGCCCGACATGACGGTCACAGTGCCCGATTGGGTGGCCCGCCCTGCGCCCGATCCCGTATCCGCATCCAAAACCATTGCGCCCTCGGAACTGGGCGGCGCCAAGGCCCTGCCGGGAGAAGCCGGTCTGGACGAAGAAGCCGCCAAAGCGCGCGGCAGCGGGCTGCACCTGTTGCTGGAACATCTGCCCGGAACCGAACCGGCGACTTGGACCGATCACGCCTTGCGCCTGTTGCCAGGCCTTGATGCCCCCTTGCGCGAAGATTTGCTGAACGAGGCACGCGGCGTTCTCAGCGCCCCGGCGCTGGCCGAGATCTTTGCCCCCGGTACCCTGGCCGAGGTGCCGATTACGGCGCCGCTGGGGGCAAGGCGCTTGCACGGAGTGATCGACCGGTTGCTGATCGGTGATAGTGAAATCGGCGTCGTCGACTTCAAAAGCAACGCGGTGGTGCCAGACGGGCCCGAAGCCTGCCCCGAAGGGCTGTTGCGGCAGATGGGCGCCTATGCGCATGCGCTGGAACAGGTCTATCCCGGCCGCACCATCCGCACCGGCATCCTTTGGACTCGCACCGCACAGATCATGTGGCTGCCTCACGATCTTGTGGCCGCTGCCCTGGGTCGCATCCAGATATCTTGACCTCCCCCCATCGGGAACCTACCTTTCCGGCCCAAGCGCATCCCTTTTTGGAGACAGACCATGTCCACCGTAGCCGTCACCGACGCAACCTTCGACGCCGAAGTCAAGAATTCGGACATCCCCGTAGTGGTGGATTTCTGGGCCGAATGGTGCGGCCCCTGCAAACAGATCGGCCCCGCCCTGGAAGAGTTGGCAACCGAATATGCCGGCAAGGTGAAGATCGCCAAAGTCGATGTGGACAGCAATCCCAATGCCGCCGCCGCGATGGGCGTTCGGGGTATTCCGGCCCTGTTCATCTTCAAGGACGGTCAGGTTGTGTCGAACCGCGCTGGTGCGGCGCCCAAGGCGGCACTGCAGAACTGGATCGACAGCTCGATCTGAGGCCGGTTTCACGGTATGAACCAAGAGGCGCCCCGTATCGGGCGCCTCTTTTTCGTTCCAATTCCGGGCGATGGCAGGAGAGGCAGAATGGCTAAGACGCGCGTATTGGTGGAATTCGGCATGGGCACGTCGCTCAGGCGCGAGGATTATACGGAGGCGGCGCTGCGCGCTCTCAAGGACGCGCTGTGGCACAACTCGGTCAACATGGCCGAGTTGTTCGGCTTTCCGAAAGAGGCGATGATCGTCGATGCAGAAATCGGCGTACAGCGACCTGAGGCCGTGGATACGGCCGCGCTTGCCGCCATCTTTCCCTATGGCCAGCCCAATATCACGGTCCGGCAAGGCGGGCTGGACATCGACAAGCCGCAGGGCGGCGGACGCACGGTCATCGCCAATGCGGCGGTGGTCGTTTCCTTTGACATGGAGGCGGCGGGATGAGCGATCATCGGATGATCCTTGAGATGGGCACCGGCAATGATCTCTATGGCCAGGACTATACCAAGGCGGCGCGGCGGGCGGTTCAGGACGCTCTGCACCATTCCTCGATCACGCTGATTTCGAAACTGGGGATCGATCACGGACAGATGCGGGTGCAGGTGACCATCGGTGTGCAGAGACCTGATCAGGTCGATTGCGAGGCCGTCGCCGCCGAACTGCCGCGCGGAGCTGCCACTGTGCGCGCGGTGCTGGGCGGGCTGGACGTGGCGGACCCGGATACCGGAACCCACCAT
The DNA here is from genome assembly GCF_059612905.1 of Ruegeria sp. YKSD163. Taxonomy (NCBI): domain Bacteria; kingdom Pseudomonadati; phylum Pseudomonadota; class Alphaproteobacteria; order Rhodobacterales; family Roseobacteraceae; genus Ruegeria; species Ruegeria sp. YKSD163. The sequence continues at coordinate 23,445 of NZ_JBXWRM010000009.1, forward strand.
GTCGTGGCAACTGCCGCGATCGAGGCGTTCCTGCCCTCCCTTGCGGGCAAATATCAGCTGATGCGGCACGATCCGGCCTGAGCGACCCTCAACCGGGCGTGAACAGGAGGGACAGCGCAAAGGGGCTTGCGCGAATCCTTTATTTCGATAAAACGCGAAATATGGAAATAACGATTCCCCTCCGCCTGTCCACCCTTGGGCATCCGCAACGGCTGGCCGTATTCCGCCTGCTGATGCGCCGCTATCCGGGACGCGTCGCCGCTGGTGAAATCGGCGCCGCACTGGATGTGAAGCCCAGCACATTATCGTCATATCTTTCTGCTTTGGTGCAGGTGGGGCTGGTGACCCAGACCCGCGAGGGCACTTCGCTGCTTTACCAGGTGGATATGGACGGGATGCGTGAGACGATGAACGCGCTGTTCCTGGATTGCTGCCGGGGTCGCCCTGAATTGTGCACGCCAACCGATCTCTCTCCTCTTGCGACGAGCCCACTCATGACCCACCCGACATACAATGTCCTGTTCATCTGCACCGGCAACTCCGCCCGCTCGATCTTTGCCGAGACCCTGCTGCGGGACGAAGGCGGTGACCGGTTCAACGTCTTTTCCGCCGGGACCAGGCCCTATTCCGAGCTGAACCCTCACGCGGTCGAGGTGCTGCGCGCCAAGGGTCATGACGTGACCGGATTGCGCGCCAAGAACATTGCCGAGTTCACCACCCCCGAGGCGCCAAAGTTCGATTTCGTCTTTACCGTCTGCGACCGCGCCGCAAACGAGGAATGCCCGGCCTGGCAGGGACAACCGATCTCGGCCCATTGGGGCATGCCTGACCCGGTCAAGGCCGAGGGTAATGACGCGCAGAAAAGCCTCGCCTTTCAGCAGGTCTATGGCACGCTGAAGAACCGCATTCAGGCCTTTGCCAACCTGCCTTTCGAGCAGCTTGACCGGATTTCCCTGCAACGCGCTGTCGATGATCTGGGCCGAGAGGCCTGACCCGATCCGACCTGTTTTCACAAAGGAATTATCATGACCGTTTACGCACTGAATGGACTTGGCCGTATGGGCAAGCTGGCCCTGAAACCGCTGCTGGAGCGCGGCGCAGAAATCGCCTGGATCAACGATGCGGTGGGCAGCCCCGAAATGTTCGCGCATCTGCTGGAATTCGACACGGTACATGGGCGCTGGCAGGCCGAATTCGGCTGGGATGACCAGTCGATCACCATCGACGGCACCCGCATTCCGGTCCACACCAGCCGCCGGATCGAGGACCTGCCGCTGAATGGGGTGGATGTGGTGATCGACTGTACGGGCGTCTTCAAGACCGAAGCGAAACTGGCCCCCTATTTCGATGCGGGCGTCAAAAAGGCGGTGGTCTCGGCCCCGGTCAAGGACGGCGATGCGGCAAACATCGTCTATGGCGTGAACCACGATATCTATGAGCCCGCGCGCCACCGGATCGTCACCGCCGCCAGCTGTACCACCAATTGCCTGGCGCCGGTGGTCAAGGTCCTGCACGAGGGGATCGGGATCAGGCATGGCTCGATCACCACGATCCATGATGTCACCAATACCCAGACCATCGTCGACCGCCCCGCCAAGGACCTGCGCCGGGCACGCTCGGCACTGAATTCGCTGATCCCCACCACCACCGGCAGCGCCACCGCGATCACGCTGATCTATCCCGAACTCAAGGGCAAGCTGAACGGCCATGCGGTGCGCGTGCCGTTGCTGAATGCCTCGATCACCGATTGCGTGTTCGAAGTCGCCCGCGACACCAGCGCCGAAGAGGTCAACGCGCTGTTCAAGGTCGCCGCCGAAGGGCCGCTGAACGGCATCCTGGGATATGAAGAGCGGCCGCTAGTCTCGGCCGATTATACCAATGATCCGCGATCCTCGATCGTGGATGCGCCTTCGACCATGGTGATCAATGGCACCCAGGTCAAAATCTATGCCTGGTATGACAATGAGATGGGCTATGCTCACCGGCTGGTGGATGTGGCCATCATGGTGGGTGACAGCCTGTGACCCGGGCCCCGTCCGAGCGCGGCGGGTTGTCGGCCTATGTCGCTGTCACCGCCGCCTATTGGACCTTTATGCTGACCGATGGCGCCCTGCGCATGCTGGTGCTGCTGCATTTCCACATGATGGGCTTCAGCCCGGTGCAACTGGCCTATCTATTTGTGCTCTACGAGGTCGCGGGCATGGTCACCAACCTGTCGGCGGGCTGGATCGCGGCGCGGTTCGGACTGGCGGCCACGCTCTATGCCGGGCTGGCGCTTCAGGTGGGCGCGCTGGTGGCCTTGTCGCAACTGGATCCGGGCTGGCAGATCACCACCTCGGTTGCCTTTGTCATGGTCGTGCAGGGCCTGTCAGGCGTGGCAAAGGACCTGGCCAAGATGTCCTCGAAATCGGCGGTCAAGCTGCTGGCCCCGAAAGAGGGTGACGGGCTGTTTCGCTGGGTCGCAGTGCTGACAGGCTCAAAGAACGCGGTCAAAGGAGTGGGGTTCCTTCTGGGCGCCGTGCTGCTTGGGTTCGCCGGATTCACTGCTGCAACACTGGGCATGGCGGCCATTCTGGCGGTGATCCTGCTGGCGGTGCTGATCGCTATGCCCCCCGGCCTGCCCAAGGGCCGCAAGGGCGCCAAGTTTTCCGAGGTCTTCTCCAAATCCGCCAATATCAACTGGCTCTCGGCGGCGCGGGTGTTTCTGTTCGGCGCCCGCGACGTGTGGTTCGTGGTCGGCATCCCGGTCTATTTCTATGCCGTCCTGTCCGATGGCAGCGAGGCGGGCAACCGCGCCGCGTTTTTCATCATCGGCGGGTTCATGGCAGGATGGATCGTGTTCTACGGCGCGATTCAGGCCTCGGCCCCGCGCCTGCTGCGCGCCGCATCGCGGGGCGAGGGTGATCTGATCGCTGCAGCCCGCAACTGGGCCGCGTGGCTGGCCCTCGTTCCGGCACTTCTGACGGGCGCGACCTTGATGGCCGGCGGGCCACAGCCCTGGCTGACGGTGGTTCTGGTATCGGGCCTGCTGGTGTTTGGTGCGCTTTTCGCCGTCAATTCCTCGCTGCATTCCTACCTGATCCTCGCCTTTTCCAAGGACGAGCGGGTCACCATGGATGTGGGATTCTACTACATGGCAAATGCGGCGGGGCGGCTGTTGGGTACACTGCTGTCCGGGCTGACCTATCAGCTGGGCGGGGTACCCGCCTGTCTGGGAACCGCAGCGGTGATGGTGGCGCTCAGCGCGCTGGCCGCCGGCCGGTTGCACACTGCACCGGCCCATAGCAGTACATGAACGATAGCCCGGAATAGAAAAAGCCGCCCGAAACACGAGCGGCCATTCTAACGTCGATCCGTGGGGATTGGATCAGATCTTGGCGATGTCGGCACGGGTCAGGCCGATATCGTCCAGCTGGGCGTCGGTCAGAACCGACAGCGCCTTGCGGGTGCGGCGCGAGTCGTTCCAGGATGCCACGGCCTCTTTCGCCGAGTAGAAGAAATCCACCACGCGGAGAACGGTGACTGCTCCGAGCGGCGCTGTGGTGCTGGTGGTATATGCCATTTGCGCGTTCCTTTGAATGAAACAGCCGACCCTGCGTCGGTTGTGAGGCTCATCTAGGGGATGGGTCCGAGTCTTACAAATGCCCGCTCGACAGCCCCGAAATGCAATCCGTGCATAACTTCTAGGCAGTATGCATAGCTTGCCCTTGCGCCCGCCACGGCCCATATACGGGCTCAACACAGGATGGAGGCAATCATGGCAGACGATCAATTCCCGGGCTGGCACGGCACCACGATCATCGGCGTCAAGAAAGGCGGCGAAGTGGTGATCGCGGGCGATGGTCAGGTCAGTCTGGGCCAGACCGTGATCAAGGGTACCGCTCGCAAGGTGCGGCGCCTGTCGCCGGGTGGCTATCACGTGGTCGCGGGGTTTGCCGGATCGACGGCGGATGCCTTTACCCTGCTCGAACGGCTAGAGGCCAAGCTGGAGGCGACCCCCGGGCAACTGGCCCGTGCCTCGGTCGAGCTGGCCAAGGATTGGCGCACCGACAAGTACCTGCAAAAGCTCGAGGCGATGCTGATCGTCAGCGACGGGCAGGACATGTTCGTGATCACCGGCGCAGGTGACGTGCTGGAGCCTGAGCATGACGTGGCCGCCATCGGGTCGGGCGGGAATTTCGCGCTGGCCGCCGCGCGGGCGATGATGGACAGCGACAAGAACGCCGAACAGGTGGCCCGCGCCGCCATGGCGATTGCCGCTGATATCTGCGTTTATACCAATGGCAACCTGACGGTTGAGACAATCTCTAAATAAGTGAGGCCGCGTCAAAGACGCGGCCTCGCGGGCGGAGAGAGTGAGTGGTGGCGCCCGTTAGTGAATCTTGGCAACGCCCAGCGGCACACCGGCGACGTCGCACCAGATGTAGACCTCGTTATAGGCGGAAACATCCCAAGTCGGCGGCACCGCATAACGCTGCTTTCCGGTCAGCGACAGCAGCGCACCCAGCTTGGTGTCCGGATCGTAGTGGCCGTCCTTGCCAAATGCGACGCGCGGATCCGGTCCGCCATCGAGAGAGAAATCGTCACCCAGTTCGACCACATAGCGTTCGCCGTCTTTCACCAGCTTCACCGAGCCGGAGGTGACATGGTTGGAACGGCCTTCGAACTGACCCTTGGCCCCGCCCGCAAAGGCGGCGGCGCCGGATGCGAGCGCTACGGCAGTTCCCGCGGCGGTGAGAAACAAAGAACGACGGGTGATCATGAGTGGTGAATTCCCTTGATTGGACTTAGCGTCTGATGCGCAAGACGAGAAATAAACCGGCGCCCGGTAGGCGGAAAGGTACCCTCACGCATAGCTGAAAGCACGTGTCCTGCGGTGAACGTCGCGTGACCGGCTTGTGTTTTCGGCCCCCATGCTTAGGTTCCGAGGCGACACAACGAGATTGAGAGCACATGACCGACCTGACCCCGCGCGAGATCGTCTCGGAGCTTGACCGTTTCATCATCGGACAGAAGGACGCCAAGCGCGCTGTTGCCGTGGCGCTGCGCAACCGCTGGCGGCGCAAGCAGCTGGCTGACGACCTGCGCGACGAGGTGTACCCGAAGAACATCCTGATGATCGGCCCCACTGGCGTGGGCAAGACCGAGATCAGCCGCCGCCTGGCGAAACTCGCGCGCGCACCTTTCATCAAGGTCGAGGCAACCAAGTTCACCGAGGTCGGCTATGTCGGGCGCGATGTGGAACAGATCATCCGTGACCTGGCCGATGCGGCCATCGTGCAAACCCGCGAATATATGCGGGACGAGGTGCGCGCCCGCGCTCACAAGGCGGCCGAGGATCGGGTGATCACCGCCATCGCCGGTGAGGACGCCCGCGAGGGTACGCGCGAGATGTTCCGCAAGAAGCTAAAGTCAGGCGAGCTGGACGACACCGTGATCGAGCTTGAGGTCGCCGACGGTTCGAACCCGATGTCGATGTTCGAAATCCCGGGCCAGCCCGGCGGCAATATGGGGATGATGAATCTGGGCGACCTGTTCGGCAAGGCCTTTGCCGGACGCACCACTCGCAAGAAACTGCGCGTCGCCGACAGCTATGAAATTCTGATCGGGGAAGAGGCCGACAAGCTACTGGATGACGAGTTGGTCAACAAGACCGCGCTGGAAGCGGTCGAGCAGAGCGGCATCGTGTTCCTGGACGAAATCGACAAGGTCTGCGCCCGCTCGGACGCGCGCGGCGCGGATGTCAGCCGCGAGGGGGTGCAGCGTGACCTGCTGCCGCTGATCGAGGGCACAACTGTCAGCACCAAATACGGGCCGATCAAGACCGACCATATCCTGTTCATCGCCAGCGGCGCCTTTCACATTGCCAAACCCAGCGACCTGCTGCCCGAATTGCAGGGGCGGCTGCCAATCCGGGTGGAGCTGCGCGCGCTGACCGAAGAGGATTTCGTACGCATCCTGACCGAGACCGACAATGCGCTGACCCGGCAATATACCGCGCTGATGGGTACCGAAAAGGTGACCGTCGCCTTTACCCCCGACGGTATCGCGGCGCTGGCCCGCATCGCCGCCGAGGTGAACCAGAGCGTCGAGAATATTGGCGCGCGGCGCCTTTATACGGTGATGGAACGCGTATTCGAGGAACTCTCCTTTACCGCGCCCGACCGTTCGGGCGAGGCGGTGACGGTGGACGCAGGGTTTGTCGATACGAATCTTGGAGAGCTGACACGTTCGACCGACCTGAGCCGGTACGTTCTGTAGCGGACAGGTCTTCGCCGGAACGAGGATCTGAGATGCGGTTTCGGGTTGCAATCATTCTGGGTGTGGCGCTGTTGTCGGGCTGTACCGACCGCAGCTATACGCCGATCACGCCCGAGGCGCTGGCGGTGGGCAGCCCCGCCACCATCTTTGCCGCGACCACCCGGGTGCAAAAGGGCGACGGCTCCTTTGGTCCGGACCGCGCCGAAAACCTGAGCCTGCTGGAACTGACCGTCTCGATCCCGCCCGACCGCCGACCCGGGCGGCTCGATTTCGGCTATGGCCGGGCCAACCCGGAAAAACAGTTCATCCTGGCGGGCCAGACGGTGTTCGACGGCCCCGAGGTGTTTCGCACCCGCTTAAAGCAAGAACTTGCGCGGCAACCGGCAGGAGAGCGCGAGCTGACGCTGTTCGTGCACGGTTTCAACTCGACCCAGACCGAAACCGCTTATCGGGCGGCCCAGCTGGCCCATGACATCGACATGTCCGGGTCACTGATGGTCTATTCCTGGCCCAGCAAGGGGCATGCACTGGGCTACGCCTATGACGCGGACAGCACGGTGTTTGCCCGCGACGGGCTGGAGACCGTGCTGCGCCAGCTGGGCGAACAGCGGATAGACCGGATCTCGGTTGTCGCCCATTCGATGGGCTCTTTCCTATTGATGGAGGCGTTGCGCCAGATCGAGATCGCCACTCCGGGCTGGTCCGCGCGTCATCTGGACGGGGTCATACTGATCTCGCCCGACTTGGATCTCGACGTGTTCCGCAGCCAGATGCGCAGGATCAAAACCGTGCCACAGCCCTTTGTTGTGATGGCTTCGGAAAAGGACAATGTGCTGAATTTGTCGCGACAACTGCGCGGCAAGCAAAGCAGCGAACGGCTGGGTCAGATCGGCTCGGCGGCGCTGATCACCGATCTGCCGGTCGCGGTAATCGATACTAGCCAGTTCTCGGACGAGGCTGAATCGGGCCATTTCGTCGCCGCCACCTCGCCCACGCTGCTGGCAATGATCGCCGAAGCACGCAACATGACGGAACTGTTCGAGGCAGGAAATGTGCCGCTGGAGCGCGCTTTTCCCGGCATCATCACCTATGCGCGTGACAACCTTGACGTGGTGATGGAAAACAACGACCGCTAACTTCGGCTGCGCCGGAGATAGACGTAATAGGCACCTTCGCCGCCGTGGCTGATATGGGCGGGTGTCACCTGGAGCACCGCCTGCGCCAATGGAGGTAGCGACAGCCATTGCGGCACCTGATGGCGCAGCACCCCACGCGGGGTGGGGATGGGTCCCGGCTCGTCGCGAAACTTGCCCTTGCCGGTCACCACCAGTACCAGCCGTTTGCCCTGGGCCTGGGCGCTCAGGATAAAGCGGGTCAGGGCAGGGTGGGCGGTATCGACGCGCATACCGTGCAGGTCGAGTTTTCCCTCGGGTTTCAGCTTGCCCCGGCGCATCCGGGTATAAGCCTTGGGATCCATCTGCACCGGCGTCCGCGACAACCGGTCTGTGACCGAGGGTGTCAGCACATGGCGTGCGGATTTGACGCGCGCCGCTTGACCTAGCTCGAAAGGTTCCAGCGACATCGGCAGCGGTTTGGTCGGTTTCGGTTTGGGCAGCGTCTGCGGGTGCACCCCGTCGACACGTTCCGGGTGCAGCCGGTCGGCCTGCCGGACGACCTTGCGCCAAAGGTCGATTTCATCCCGTGTCAGCTTTCTCCGGGTCATCAGTACCCATCCGGCAACAGGGCATAGGCGCGCTGTATCGGCAACAGAACCACCATGCGACCCGGATCGCGCAGCGTACCCGCCGCCTGTCCTGCCGCATCGCCAGTGCCAAAGAAGATATCGGCCCGCTGCGCCCCCTTGATGGCCGACCCGGTATCCTGCGCGATCATCAGTCGCCGCATCAGCCCGGCGCCGTTCTTTTCGACCCAGACCGGCGCACCTAGCGGCGTATAGGCGGGATCGACCGCGATCGAGCGCAGCGGCGTCACCGACCGGTTCATCGCCCCCACTGGCCCCAGATCCGAAGGCAGGTGCTTCAACTCGCGAAAGAAAACATAAGACGGGTTGTGATAGAGCAGCTCGGTCCCGGCGTCGGGGTTTCGCCGGACCCAGTTCTTGATCACCTGGGCGCTCACCTGATGGGCGGAATAGATGCCGCGCCGTACCAGTTCGACCCCGATCGACCGATAGGGATGCCCGTTCGCGCCGCCATATCCCAGCCGCACGGTTTGCCCATCCGGCAGGCGAATGCGGCCTGACCCCTGAATTTGCAGAAAGAACAGCTCGACCGGGTCATCGACCCAGGCAATCTCGAGTCCGCGATTGTCCATTACTCCGCTGGTCAGTATCTGGCGCCGATCCAGCCATGGATTGCTGGCGCGCGCCTCGGGCGGCATCTTGTAAACCGGATACCGATAGCGGGACGAAGGGAACCGGGCGCCCTCAAGTTCAGGTTCGAAATACCCGGTGAACAACGCATCCTGGCCATCCTCGATAAGAACGGGACGAAACAGCAGTTCAAAAAAACCACGCGCGGTCTCGTGCGTTGCCTCGCGCGCCATGGCGCACAGGCTGCGCCAATCGGGGTCATTGAACTGGTCGCAGGTGTTCAGAAAGGTGGTGAGCGCGGCAGCGTGATCGTCTTCTGCCCAGCCGTCCAGCTGGTCAAAGGAGAGAACGGTATGCGTAATCTCTGCCGCTCCGGCCGAGGCGGTCATAATGGCACCTGCCAGAACAGCCGACCGGAGCGCGCCAATCATGCGTCCGTAGCGACAAGCAGCCAGTTCGGATCATCGGTGCCCATGACGCGGGCAAAGGTCCAGACGTCCTTTTGCCGTTTAACCGTCGTGGGGCTACCTTCGACCACATCGCCGCCGCGATCACGGACAACCGAGGTCAGTTCGCCCACGAAACGCATGGTGATTTCGGCCCGGTTGCCGTCCTTATCGAAATGCACGTCCTGAATTGCGGTTTCCCGCACACCGACGAATTCCGCCTCGATCGTAAGACCCTGATCCTCGCGCGCTGCAACGACGCCGACAAAGGTTTCAAAGACGTCTTCGGCCAGAAACGGCTCGATCTCATCCAGGTTGCCACGCTCGAACCCCATTACGATCATCTCGTAGGCGCCGCGCGCACCCTGCACGAATTCACTGACCGAAAAAGCCGGTTCAATCCGTTTCATCGCCGCCAACGCCTGGGCTTGCGGGCTTTCCTCGGGAACATGGTCGGTGATGTCACGGTCGGGGCCGCCTTCGATCACCTCAAAATCGCGCCGCGCGCGGTTTTCCGGTTGCTTCGGCACCGGCGGTTTTTCGAACCCTTCACGGGTTCCAAGCACGCTTTTCAGGCGCAGAATCAGGAAAATGGCAATGCCGGCCAGCACAAGAAGCTGGATCAGGGGAGAGTTCATTATGTCCTCGGTCTCGGGCCAGAAACTTTGTAACCTGGGCTTAGAACCACTATGTAGGCAACGGTTGGGGGCAAGTCCACCATTGACCATAGGCGAAAGGACGCGCTGCATGTATCTGTTTCTGGCCTTCCTGCTGGTTCCGATCATCGAGATCGCCCTGTTCATACAAGTTGGCGGGTCGATCGGGCTGTTGCCGACCCTTGCCATCGTGGTGTTGACTGCGGTGCTGGGAACATGGCTGGTCCGGACCCAGGGTCGCATGGCGCTGGGCCAATTGAACCGTGCTTTCAACCAGTTGGACGACCCGACAGAGCCGCTGGCACATGGGGCGATGATTCTGTTTTCCGGTGCATTACTGTTGACGCCGGGGTTTTTCACCGATGCGTTGGGATTTGCGCTGCTGGTTCCGGCGGTGCGGGTCGCGGTCTATCGCTATCTGCGCGCGCGCGTTCAGGTCGCCAGCTTTCAGATGGGGCCGGGACCGGGAATGAGCCAGTCACATCATGACACCGGCGACGTGATCGACGGCGAATGGGAAGAGGTGCGTCCTCACCGTGAACAAGGAGCTGGCCCGTCCGGCTGGGTCGAGGGACCGGACCGGCATTGAGCCGGTCGCGCCAAGCTGTTAAGCAGTGGCGAATTTGTAAAGCCGGAGGATTTCATGGCCGAGACCGACGCCGCCGCTGCCCAGCAGCCGCCCCAGATCCAGATGCGTGTATTGGGTCAGTTCATTCGTGACATGTCGTTTGAAAACGTCATGGCACAGCGCGGCGCCTCGGGCGACGTGCAACCCGACGTCAATGTCCAGGTCAATCTGGATGCCAAGAAGCGCAGCACCGACAATCAGTACGAGGTTGCGATCAAGCTGAACATCACGTCCAAGGCCAAAGGCATGGACGATGTCCTGTTCGTGTTCGAGATCGACTATTGCGGTATCTTCCATGTCGAGGGCGTGGCGAACGAGCAGCTGCATCCGTTCCTGCTGATCGAATGCCCGCGGATGCTGTTCCCGTTCCTGCGCCGCATCGTCAGCGATATCACTCGCGACGGTGGCTATCCGCCGCTGAACCTCGACAATATCGACTTCATGGCGCTGTACCGCTCGGAGCTGGCCCGCCAGCAAGCAGCCGCGCAGGCCGAACAAAAGGCCGACGCCTGATCCGGAACGCGCGCCTGACTTGGGTCAGGCGCGTTTCCACACCGCATTTTCCCCCAGTTTCTCGACAAACTCGGCATGCGCCGCGCGCTCTGCCTCGGTGATGCGGGCGGGCAGGGGGGTTGGCCTTGGCGAGGGGCGCCAGGCGGTCTCTGCACCGGTGCCACCGCTGCTTGCCACAGTCGACAGTCCGAAATCGGGCTGCTTGCCGCCAATCAGCTCCAGATAGACCTCGGCCAATATCTCGGCATCCAGCAGTGCGCCGTGCAACACACGGTTCGAGTTGTCGATACCGAACCGGCGGCACAGAGCGTCCAGCGTGGCGGGCGAACCCGGAAATTTGCGCCGCGCCATGCCCAGCGTGTCGATGGCCCGATCGAACGGAATCTCGGGCAGGCCCATCCAGCGCAGTTCGGCATTCAGGAACTTCATGTCGAAGGACGCGTTGTGGATGACCAAATGGGAATCCGCCACGAAATCGCGAAACGCCTGACCAACCTTGGCAAAGACCGGCTTGTCCCGCAGGGTCACCTGGCCCGGTTCGGGCTGTTGCGGCGGCTCCAGGATGTCGGGTCCGATCCCGTGCACGCCAAATGCCTCGGCGGGCATCATCCGTTCGGGATTGATATACTGGTGATAAGTGTTGCCAGTGGCGATGTGGTTCCACAGTTCGACCGCGCCAATCTCGACAATACGATCGCCGGTTTCAGGGTCAAAGCCGGTGGTTTCGGTGTCGAGTACGATCTCACGCATGGCTGTTCCCCGCCCGTATCTGCCTGACGATATCTTGCACCTGCGCGCGGGCATGGTCCAGCGTGTCGGTCACGATCACAAAATCGGACCGCGCACATTTTTCTTCGTTCGGCATCTGTTTTGCCCGTATCTGTTCGAACTGCGCCTCGGTCATGGTGCCGCGCGCCATCACACGCGCCTTTTGCTCCTCGGGCGGGATCGAGACACAGGCGACCGCGTCCATCGCAGCCTCACCCCCGGTTTCGAACAGAAGCGGAATGTCAAAAACAAGGATATCCGCCGTTGTGCTATCACGAAACCGGGCGCGATCCTCGGCCACCAGCGGATGCACGATGGCCTCAATCCTTTTCAACGCCCGCGAATCCTGGGCGATGATCTGTTTCAGCGCCGAGCGGGAGATCGCATCGTCAATCACCGCCTCGGGAAAGGCCGCGCGCATCGGCGCAACGGCCGCGCCGCCGCTGGAATAGAGCCTGTGCACCGCCGCATCCGCATCCCACAGCGCGCAGCCTTCGTCCACGAACATCTGCGCCGTGGTGGATTTGCCCATGCCGATGGAGCCGGTAAGGCCAAGTCGAAATGTCATCTGAGCGCGGCCGCCCGTGTGGCCGCATCGACAACCGGTCGTTCGCCGAACCAGCGCTCGAATCCCGGCACCGCCTGATGCAACAGCATGCCCAACCCGTCGACCGTGGTGCATCCCATCTCTTCGGCCTCGGCCAGAAGACGTGTCTTGAGCGGCGCATAGACCAGATCGGTCACCACAGCATCCGCGCGCAACCCGTCCAGTGGCACCCGCAGCTCAGGCTTTCCGATCATCCCTAGAGACGTTGTGTTCACCACCAGGCGTGCGTCCTCGACCACGTTGCCGGCCTGAACCCAGTCCGCCACTGTGACCCGCTGGCCGAAATCATCCTTGAGCTTGTCGGCGCGCACGCGGGTCCGGTTGGTGACGATCACCTCGGGCACGCCGGCCTCGGCCAGGGCCGAGATCACGGCCCGTGCGGCACCGCCCGCGCCGAACACCACCGCGGGCCCTGATTTCGGGTCCCAGTCGGGGGCCCCGGCACGCAGGTTCTCCATAAACCCATAGCCATCGGTGTTGTCGGCAAGGATCCGCCCGTCTTCGCGAAAGATCAGCGTATTGACCGCGCCGATCAGCGTGGCGCGGTCGGTGATCTGATCGGCAACCGCCATCACCGCCTCCTTATGCGGAATGGTGATGTTGACACCCACGAACCCGGCCTTGGGCAGGGTACGCAGCACCTGCGCCAGATCCGACGGCGCTACATCCATCGGGATGTAATGGCCGTTGATGCCATAGGTCTTGAGCCAGTGGCCATGCAACCGGGGAGATTTCGAATGCGAAATCGGGTGGCCGATCACGCCAGCCAGCGGAATCCGGTTCTCGGTCATGTGTCAATCACTCCGCGCAACGCCAGAAAATTGAGCAGTTCCAACAGGGGCATACCCAAAACGTTAAAGTGGTCCCCGTCAATGGCTGAGAACAGGCGTACGCCCTCTTCCTCAAGCTTGTAGCCGCCGACGGCGTGGCGGATGCTGTCCCAGTTGCGCGTCACATAGCCGGTCAGATAGTTGTCGGACAGGACCCGCATCCTCAGCCGGACCTGCCCCACATGGCGCCAGACGGGTTGCCCGTTTTCGTAGATCACCGCCGCTGACAGCAGCATGTGCCGCTGACCGCTCATCTGTTGCAACTCGGCCAGAGCGGTCTCGGGGCTGTCGGGTTTCGACAACAGCCTGCCCTGGAAATCGAGCACCTGATCACATCCCAACACCATGGCGCCGGGATGCTTGTCGCTGATCTTGCGCGCCTTCATCTCGGCCAGGGCGTCGGCGATATCGCGCGGCGGTGCACCCTCGGCCAGCAGGGCTGCCTTTACCGATTCTTCATCGACGCGCGGTACATCCTTGGTAAAGGGGACGGCCGCGTTTTCCAGCAACTGGGCCCGGATGGTCGAACCGGATGCCAGGATGAGGGGGACAGTCATGTGGAAAACCCCGTGGGAAATCTGGTGATCGCTCTGGTACGGTTTTTCATGCTTTTCGGCTTGACGTGCAAGCCCGGGGAAAATGCAGAAATCTCACCCGAGTCGCCCGGGCTCCATCCAGTATGGACAAGGATAACCCTGGCTTGCGGGATAACCTTGGCTATACGCGCAGCTCCCCAGTATCTACCCGAATTTGTTCCTCTATGAGAAGTTTCTTAAGTATCTGTTTTTAAAGGATATAGGCAAAATTTTCCACAGGATCGCGGAACAAGGTAAAAACTTCCTCACATTGGGGAAAACCACTAGGAGAGAACATTTATCCACGAAAACAGGCCAGCCTACAAAACCATCAATCTTTCTTCTTTTCTTTTTTATTATTAGATACGAGGCCAAGACCCCGAAGAGAGACATGATGACCGACCTGCTGTTCACCTTGTACCCATGGGTCAAATCCCTACACATCATGGCCGTGATCAGCTGGATGGCCGGTCTGTTCTATCTGCCCCGGCTCTTTGTCTATCACGTCGAAAAGGCTGAGAAGGTGCAGGAGGCACCGGCGATCTTCCACGAGATGGAAGAGAAGCTGATCCGCGTGATCATGCGCCCGGCGATGATCGTGTCCTGGGTCTGTGGTCTGATCATGGTTCTGACGCCCGGAATCGTCGACTGGGGCGAGGTCTGGCCCTGGACCAAGGGTGCGTCCGTCATTGCGATGACCTGGTTCCACGGATGGCTCAACGCGCGCCGTCGCGCGTTCCTGTCAGGGCAAAACCGATTGACCGGGCGCCAGTACCGGATGATGAACGAGGTGCCGACACTGCTGATGGTGGTGATCGTGCTGTCGGTGATCGTGAAATTCTGATCCCCCTTTGACTCTGCCTGCCAGCGCGCTTATCTAGGGGTCAACGCGCCCGTCCGGGCATCCGTGTCTCCTGTTCACATATTCCGTTCTAGCGCCGCCACAGGGCGGCAGAGGGTCCGTATACGATGACGATCGAATCCCTGAATCTTGCCGATCTCAAGGCAAAGAGCCCCAAGGACCTGCTGTCCATGGCCGAGGAACTGGAGATCGAAAACGCCTCGACCATGCGCAAGGGCGAGATGATGTTCCAGATTCTGCGCGAGCGCGCGGATGAGGGATGGACCATCGGCGGCGATGGCGTGCTTGAGGTGCTACAGGACGGCTTTGGGTTCCTGCGCTCTCCCGAGGCGAACTATCTGCCGGGTCCCGATGACATCTATGTCTCGCCCGACATGATCCGCCAGTATTCCTTGCGTACCGGTGACACGGTCGAGGGTGAGATCAAGGCGCCTGACGACAACGAGCGCTATTTTGCACTGACCAATGTCACCAAGATCAATTTCGAAGATCCCGAAAAGGCGCGGCACAAGATCGCGTTCGACAACCTGACGCCGCTTTACCCGGATGAGCGGCTGAAGATGGAGATTGAGGATCCGACCATCAAGGACCGCTCGGCCCGGGTGATCGACCTGGTCGCGCCGATCGGCAAGGGGCAGCGTTCGCTGATCGTGGCGCCGCCGCGGACAGGTAAGACCGTGATCCTGCAAAACATCGCCCACTCGATCGAGAAGAACCATCCGGAGTGCTATCTGATCGTTCTGCTGATCGACGAACGCCCCGAAGAAGTCACCGACATGCAGCGTTCGGTCAAGGGGGAGGTGGTGTCTTCGACCTTTGACGAACCGGCCGCGCGTCACGTGGCGGTGTCGGAAATGGTGATCGAAAAGGCCAAGCGTCTGGTCGAACATAAACGAGATGTTGTTATCCTTCTTGACTCTATAACAAGACTTGGTAGGGCCTTCAATACTGTGGTGCCGTCCTCGGGGAAGGTCTTGACCGGTGGTGTGGATGCTAATGCGTTGCAGCGGCCCAAGCGGTTCTTTGGTGCGGCCAGGAATATCGAAGAGGGTGGATCGTTGACCATCATCGCCACCGCGCTGATCGATACCGGCAGCCGGATGGACGAAGTAATCTTTGAAGAGTTCAAGGGTACCGGTAACTCCGAACTCGTGCTGGATCGGAAAATCGCCGACAAGCGGGTATTCCCGGCTATCGACATCCTGAAATCCGGCACCCGGAAAGAGGATCTGTTGGTTGACAAGAGTGATCTGCAAAAGACTTTTGTCCTGCGACGGATCCTCAATCCTATGGGCACAACCGATGCGATCGAGTTCCTGCTGTCTAAGCTGAAACAGACCAAGACAAACGGCGAATTCTTCGATTCGATGAATACCTGATCCGGTATCCCAGCAGCGCGAGGGCAAGGATATGGACACGATTTTTGCCTTGGCCACGGCGCAGGGCAAGGCGGGTGTTGCAGTCATCCGCCTGTCCGGTCCGCGTGCCTTTCAAGCGGCCAACCTTCTTGCAGGATCTGATCTGCCGGCGCGCGGTTTGTCTGTGCGACAGTTGAGGGACACCCGTGGCGTGCCTTTGGATGCTGGTGTTGTGTTGACCTTTGCGGCGCCTGCCAGTTTCACTGGCGAGGATGTTGTCGAATTCCAAATCCACGGTAGCCTTGCAACAACGGAAGCTGTCTTGCGATGCCTTGGTGACCTGGACGGTTTGCGCTTGGCTGAGCCTGGAGAATTCACCCGGCGTGCACTGGAAAACGGCAAGATGACCTTGCCGCAGGTCGAAGGGCTTGCCGATCTTATTGATGCTGAAACCGAGGCGCAGCGCAAACAGGCACAGGCGATCTTGTCAGGAGCCTTGGGTCAGCTGGCAGAGAGTTGGCGCGCAAAGCTGATTCGCGCCGCAGCCCTGTTGGAAGCGGTGATTGACTTTGCCGATGAAGAGGTACCAACAGACGTCAGCCCCGAGGTGCGGGAACTGTTGACAAAGGTGCGTTCGGATCTCGAACGAGAGATTGCCGGGGTTCGCATAGCCGAGCGTATTCGTACGGGTTTCGAAGTTGCGATCATCGGTCCGCCGAATGCTGGAAAGTCTACCTTGTTGAACATGTTGGCGGGTCGAGAGGCGGCGCTCACGTCAGAAGTGGCGGGCACCACCCGCGACGTGATCGAGGTTCGGATGGACTTGAGTGGTTTGCCGGTCACTCTGCTCGATACAGCGGGTCTGCGCGAAACCGGCGATCTGGTCGAAGGGATGGGCATCGCCTTGGCTCGCCGTCGTGCAGATCGGGCCGACCTGCGCGTATTCTTGACCGAGGATATCGCCGCTATGGGCGTGACGCGGCGGCCCGGCGATTTGCACGTCTTGCCGAAAGCCGATCAGAGGCCGACCGCGGAAAACGCGGTGTCGGGTGTTACGGGGCAGGGGGTGGATCAACTGGTCCAACAAATATCGACAGTACTCAAGACCCGCTCTGCGAGTGCTGGGATAGCCACCCGTGAACGTCACCGCGTTGCGATGAAATCGGCATTGGATGCTTTGGAGCGCACTGGTGCTGTTCTGGAATCAGGTCCGGACCTGTATGATATTGCCGCAGAAGAGCTGCGAACAGCTATTCGTGCGTTGGAGTCGTTGGTCGGACGCATAGGTGTGGAAACCTTGTTGGACGAAATCTTTGCGTCCTTCTGCCTTGGTAAATAAGGAGTGTTTCACGTGAAACATTCGGATTTTGATGTCTTGGTAATCGGAGCCGGGCATGCCGGTGCCGAAGCAGCGCATGCCGCCGCGCGCATGGGAATGCGGACGGCACTGGTTTCCTTGTCCGAACGTGATATCGGCGTGATGTCCTGTAATCCCGCCATTGGTGGACTAGGCAAGGGTCATCTCGTGCGCGAGATCGATGCGTTGGATGGCGTTATGGGGCGCGTGGCGGACAAGGCGGGGATCCAGTTTCGACTGTTGAACCGTCGCAAGGGACCCGCAGTTCAAGGGCCACGGGCGCAAGCTGACCGCAAGCTTTATCGCCTCGCGATGCAAGAGGAGACACGCAATCGTTCCTGTTTGACCCTTATTGAGGGTGAGGTAACCGACTTTCGGATGCTGGGAAATCGCGTCGCTGGTGTTGTCCTGGCAGATGGATCAGAGATTTCGTCAAAAGCTGTGATTCTGACCTCGGGAACATTCTTGCGAGGGATCATTCACATCGGGGATGTCTCACGACCCGGTGGGCGAATGGGAGATCGACCTTCGGTGCCCTTGGCCGAGCGCCTCGCTGGTTTTGATCTGCGAATGGGGCGACTCAAGACAGGGACACCGCCACGCCTTGATGGTCGTTCGATCGACTGGTCGATATTGGAAAGACAGGATGGAGACGAGGAGCCTGTGTTGTTCTCCTTTCTCTCCAAAGGTGTTTTCGCCCGCCAGATCGCTTGCGGAATTACGCATACCAATTCCCGAACCCACGACATCATCCGCGATAACTTGAACCGTTCCGCGATGTACGGGGGTCATATTGAGGGGGTCGGTCCCAGGTACTGCCCATCGATCGAGGACAAAATTGTACGCTTCTCCGAGAAGGAATCGCATCAGATATTCTTGGAACCCGAAGGGTTGGAGGATCACACGGTCTATCCGAACGGTATCTCGACATCTCTGCCGGAGGATGTTCAAGAGAGTTACGTCCGCTCAATTCGCGGTCTGGAGAATGTCGAAATTCTTCAACCAGGCTATGCGATCGAATACGACTATGTTGATCCTCGTGCTTTGACTTCTCAGCTTTCGCTACCTGATGTGCCTGGCCTGTATCTGGCTGGTCAAATAAATGGGACAACCGGTTACGAAGAGGCTGCCGCTCAGGGTTTGGTGGCCGGGTTGAATGCGGCAACGATGATTCTCGGCCGTGATCCAGTCCCTTTCAGCCGAGCGAATAGCTATATCGGCGTGATGATTGACGACCTTACAACTCGCGGTGTGGCTGAACCTTACCGCATGTTCACTTCTCGGGCCGAATTTCGGTTGTCATTGCGGGCGGATAACGCCGATCAACGGCTGACCCCAATAGGAATTGACGTTGGTTGTGTCGGAGAGCTTCGGCGCAAGGCTTTTGCACTGAAGTCCGAGAAGCTCGCCAAGGTCACTGCAATTCTCCAGGAGAGTAGCTTTACCCCCAAGGAAATCGCTGAGGCTGGCATCACTATCAGCCAGGATGGGAATCGGCGAAACGGCCTTGCGGTGCTTGCTTTTCCTGATGTCGGTTTCGCGGAGCTTACATCTTTGATACCCGAACTTGCTGATATTGATGAAGAGACACGGTCTCAGGTTGAGCGCGACGCGCTCTACGCGAACTATATCGCCCGGCAAGAGCGCGATGTCCAAGCAATGAAGCGAGACGAGGCGCTCGTGATTCCCGCAGATTTCGACTTTCTGGTACTTGATGGGCTGTCGAATGAGTTAAAGCAAAAACTAACTTCGGCACGTCCTGAGAATATCGCTCAGGCGGGGCGGGTTGAGGGGATGACGCCAGCGGCGCTTGCTTTGATCCTGGCCCATCTGCGAAAGATCGACAAGGTACGCACCGCATGACAACCCACAACGCGGAAAGCTTGAATGTTTCACGTGAAACATTCGACCGGCTGTCGATCTTTGCCGAGCTGGTGAAAAAGTGGAATCCGCGCATCAATCTGGTTTCCAAACGCAGCCTGGATGACCTCTGGACGCGCCATATCATCGATTCAATCCAGGTGTTTCGCAATGCACCAGTTGGTGGGCTTTGGGTTGATCTGGGAAGCGGTGGGGGATTTCCCGGCATGATCTGCGCAATTCTCGGGGCCGAGGAGATGCCGGATACACGATTTATCTGCGTAGAAAGCGACCAGAGAAAGTCCGCGTTTCTTCGCAGTGCTGCCAGAGAGTGCGGTGTGAACTGCCAAGTAATCTCACAGCGTATCGAAGTATTGGATCCCCTTAACGCAGATATCCTTTCTGCCCGTGCTCTGACCGATCTGACAGGGTTGCTGGGTTTTGCCGAGAGGCACCTGAAATCCGGCGGAACTGCGCTGTTCCCCAAGGGCGCCAACTGGAAAAAAGAGATGCAAGAGGCCGCGAAGCAATGGAATTTCTCCTATGACGCGGTTACTAGTTTAACCGAGCCCCAGGCCGTTCTTTTGAAGATAACAGGAGTCACGCGTGTCTGATCTTTCCCGTCCAGTCGGACCCCGGATCATAGCGGTCGCCAACCAGAAAGGCGGTGTGGGAAAGACGACAACAGCCATCAACCTTGCTGCAGCGCTGGTCGAAGCGGGCCAGCGCGTTCTTGTGGTCGACCTCGATCCACAAGGGAATGCATCGACCGGGTTGGGCGTGGATGAACGTGACCTGACGACCTATGAGTTGCTGGTGGATGATGCGCCACTGAATTCCGTTATCCAAGAAACCAACATCGAAGGACTTGCGATCGTTCCGGCGACAGTCGATCTCAGCTCGGCGGATATTGAATTGATCTCGAACGAGAAACGAAGCTTCCTGCTTCATGATGCACTGCGTCAGACAGCAATGGATGCCTACTTGTGGGACTATATCCTGATCGATTGCCCGCCGTCGCTGAACCTGTTGACGGTCAATGCAATGGTCGCCGCGCATTCCGTATTGGTACCGTTGCAGAGTGAATTCTTTGCGCTGGAGGGGTTGTCGCAACTGATGCTGACCATCCGCGAGGTGCGTCAGGCGGCGAACCCCAATCTGCGGATCGAGGGTATCGTGCTGACCATGTACGACCGCCGCAACAACCTGTCGCAGCAGGTCGAAAAGGATGCGCGCGACAATCTGGGTGATCTGGTGTTCGAGACCAAGATACCGCGCAATGTGCGAGTCAGCGAGGCGCCATCTTTTGCAATGCCCGTGCTTAGCTATGATCCGAACTCTCTGGGCGCGTTGGCTTATCGTGACCTGGCTGCCGAATTGATGAAGAAACATAAAAAGATCGCCGCCTGAACGCGGTAGAGAGGAGCGACACATGGTTTCGAACAAGCCTCGGGGACTGGGACGCGGACTGTCCGCTTTGATGGCCGATGTGACGCAGGCGCCAGAAGCGACCAGTGGTGAGTCCGCGCGTCGCCCTGATCGTACCGTGCCTATCGAAAAGTTGCGCGCAAACCCTAACCAGCCGCGCCGCACCTTTGCCGAAGAGGCGCTGCAAGAGCTTGCAGCCTCGGTCAAAGAAAAGGGTATTTTGCAGCCGCTGATCGTGCGGCCGGTAGACGGAGATATGTACGAGATTGTTGCGGGCGAACGGCGCTGGCGGGCCGCGCAACTGGCGCAACTGCATCAAGTTCCGGTGCTGGTGCGCGATCTGGACGATACCGAAGTTCTGGAAATCGCGATCATCGAGAATATCCAGCGCGCCGACCTGAACTCGGTAGAAGAGGCCGCGGGCTATCGGCAGTTGATGGAAAAGTTTGGCCATACGCAGGAAAAGCTGGCCGAAGCCCTGGGCAAAAGCCGCAGTCATATCGCGAACCTTCTACGCCTGCTGTCCTTGCCGGATGACGTTCAGCAGATGGTGGTCGAAGGAAAGCTGTCAGCCGGACATGCCCGAGCCCTGATTACCAGCGATAATCCGTCGGAACTGGCCAAGATCGTGGTGCGTGACGGGCTGTCGGTGCGCGCGACCGAAGCCTTGGTCAAGAAGCAGTCGGAAGGCGAGAAGCCCACAGCGACGGCGCGCCCGAAATCGGCCGGAAGCGACAAGGACGCCGATACCCGCGCGCTGGAAAAGGATCTGTCGGCGATCCTGGCGATGAAGGTGACGATCAACCACAAGGCGGGAACCGAAACCGGTCAAGTGGTCCTGACCTATGAGAATCTGGATCAGTTGGACGATCTTTGCGCCAAGCTCAGCCGCTAGGTCGGGTCCAGATAAAGATCAGTACTCCCCCCAGAACCACGGCTTGAGATGCCATGAGCGATGCGCGCAAAATACTGGACGATCTGAACGACCGCTCGCGCGAGGTGTTTCGCCTGATCGTCGAGTCCTATCTGGACAGTGGCGAGCCGGTCGGCAGCCGCACCCTGACCCGCACCCTGAGTGAAAAAGTCAGCGCCGCAACCGTTCGCAACGTGATGCAGGATCTCGAATACCTGGGCCTGCTCGACAGTCCCCATGTGAGTGCGGGGCGGGTCCCGACCCAGATGGGGCTGAGAATGTTTGTCGACGGGTTGCTCGAGGTCGCGGATCTGAGCCTGGATGATCGCGCCAAGCTGGACGCGACGTTGGGCACAAATGCGGGCGATGTGGGCGGAACACTGGACCGGATCAGCGCCACGCTCAGCCGGGTTACTCAAGGCGCCTCGCTGGTTCTGACGCCCAAGCACGAGGCCGAGATCCGTCATATCGAGTTTGTCTCGCTGGCGCAGGACCGGGCGTTGGTGGTGTTGGTGTTTTCGGATGGCCATGTGGAAAACCGCCTGTTTGCACCGCCGCCGGGGCAGACCCCCAGTTCAATGCGCGAGGCGGCCAATTTCCTGAACGCGTTGATCGAGGGCAAGACCCTGAGCGAAGTGCGCCGCCTGATGCAGACCGAGATCGGCGTTCGCCAGCAGGAAATCGACCAGCTGGCGCGTCAGATGGTCGAAAGTGGCTTGGCGGTTTGGGACCGCGAGGGCGAGGATGCTGCCCGGCTGATCGTGCGCGGGCGCGCGAATCTGTTAGAGGGTACTGGCCAGGAACAGGAGCTGGAGCGTATTCGGGTGCTGTTCGACGATCTGGAGCGCAAGCGCGATATCGCCGAGTTCCTGCAACTGACTGAGGACGGCGAAGGTGTGCGCATTTTTATTGGTTCGGAGAACAAACTTTTCTCACTTTCGGGTTCCTCTTTGGTGGTGTCTCCTTATATGAACGCGGATCGAAAGATAATCGGAGCGGTGGGGGTGATCGGCCCGACGCGCCTGAACTATGGTCGCATCGTTCCGATCGTGGATTACACGGCACAGCTGGTCGGACGTCTGATTTCCGATCGGAGTTAGAGGTAGAAAGATGGCAAAGCCGAACAACGAAGAGTTTCTGGACGATATCGCAACCGCCGAGGCCGAAGAACTGGCCGAGGAAATGGCCGAGATCAGCGAAGAGGCGGCAGAGCTGGATACGCTGCGGGCCGAGCGGGACGCGTTCAAGGACAAGTTCATGCGCGCATTGGCAGACGCCGAGAACGTACGCAAGCGGGGCGAGCGGGCCCGGCGCGAGGCCGAGCAATATGGCGGGTCGAAACTGGCCCGCGACATGTTGCCGGTCTATGACAACATGAAGCGCGCGCTGGACTCCATGACCGACGAACAGCGCCAGGTGTCGGGTGCACTGATCGAGGGAATCGAACTGACGATGCGGGCGCTGCTGGATGTGTTCGGCAAGCATGGCATTCAGGTGCTGTCGCCGCAGGTGGGCGACAAGTTTGACCCGCAGATGCACGAAGCAATGTTCGAGGCACCGGTGCCGGGAACCAAGGCGGGTGATATCATTCAGGTTTCCGCCGAGGGCTTCATGCTGCACGACCGTCTGCTGCGTCCGGCGCAGGTCGGTGTGTCGTCGATGCCCGCAAGCTGATTTGGCTTCGCCGGGCGAAGCCAAGCCTCCGGCGGGAGTACTTTCAGCGGAATAAAGGGGCGGTCAGGATCGGGCCGCCTCTTTCAGTTTGTAGAGCACGTCCAACGCCTGGCGAGGAGTCAACTCGTCGGGGTGAATGTCCTTGAGCATCGCGTCGGCGGGCGAGGTTTTCGGCGCGGGCGGCGGGGGTGGCCGCGCGGCCGAGAACAACGGTAGATCGTCGATCAGCGCCTTTTGCTTGCCGCCTTCGCGTTCGGATTTCTCCAACTGGTCAAGAACCACGCGCGCGCGCGCGACCACCGACGGCGGCAGGCCCGCCAGCTGGGCAACTTGCACACCATAAGAGCGGTCGGCGGCGCCCTTGCGCACCTCGTGCAGGAAAATCACCTCGCCCTCCCACTCCTTGACCGCGACGGTCAGGTTCTCGACACCATCCAGCGTACCGGCCAGCGCGGTGAGTTCGTGGTAATGGGTGGCGAACAGAGCGCGGCAGCGATTGGCCGCATGCAGGTGTTCCAGCGTGGCCCAAGCGATGGAAAGACCGTCATAGGTGGCGGTGCCACGGCCGATCTCGTCGAGGATCACCAGCGCTCGGTCGTCCGCCTGGTTCAGGATGGCGGCGGTTTCCACCATCTCGACCATGAAGGTCGAGCGACCCCGCGCCAGATCGTCCGAGGCGCCGACGCGGCTGAAGAGCTGGCTGACCACCCCGATATGGGCTCTGTCAGCGGGTACATAGCTGCCCATCTGTGCCAGCAGAGCAATCAGCGCATTCTGCCGCAGATAGGTCGATTTACCGGCCATGTTGGGGCCGGTCAGCAGGCGGATCGCGGCGCCCTTGTCGGCGGTGAGGTCGCAGTCGTTGGCCACGAACGGCTCGCCGCCCTGTCGGCGCAAGGCGTGTTCCACCACCGTGTGCCGTCCGCCCTCGATGGCGAAGGCGCGTGAGGTGTCGACGCTGGGTCTGCACCAGTTCTCGGCGCGCGCCAGATCGGCCAACGCGGTGGCCAGATCAAGCTCGGCCAGGCCGCGTGCGGCGACATTGAGGCGGGCCGCCTGATCCAAAATCGCGCCAGAAAGACTGGAATAGAGCCGCTTTTCGATCTCGAGCGCGTGGTTCCCCGCGTTCAGGATGCGGGTTTCCAGTTCACTCAGCTCGACCGTTGTGAAGCGCACCTGGTTGGCAGTGGTCTGTCGATGGATATAGGTCTCGCTCAGGGGTGGGTTCAGCATCTTGGCCGCGTGGGTGGCGGTGGTTTCGATGAAATAACCCAGCACGTTGTTATGCTTGATCTTCAGCGCGGCGATACCGGTATGTTCGGCATATTTCTGCTGCATCCCGGCGATGACGCCACGGCCCTTGTCACGCAACTCGCGCGCGTCGTCCAATTCGCTGTCATAGCCCGGCGCGATGAAGCCGCCATCGCGGGCCAGCAACGGCGGCTCGGCCACCAATGCAGTGTCGAGCAGGCCAAGCAGGTCG
This sequence comes from Ruegeria sp. YKSD163, assembly GCF_059612905.1. Taxonomy (NCBI): domain Bacteria; kingdom Pseudomonadati; phylum Pseudomonadota; class Alphaproteobacteria; order Rhodobacterales; family Roseobacteraceae; genus Ruegeria; species Ruegeria sp. YKSD163. The sequence continues at coordinate 47,996 of NZ_JBXWRM010000009.1, forward strand.
TCGAACCCGTTCAGATCGGTGCGGGCATTGGCAATGAGTTCTGGCAGATCGAGCCCGTCGCAGAGGGCGGCAATCGCCTCGGCCTGGCCCAGCCCGTTGCGGATCGCGGCAAGGTCGCGCGGCCCGCCCCGGTCCAGCGCCAGCCGCGACAGGGCGCGGTCCAGATCAGGCGTCTTGCGCAGGGCCGCGCGCAGTTCTGCGGCCAGGGTTGATTGGTCGATGCAGAAGTCCAGCGCCGAAAGCCGGGCGTGGATCACATCGAGGTTGCGCGACGGGCTGGCGATGCGCTGTTCCAGCAGGCGGGCGCCACCCGGAGTGACGGTGCGGTCGATCACCGACAAGAGCGATCCGCCGCGTTCGCCGGACAGGGAACGGGTCAGTTCGAGATTGCGACGTGTGGCGGCGTCGATCTGCATCACCCGGTCCTCGGCCTCTTGCACCGGAGGTTGCAGCAGTGGCAGTTTGCCTTTCTGGGTGATCTCCAGATAGTCGATCAGCGCACCCATGGCCGAGAGTTCGGCGCGCCCAAATGTACCGAACCCGTCGAGTGAGCCGACCTTGTAGAGCTCGCACAGGCGCTTTTCGGCGGCCATGCTGTCGAAACTGGCCTTGCCCAGCGGGGTCAACGGAATGCGGTGATCGTCTGCCAGTGAGCGCAATTGCTGGAATATCGGTTCATCGACAACCAGCAGCTCAGAGGGGGCCAGCCGCGCAAGCTCCGGGCCGAGTCGGGCGCGGATTATCGGCATCACGTGGAGATCGCCGGTCGAGATATCAGCCCAGGCCAGCGCCGCGCCACTGCGTAACTCGGCATAGGCGACCAGGAAATTGTGGCGGCGCGCCTCCAGCAATGCGTCCTCGGTCAGGGTGCCAGGAGTAACCAGTCGCACTACATCGCGCCGCACCACGGATTTCGAGCCGCGCTTCTTCGCCTCAGCGGGGCTCTCCATCTGTTCGCAGACAGCGACGCGGAATCCCTTGCGGATCAGGGTCAGCAGATAGCCCTCGGCGGCGTGGACCGGGACGCCGCACATCGGGATATCCTCGCCCTCGTGCTTGCCGCGCTTGGTCAGCGCGATATCCAGCGCCTCGGCCGCGGCCACCGCGTCGTCAAAGAACATCTCGTAGAAATCGCCCATCCGGTAGAACAGCAGGGCGTCGGCATGGCCCTCTTTGATTTCGAGGTATTGGGCCATCATGGGCGTGATTGCGTTCATATTTCCCCCAATACTAAATTGGGGGGAACTTACTGTTCCGAGACAGAACGCGAAAGACTACAATCCTTCAGAAAAGAAAATCCAAAAATGTCGGTGTTGTATCCGTCGGTGGGCTCGAGAAGCCCGGAAGCATATCTATGGTCCATATCAAATCTTCGGGCGGCACCGGTGCGTTGTCTTGTTCAATTTCAATCAAGACATAAAATTCGCCGAAACTAGGCGCATGTTGACCCGAGTTGTCGTAGTACAAAGTTCCACCAGATGAGATCTCGATATTTGCTGCATGTGCATATTCGACATGTGCCGTTGAGATTGTGATGCCGCGCACTCTCTCACCATCCGAAGAGTCGTTGTCGTGAAAAATGAACACATCTGGGGTCATCTTGGTTCTCCTTGTGGTTTGATATTGAATATCCTTGCTTGGAGTACTTGTAGCGTCCGGCTCTCAGGCGCGGACCTATCGAATGTGGGATTGCCTAGAGATAAATTTGGCGTAGGGATGTTCGGGTGCCGCACTGTTGGCACGTTACCATATTTTTCGATTCCGAGCACACAGTCTCGACGGTTGAGATGCGCTGCATTCAGGGCTATGAGGCTGAAAGCCCGGATAGCAGAGAAACGACCCATTCCATGCCCAAAGCGAAGATAACGAACGAAGAGGCGCTGGCCTTTCACCTGGAACCGACCCCCGGCAAGTGGGAGGTGCAGGCGACCGTTCCCATGACCACGCAGCGCGATCTGTCGCTGGCCTATTCCCCGGGTGTTGCCGTTCCGTGCGAGGCGATCGCGGCCGATCCAGGGCTGGCCTATGACTATACCAACAAAGGGAACCTGGTTGCGGTGATCTCGAACGGGACGGCGGTTCTGGGCCTGGGCAATCTGGGCGCGCTGGGCGGCAAGCCGGTGATGGAGGGCAAGGCGGTGCTGTTCAAGCGCTTTGCCGACGTGAACTCGATCGACATCGAGCTGGACACCGAGGACCCGGACGAGTTCTGTCGAGCGGTCAAGCTGATGGGGCCGACATTCGGCGGCATCAACCTCGAAGACATCAAGGCGCCCGAGTGTTTCATCATCGAGCAGCGCCTGAAAGAAGAGATGGACATCCCCGTCTTTCACGACGATCAGCACGGAACGGCGGTGATCTGCGCGGCGGGCTTGATCAACGCGCTGCATATCTCGGGCAAGAAGATCGAAGATGTGAAGATCGTGCTGAACGGGGCAGGGGCGGCAGGCATCGCATGTATCGAACTGCTGAAAACCATGGGCGCGCGGCATGAAAACTGCATCGTCTGCGACACCAAAGGGGTGATCTATCAGGGTCGTACCGAAGGCATGAACCAGTGGAAATCGGCCCATGCCATCAAGACCGAGTTGCGCAGCCTCGAAGAGGCGATGAAGGGGGCCGACGTGTTCCTGGGCGTCAGCGTCAAGGGCGCGGTGACGCAGGAAATGGTGCAGAGCATGGCCGATAACCCGGTCATCTTTGCCATGGCGAACCCCGACCCGGAAATCACGCCGGAAGAGGCGCACGAGGTTCGGCCCGACGCCATCGTTGCCACCGGGCGCAGCGACTATCCCAACCAGGTCAACAACGTGTTGGGCTTTCCCTATCTGTTCCGCGGTGCGCTCGACATTCATGCCCGCGCCATCAATGACGAGATGAAGATCGCCTGTGCCCATGCGCTGGCGGGGCTGGCGCGCGAGGATGTGCCGGATGAGGTCGCGATGGCCTATGGCAAAAGCCTGACCTTTGGCCGCGATTACATCATCCCGACCCCGTTCGACCCGCGTCTGATCCACCGCATTCCGCCCGCCGTGGCGCGGGCTGGCATGGATACCGGCGCGGCGCGGCGGCCGATCATCGACATGGATGCCTATGAGCTGGGTCTGAAATCGCGGATGGACCCGACCGCCAGCATCCTGCGCGGCATCAACGCCCGCGCCCGCAAGGCGCAAAGCCGGATGATCTTTGCCGAGGGCGATGATCCCCGCGTGCTGCGCGCAGCGGTCACCTATCAGCGCTCGGGCTATGGCAAGGCGCTGGTGGTGGGCCGTCATGACGACGTGAAGGCCAAGCTTGAAGCCGCAGGCCTGGGCGATGCGGTGCGTGAGCTTGAGGTGGTGAACGCCGCCAACACCACGCATCTGGAGACCTATAAGGAGTTCCTGTACTCGCGCCTGCAACGCAAGGGCTTTGATCACAAGGATGTACACCGACTGGCCGCGCGCGACCGGCACGTGTTTTCGGCGCTGATGCTGGCGCATGGCCATGGCGACGGGCTGGTGACCGGCGCGACCCGGAAATCTGCGCATGTGCTGCACCAGATCAGCCATGTGTTCGACGCCGATGCCGCACATGGGGCGGCAGGGATCACCGCGCTGCTGCACAAGGGCAAGATCGTGCTGATCGGCGACACGCTGGTGCACGAGTGGCCCGACGAGCACGATCTGGCCACCATCGCCGAACGCGCCGCAGACGTGGCGCGTCATATGGGGCTGGAGCCGCGCGTGGCCTTTGTCAGTTTCTCGACCTTCGGCTATCCGATCTCGGAGCGGACCGAGAAGCTGACGAAGGCGCCCAAGGTGTTGGAAGAGCGCGGGGTGAATTTCGAGTTCGAAGGCGAGATGACCGTCGATGTGGCGCTGAACCCGCGCTCGAAAGAGGCCTACCCCTTCTCGCGTCTGACCGGCCCCGCGAACATCTTGATCGTGCCTGCGCGGCACTCGGCCTCGATCTCGACCAAGCTGATGCAGGAGATGGCGGGCGCCACGGTGATCGGCCCGATCCTGACCGGTGTCGACAAGCCGATCCAGATCTGTTCGACCGTCTCCACCGCCAATGACATCCTGAACATGGCGGTGCTGGCCTCGGCCGAGATCGGTTAGGCCATGGCGATCTGGAACCTTGGTTCGATCAATGCGGACATGGTCTATGCCGTGCCGCATCTGCCGGGGCCGGGCGAGACGCTGGCCGCTTCGGGGATGGAGCGGTTTTTGGGCGGCAAGGGCGCCAATATGTCGGTGGCCGCTGCCCGCGCCGGATCGCAGGTGCACCATATCGGCGCGGTGGGGCCGGATGGGCGCTGGGCCATCGACCGGCTGACCGAATATGGCGTCGATACCCGCCATATCGCGACGCTGGAGGCGCCCACCGGCCATGCCATCATCGCGGTGGAGCCGGGGGGCGAGAACCTGATCGTCCTGTTGCCCGGTGCCAACCGGGCCATATCGCCCGAGCGGGTCGCCAGCGTGCTGGCCGATGCCGCGCCGGGCGACCTGTTGGTGATGCAGAACGAAACCAGCGCCCAGGTCGAAGCGGCGCGGCTGGGCAAGGAGCGCGGTCTGACAGTGTGCTATGCCGCAGCCCCCTTTGATGCTCAGGCGGTGCGGGATGTCCTGCCGTGGCTCGATTTCCTGATCCTGAACGCGGTTGAGGCCGAGCAGCTGCAACAGGCGACCGGCCTGTCGCCGGATCAATTGCCGGTGCAGCATGTCATCGTGACCCTGGGATCGAAAGGCGCGCGCTATTTCGACACTAATCAGGGGAAAACGGCGGAATATTCCGCCCACAAGGTCAAGGCGGTCGATACAACCGGGGCAGGTGATACCTTTACCGGTTATGTTCTGTCGGGGATGGATCGCGGCCTGCCGATGCCGCAGGCGATTGCTCAGGCGATGCGCGCCGCTGCGCTGATGGTGATGCGTCACGGCACGGCCGATGTGATCCCCGATCTGAAAGAGGTATTGGAGGCGCGGTTCTAACTGCCCGCAAAGGGCGCCGCATCACCCCATAGCTGTTTCACCCGCGCATCCCGACCACAGGATTTGCGATAGAGTTTATAGGCCTCGTTCTGTCGTTTCGGGCCGAACCGGGTCAGTACCAGCTTTTCGCCCTTGGCATAGTCCTGATGATAGGCCTCGGCCGGGTAGAAACGGGTTTCTTCCAGGATCGGAGTCACGACTGCTTGCCCCAATTCCGCTTCTGCGGTGACTTTGGCCTGAGTTGCAAGCGCATTTTCTGCCTTGTTAGAGACAAATATCGCGGTGCGATAGCTGTCACCGCGATCACAGAACTGGCCGCCTGCATCGGTTGGGTCGACCGAGCGGAAAAAGAGATGCAGCAGGCGTTCGCGCGAAACCTTGTCGGGGTCAAACAGAATCTGCACAGCCTCATAATGCCCGGTGCCGCCGCGCGAGACCTGCTTGTAGGTTGGATTGTCGAGCGTTCCGCCTGTATAACCGGACACCGCACCCAGCACGCCGGGTACTTTCTCGAAATCGGCCTCGACGCACCAGAAACAACCGCCTGCAACGGTCAGGGTTTCGGTCTCTGCGGCCTCGGCCTTGCCCCCTTGCAGGATCGTTGCCAGCACCATGGCAACCACCAATGCGACGGGTTTGAGCGTCTGGATAGGGAACATGATGATCCTCCATTTCCGGTCCTGATCAGGCTGCCCCGCAACCGGATTTGCGGCAAGGTTCCGTCATCGAATGTCACGCGCTGTTGATGCGGTGTTTACCCCTTGGAACGCGGCGAACGGGGCGATAGCGTGCGGCGAATACCCGTAAACGGAGGGCAGTAGATGAAAATCGCCATGTGGTCGGGGCCGCGCAACCTGTCGACGGCGATGATGTACGCCTTTGGCGCCCGGACCGATTGCGCGGTGATCGACGAGCCCTTCTATGCCGCCTATCTGGCGATGACGGGGCTGAACCACCCGATGCGCGAAGAGGTGCTGGCCGCACAGCCACAGGACCCAGAGGTAGTGGCGGCGACGCTGAGTGGGTCCAATCCCGGTGCGCGGCCGTTCTGGTACCAGAAACACATGACCCAGCACATGATCCCCGGCATCCCGCGTGACTGGATGCGGGCGGTGCGAAACGTGTTCCTGATCCGCCATCCGGCACGGGTGATCGCCAGCTATGCCGAAAAGCGCGAGAACCCGACGCTGGAGGATATCGGCTTTCGTCAGCAGGCAGAACTGTTTGACGAGGTGTCTGGCTGGGGAGGCGACCCGGTGGTCATAGACAGTCACGATATCCGCGAAGATCCGGCGCGAATGCTGGAACGGCTCTGCGACCGGATTGGCGTCCCGTGGTCGCCGCATATGCTGAGCTGGCCCAGGGGTGGTCACAAGGATGATGGCGTCTGGGCACGGCATTGGTACGGGGCGGTCTGGAACTCGACCGGCTTTGCCGGACCCGAGGGCGAACTTCCCGAGGTTCCAGAGGTGTTGCAGCCGGTCTTGCAGGTCGCGATGCCGTTTTATGAACGTATGCGGGCGAAGAAGATCTGAGGCGCGATCAGCCCAGCAATTGTCCCAGTTTCATCGCCACGGACATGTTGCCGCTGATCTTGAGCTTGCCCATCATCACGCCGGTCATCGGGTTGAGCTTGCCGGTCAGCAGTTTGATCAGGTTGTCCTGGCTCAGGCGGATGGTGCAGTCGGTGTCGCGGTCCTGGGTGCTGGCGGTGTTGTCAGCCAGAACGATCACACCATCGTCGCCGCAATCGAATTTCAGCGATCCGTCAAAGCTTTTTCCCGCCAGTTCGGTTTGCATCTTGTCGGCGATATCCTGAAGCATGTTGCGCCCCTCATGTTGCTGGGAAAAGCGGTAAGAAACCGGCCCGCGCTTGGCAAGCCTGACCAAGCGGCAGGGTCAGGCACCCAGCGCGCGCAGGGTCAGGGGGCAGGGCGATCCGTCATAGAACGCCTCCAGAACCGCGCGAAACTCGCCCGGCGCGTCCGGCACCGCGGCGAACAGCGTCATGGAAGAACGCAGCTTCTTGGCGTCGATGCTGCCCAGGACATCTTCGGGCCGTTTACCGGCATGGGTCAGCATCAGGCGGCTGACCTCGATCAGGCGGGCGCGCAATGCGGGATGGGCCAGATAGGCGGTCGCCTCGTCCAGATCCCCGATCCCGTAAAGCTGCGCCATATGCGACTGGCCCAGTTCGGCCAGTTGCGGAAAGACGAACCACATCCAGTGGCTCGTCTTCTGTCCTTGGGTCAGTTCGCGCAGGACATCGGGCCAGACGGTGTCCTGCGCCTCGACGAACATGTCCAGTTCGTCATCATCGTCAAAATCGTCTTCGCCGCTCACTTGCCAGCAACGCGACGGTTGCGGGTCGCAAGCAGTTTCAGCCGCAGCGCATTCAGCTGGATGAAGCCCTTGGCGTCTTGCTGGTCATAGGCGCCCGCGTCTTCTTCGAAGGTCACGTGGGCCTCGGAATAAAGCGAGTGATCGGACCAGCGGGCGACGGTACGTGCCGAGCCCTTGTAGAGTTTCAGCCGGACGGTGCCGGTGACATGTTCCTGGCTCTTGTCGATCAGGGCTTGCAACATCTCGCGCTCGGGGCTGAACCAGAAGCCGTTATAGATCAGCTCGGCATAGCGGGGCATGATCGAATCCTTCAGATGGCCCGCGCCGCTGTCCAGCGTGATCTGTTCGATGCCGCGATGCGCCTCGAGCAGGATGGTACCGCCGGGGGTCTCGTAGACGCCACGCGATTTCATCCCGACAAAGCGGTTCTCTACAAAGTCCAGCAGGCCGATACCGTGCTTGCCACCCAACTCGTTCAGACGGGTCAGGATGGTCGCGGGCGACATCGCCTCGCCGTTGATCGCCACCGCGTCACCCTTTTCAAAGGTGATCTCGATGAACTCGGGCGTGTCGGGGGCGTCTTCGACCGCGACGATGCGCTGGGCGACGTAATCGGGCGCCTCGACGCCCGGATCCTCCAGCACCTTGCCCTCGGACGAAGTGTGCAACAGGTTCGCATCGACCGAGAACGGCGCCTCGCCGCGCTTGTCCTTGGCAATCGGGATCTGGTTCTGTTCGGCGAATTCCAACAGGCGGGTGCGGCTGGTCAGGTCCCACAGGCGCCAGGGCGCGATCACCTTGATCTCGGGGTTCAGCGCATAAGCGGAAAGTTCGAACCGCACCTGGTCATTGCCCTTGCCGGTGGCGCCATGGGCCACCGCGTCTGCGCCATGCTCGGCGGCGATCTCGACCAGACGTTTCGAGATCAGCGGCCGCGCAATCGAGGTGCCCAGCAGATACAACCCTTCGTACACTGCATTGGCGCGGAACATCGGGAAGACAAAGTCGCGCACGAACTCTTCGCGCACATCCTCGATATGGATGTTCTCGGGCTTGATGCCCAGCAGCTCGGCCTTCTTGCGGGCGGGTTCCAGCTCCTCTCCCTGGCCGAGATCGGCGGTAAAGGTGACAACCTCGCAGCCATATTCGGTCTGCAACCATTTCAGGATGATCGAGGTATCGAGGCCACCGGAATAGGCCAGGACAACTTTCTTGGGCGCGGACATTGGACTTCCCCATTTACGTATGACGCAAGGGCCGTAGCGGTTTTTGCGGTTGGGGGCAAGTTGCGGCATCCGAACTGCGGCGAAATCGGTGGGAGTAGTCCAGCACACCAATGTATTCCTTGCCTCGGGCGCGGGGTTGCGGCAGTCAGGCGGAATGAGCGATTTCATGACCCGTGCCCGCGCCGCCGAACAGGCGATGCGCGATGTCTTCCCCGCCACGCCGTTGCAGCGCAATGACCATCTGTCGGCGCGTTATGGCGCCGATATCTGGCTCAAGCGCGAGGATCTGAGCCCGGTCAGGTCGTACAAAATCCGCGGCGCGTTCAACGCGATGCGCAAGCAGCCGGGGCAGGCGCTGTTCGTCTGTGCCAGTGCGGGTAACCATGCCCAGGGCGTGGCCTATATGTGTCGGCACATGGGGGTGCGGGGTGTGATCTTCATGCCGGTGACCACTCCGCAGCAGAAGATCCAGAAAACCCGGATGTTCGGCGGCGATCAGGTCGAGATTCATCTGACCGGTGACTATTTCGACCAGACGCTGGCCGCTGCACAGGCCTGGTGTGCGCAAGAGGGCGGGCATTTCCTGTCACCCTTCGACGATGCCGATGTGATCGAGGGGCAGGCCTCGCTGGCTGTCGAGATCGAGGAACAACTGGGCGGCGTGCCCGATCATGTGGTGCTGCCGGTCGGCGGCGGCGGCATGTCGGCGGGGGTGGCCACATGGTTCGGGGATCGCAGCCACTGCATCTTTGTCGAGCCCGAGGGCGGTGCCTGTCTGCGCGCGGCGCTGGCGGCGGGGCATCCGGTGACGCTCGATCATGTGGACAATTTCGTTGATGGCGCGGCGGTGGGCCGGATCGGCGAAAAGACATTCGAACTGCTGAAATCGCGGCACATGTCGGATGTGCTGGTGATGTCCGAGGATCGGATCTGCACCACCATCATCGAAATGCTGAATGTCGAGGGGATCGTGCTGGAACCCGCGGGCGCGCTGTCGGTCGAGGCGGTGGCGGATGTGCAAAGCTTCATCAGGGGCAAGACCGTGGTCTGTGTCACCTCGGGCGGCAATTTCGATTTCGAACGACTGCCCGAGGTCAAGGAACGCGCGCAACGCTATTCGGGGGTCAAGAAATACTTCCTGCTGCGTCTGCCGCAGCGACCGGGCGCGCTGAAGGAATTTCTGAACATTCTGGGGCCCGATGATGATATCGCCCGGTTCGAATACATGAAGAAATCGGCGCGCAATTTCGGATCGGTCCTGATCGGAATCGAAACCGCCCAGCCCGAGAATTTCGAGCGCCTTTACGCTCGTCTGGACGAGGCCGGGTTCACCTATACCGACATCACGCGCAACGAGACGTTGGCGCAGTTCGTGATCTGAACGCGGTCAGATATGACCGGGCAGTTCCGACTGGAACACCGATTTCGACGCCTCGAAACTGTTGATGATTGCATCCAGGTCGACCGCGTCCGCATGGCCGGCGGCCGATTGCCGCTCGCCATCTTGGCACAGGGCGGAAAAGGACTGAAACCCAAGGCTGAGCGCGCTGCCCTTGAGGAAATGCAGGTCCTTTTCAAGCAAGTTGCGGTCCGGTGTCTGGCGAAGACGCGTGATCACCTCTTCGACCTCTTCCAGGAACAGGTCTACAACCTCGTCGAAATCCTCCGCACCGACCTCTTCCCGTAATTGGGTCACGCGGGGCCAGTGAATCATGGCGCACCTCCGTTCTGTCTGCCCCATTCACCCATCATTAGGAGATCGAGGGTAAACAGCCGGTAAAGAGAGGCAGGTGCAAAAGCGGCAATTTGCACTTTCATGAGATGTTAACGGAGGCCTGTCTAGCGTGCCAGTATCCTTGGCCTTGGTGAATTCGGGACAGACGACAGTGTTGCATGGTAGGGAAATGGAGGCCCAGACCGAAATGGAACTGGGCGCAATCCGCCGGGTGCTGGTTGTCGATGACAGCCGATTGCAACGCCGCATCCTGTCGAGCTCGCTGAAGAAATGGGGATTCGAGGTGATCGAGGCCGATAGCGGCGAGGAGGCGATGGAAATCTGCGCTCGCGCCATGCCCGATCTGGTGCTGAGCGATTGGGTCATGCCGGGGATGAGCGGCGTCGACTTCTGCGAGGCGTTCCGGCAACTGAATTCTGACCGATACTGCTATTTCATCCTGCTGACATCCAAGAGCGAAAAGAACGAGGTGGCGCAAGGACTTGACGCCGGGGCCGACGATTTCCTGATCAAGCCGGTCAGTTCGGACGAGCTGCGGGCGCGGATTTCGGCCGGGGACCGCGTGATCGGCATGCAGCGAGAGCTTTCGGCCAAGAACGAGGTGATCGAACAGGCTCTGGACGACCTGAAACGCGCCCACGATGCCATCGACAAGGACCTGATTCAGGCGCGCAAGATCCAGGAATCGCTGGTGCCCGATTTCAGCCAGGATTTTGGTTCGTCACGCATCAGCCTGTTGCTGAAACCCTGCGGTCATATCGGTGGTGATCTCGTCGGCATGTTCTCGCCCGGACCGAATCGCGTCGGATTCTACAGCATCGACGTCTCGGGCCACGGTATCACCTCGGCGATGATGACCGCGCGGCTGGGCGGCTATCTGTCCAGCCGGTACTTCGATCAGAACGTCGCGATGGAGAAACGGTTCAACAAGTTCTACGCCCTGCGCCAGCCGCAGGATGTGGCCGAAACCCTGAACTCGCGCCTGATCGCCGATACCGGGATCGAAGAGTATTTTACCATGGTCTATGCGATTATGGACCTGCGTAGTGGCATGTTGCGGATGGTGCAGGCTGGCCACCCGCATCCTCTGCTTTTGCGCCGGAACGGCACGGCGGAATTCATCGGCGAGGGCGGCGTACCCATCGGCCTGTTGCCGGGCATTCCCTATACGCAGGTCGAGGCGCAGATGGAGGTTGGCGACCGGCTGCTTCTATATTCCGATGGGTTTACCGAGTGCCGTCTCGCCAATGGCGAGATGTTGGAGCCCGAGGGGCTGCTTGCACTGGTCAACGAGTGTAATCCGGAACAGGGCGGGCAGGAGTTTCTGGATGACCTGTTCTGGCGCTTGACGCAGGTGATGTCGCCCGAACACGGGCTTGAGGATGATGTCTCGGCCACGTTCTTCGAGTTCAACGGGCCCTGATCTGCGCCAGGTGCCACGCGGCGAAATGGCGATCACCGGCATTCCCCAGCAAGCCCGCAGCGTCCAGCGCCGGCATCCACAGGGCAGCGTGGTCGGTTTCCGTCGGCGGGCCGATACGACGCACGGGCCGGGCCCGATAGATCAGACAGATCTTCTCGGCCCAGAGATCGTATTCCGGCATATAGGCAAATCGCCGGAACGCCCCCACCCGGCGCGGTGCGGCAATCAGCCAGCCGGTTTCCTCGTAAACCTCGCGATGCAGCGCGGCGACTGGCGATTCGCCTGGGTCGATGCCACCGCCAGGCAGTTGCAGATCGGGATCGGGGTCATATTGGCTGGTCAGCAGCAGGTCCGATCCGCGCGGCAGCAGGGCATAGGCCCCCACCCGGCGGATATAGCGGCGCCCCGGCTCGGGGCTTTCCCCAAATCGTCTGATCATGTAGAGGCCCTTTCAACGCGGCTTGTCCGACCCTATATGGTCGCGATATGCCAAGACTTGGCGTGCAAGGAAACCCATGACACTCGGAACCAAAATCGCGTGGGACGACACGGTCCTGCCCTTTCAGCTCGATTTGCCCGACATGCGTGGCCGCGTGGCGCGGCTGGACGGTGTGCTGGACGGCATTCTGAAACAGCATGATTATCCCACCGTGGTCGAGGCCCTGGTGGCCGAGATGGCCTTGCTGACCGCGCTGATCGGCCAGACCATCGGCCTGCGCTGGAAACTGTCGTTGCAGGTACAGTCCAAGGGCGCGGTGCGGATGATCGCCACCGATTACTATGCCCCGCAGGTCGAGGGCGAGCCGGCGCGCATCCGTGCCTATGCCAGTTTCGATCGCGACCGGCTGACCGATGGCGCCCCCTTCGATCAGGTGGGAGAGGGCTATTTCGCGATCCTGATCGACCAGGGCAAGGGGACCCAGCCCTATCAGGGCATCACCCCGCTGGCGGGCGGGTCGCTGAGCGCCTGTGCCGAGGCCTATTTCGCGCAATCCGAACAGCTGCCGACACGGTTTCAGCTGCGGTTCGGAAGATCCACCGAACCGGGTGTGCCAGAGCATTGGCGCGCCGGTGGCGTGATGTTGCAACACATGCCCAAGGCCTCGCCCTTTGCCGCCGGCGGGCCGGGTTCTGGCGATATTCTGACCGCCGCCGATCTGGTGGACGGTGACGAGGGCGAGAACTGGAACCGGGTCAATATCCTGCTCGACACGGTCGAGGATCTTGAGTTGATCGGCCCGGCGCTGCCGCCGACCGACCTGCTGGTACGGCTGTTTCACGAGGAACAACCGCGTGTCTACGATGCACAGTCGGTGCGGTTTGGCTGTACCTGCTCCGAGGAGCGGGTACGCCAGAGCCTGTCGATCTATTCCGCCAAGGATATTGGTCACATGACCACGGATGAGGGAACGGTGACCGCTGATTGCCAGTTCTGCGGCGCGCATTACGTGCTGGACCCGGCCTCGGTCGGGTTCGAGGCGGATCAGGGTGACTGACCCGGTCAACCCTCTGCTTGCGGCGCTGGCCCGGCCCGGGCCGGGGTCGAGTGATTTTGACCTCAATCCCGGTACGGTCCTGCCCGAGGGGCGCAAGTTGCGCCCCGCCGGGGTCTTGGTGCCGGTGACGTTGGCACACGGCGCGCCCCGGGTGATCCTGACCAAACGCTCCTCGGCGCTGAAACATCATCCCGGCCAGATCGCCTTTCCGGGCGGCAAGCAGGACGAAGGCGATGCCGATGTCATCGCCGCGGCCCTGCGCGAGGCACAAGAAGAGATCGGTTTGCCACGAGACCTGCCGCGCGTTCTGGGGACCCTGCCGTCACACGAGACAGTGACCGCCTTTACCGTGACACCGGTGGTAGCAGTGATCGAACGCGCGTTCGACATCCGGCCAGAGCCGGGTGAGGTCGAAGAGGTGTTCAGCGTGCCGCTTGCGCATCTGATGCGGCCCGAGAACTATTCGGTTCAGTCGCGCCGCTGGCGCGGGCAGCGGCGGCACTATTTCACCGTACCCTTCGGGCCTTACTATATCTGGGGCGCCACCGCTCGGATGTTGAGGGGGCTGGCCGAAAGGATGCAGCCGTGACCCGTATCAACGAGGCCTGGTTGACCCACCCGGCAACGCAAAGGGTCTGCCGGACCCTGACAGATGGCGGTGCGCAGGCGCTGTTCGTCGGTGGCTGTGTCCGAAATGCGCTGCTGGGGGCACCGGTCAGCGATATCGACATAACCACCGATGCCCGTCCCGAGCGCGTGATGGAGCTGGCCGCGACGGCCGGGATCAAAGCGGTGCCCACCGGCATCGCCCATGGCACCGTGACGCTGGTTGCCGGGGGTATTCCGCATGAGGTGACCACCTTTCGCCGGGATGTGGAAACCGATGGCCGCCGCGCGGTGGTCGCCTTTTCCGACTCGATTCACGAGGATGCCGCGCGGCGCGATTTCACCATGAACGCGCTTTATGCCCGGCCCGACGGCACGGTTCTGGACCCGCTGGATGGTCTGCCCGATCTGCAGGCGCGGCGCGTGCGGTTCATCGGCGATGCCACCGACCGCATTTGCGAGGATTATCTTCGTTCGCTACGATATTTCCGGTTCCACGCATGGTATGGCGATGCCGATGCCGGTTTCGATGCCGAAGCGCTTGCGGCGATTGCCGGCAATCTCGACGGGCTGACCCGCCTCTCGCGCGAGAGGGTGGGGGCCGAGATGCTGAAGTTGCTTGCCGCGCTCGATCCGGCGCCCTCGGTCGCCGCCATGCGTGCCGCCGGGGTTCTGGCGCAGCTCTTGCCCGGCGCTGACGATCGGGCGCTGGCGCCGCTGGTGCATCTGGAAGACGGGCTGAGCGCCGACCCGATCCGGCGGCTGGCTGCACTTGGCGACGGCGAAACACTGGACTCGCTCCGGTTGAGCAAGGCGCAGATGGCGGCGCTGGTCACGCTGCGCCGCGCTGCTTTGGGCACAGCCGGGGCCGGAGAGCTGGGGCATGATCTGGGCGCCGAGGCCGCCCGCGATGCGCTTCTATTGCGTGCCGCTTTGCTGGAACAACCGCTTGATCCGCATGCGCCCGCCGCGATTGCGCGCGGTGCTGCGGCCGTGTTTCCGGTCACTGCCCGCGATCTGATGCCAGCCTATTCCGGACCCTCGCTGGGCGCGCGGCTTGCCACGCTGAAAGCGCGCTGGATCGCATCCGATTTCACACTGAGCCGGACAGATTTGCTGGCTCGAGAAGATTGACGTTAGGTCAATCAAATCCTGCGTGACATGCTGAACCTTGCGAGGTTAGGTTTGCCTCGAAACCGATAGGAGGGATGCGAATGTATTACGGGCTCTGGTTCAGCTGAGGCTGGGACGACCGACCCGTTCGGGTGGTGTCCTGCACGCCGCCTCTTTCGCATATACCCTAACTGCTCAACGGAGCATCCTTTATGTTTCGCTTTTTCGAAAATCTTGTCGATCCCTTTGTCGCCTATGATGAGACGGACACGCCGCCCACACGGCTGTGGCCCTTCATGCTGGATTACTCCCAGCCGTTTCTGCGCGTCTTTGTCTGGACCGCGCTGCTGTCGATCATCGTCGCCGGGGTCGAGATCGGGCTGATCTACTACATGGGTCGTGTCGTCGATGTGTTGAACGGCGAACCGGCCGAGGTCTGGGCGCGCTACGGCACCGAGTTCATCGTGCTGGCGCTGTTCGTCCTGCTGATCCGGCCCGCGCTGCATGTGGCCGATGTTCTACTGTTGAACAATGCGATCCTTCCCAATTTCGGCACCCTGATCCGCTGGCGCGCGCATAAACACGTGTTGCGCCAGTCGGTCGGCTGGTTCGAGAACGATTTTGCCGGGCGCATCGCCAACCGGATCATGCAGACCCCCCCGGCGGCGGGCGAGGTGATCTTTCAGGTTTTCGACGCGATCTCGTTTTCGCTGGCCTATCTGCTGGGCGCGGCGATCTTGCTTATGGCCGCCGACATCCGGCTGTTGCTGCCATTGCTGATCTGGTTCGCGCTTTATGCCTTGCTGGTGCGCTGGACGATCCAGCGGGTGGGGCCGGCGTCGCAGGCGGCTTCGGATGCGCGTTCGACCGTGACGGGCCGGGTGGTGGACAGCTATACCAACATCCATTCGGTCAAGATGTTCGCCCACGATGATCGCGAGCTGGCTTATGCACGAGAGGCGATCGAGGAAACGCGCCGCACCTTTCAGGTGGAAATGCGGATCTTTACCATCATGGATGTGGTGCTGGTCACCCTGAACGGGCTGCTGATCGTCGGTGTCGTCGGCTGGGCCATCGCGCTCTGGATGCAGGGGCAGGCCAGTGTCGGTCTGGTGGCCGCTGCCTCGGCCCTGACCCTGCGGCTCAACGCGATGACCGGTTGGATCATGTGGGCGCTGACCAGCTTTTTCCGCCAACTGGGTGTGGTGGCCGAGGGGATGGAGACCATCGCGCAGCCCATCGACCTGGTGGATGCGCCGGATGCCCGGCCGCTGGAGCTGACCGAGGGCCGGATCGAGCTGCAACAGCTGTCGCATCATTACGGGCGCGGCGCCGGTGGTTTGGACCGGTTGGACCTGACCATTGCGCCGGGTGAAAAGATCGGGTTGATCGGGCGTTCGGGCGCCGGCAAGTCGACACTGGTCAAGCTGCTGCTCAGGTTCTACGACCCAGACAGCGGTCGTATCCTAATCGACGGGCAGGATATCGCCCGGGTGACCCAGAACAGTCTGCGCAGCCATATCGGCATGGTGCAGCAGGACAGCGCGCTGTTGCACCGTTCGGTCCGCGACAATCTGCTATACGGGCGTCCCGACGCGAGTGAGGAAGAGATGATCGCCGCTGCCAAACAGGCCGAGGCGCATGACTTCATCCTGGACCTCGAAGATCCGCAGGGCAGGCGCGGCTATGATGCCCATGTGGGCGAGCGCGGCGTCAAGCTGAGCGGCGGGCAACGCCAGCGGGTGACCCTGGCGCGGGTCATCCTCAAGGATGCGCCCATTTTGCTGTTGGACGAGGCGACCAGCGCGCTAGATTCCGAGGTCGAGGCCGCCATTCAGGACACGCTCTACGGCATGATGGAAGGAAAGACCGTGATCGCCATCGCTCACCGGCTGAGCACTATCGCGCAGATGGACCGTATCCTGGTGCTGGATCAGGGCCGGATCGTTGAAGAGGGCGATCATGCCGATCTGCTGGCGCAGGGCGGGCTCTATGCCCAGTTCTGGGCACGGCAATCGGGCGGATTCCTGAATGTCGAGGTCGATGGATGAGGCTTGCTGACCTCATCGACCCGTTCCGTGACACGGATACGCCCCCACCCCGACGGCTGGGGGCGTTCATCCGCTGGGCGCTCAGCGGTGCCTGGCCGGTCTTGTTTGCCGCCGCGCTGTTTTCGGCAATGGCGGGTATGTTCGAGGCGATAACCGCGTGGATACTGGGGCAGGTGGTCGACCGGGCGGTCGAACTTGGTCCCGAAGGGTTTTTTGACGGGACCAATCTGGGGGCAATCCTGGCCGCAGGGGCGTTCTTTGTGCTGATCCGACCGGTTGCTTTTGGCCTGTCGGCACTGTCGAACAATTATGTCGTCATGCCCAATATCCCGCCGCTGGTGTTGGCCAAGCTGAATAGATGGACGCTGGGCCAGTCGGTCGGGTTCTTTGACGACGATTTTGCCGGTCGGATCGCGCAGAAACAGATGCAGACCGCAAGCGCGCTCACCTCCGTCGTGTCCGAGACAATCAGCGCGATTGTGTTTGCATTGGCTTCTCTTGTCGGCAGTTTGGCCTTGTTAGGGTCTATTCATCCGCTGGTGATGTTGCCCTTTGCTTTGTGGCTTTGCGCCTATTTTCTGCTCATCCGCTGGTATCTGCCACGGGTGCGCAAACGGTCGGCAGCTCGGGCCGGGGCCCGGGCGATGGTATCGGGTCATGTCGTTGATACGATCACCAACATCAAGACGGTCAAGCTGTTCGCCCACGCCCATGCCGAAGATGTGGCGGCGCGTGATGCCATGGCCGACTTGCGCGAGCGGTCGCTGGATTTCGGATGGCTCTCTGCCAGTTTCCGGTTCTTCCTGATGCTGCTGGCCGGGCTTTTGCCGGTGATCCTGCTCGGATCGGCACTGCTTTTATGGCGTGCGGGGGGCGCCAGCGCGGGCGATGTGGTGGTTGCGGGATCGGTTTCGATCCGTATCGCACAGATGTCCGGCTGGGTCAGTTTCACGCTGATGAGCCTTTATGCGAATCTCGGCGAGGTTCAGAACGGCATGAACAGCCTCGCGCGGGTCGAGCGGATCGAGGATATGCACGATGCCCAACCGCTGGTTGCAGGCAGTGGTAAGATCGAATTCGCCGATGTCGGCTTTGCCTATGGGCGGGAAACCGGTGGGGTGGATGCCTTGACGCTGACTGTCGAGCCGGGCGAGAAACTGGGGATCGTCGGCGCCTCGGGAGCAGGGAAATCGACGCTGGTTTCGCTTCTCCTCAGGCTCTACGAGCCGGAAAATGGCGAAATCCGCATTGACGGGCAAGACATTACAACAGTGACGCAAGACAGCCTGCGACGACGGATCGGGTTGGTCACGCAGGAAACCGCAATGTTCAACCGGTCTGCCCGTGACAACATCCTCTATGGCCGCCCCGACGCGACCGAGGCCGAGTTGATTGCCGCCGCTCAAAAGGCCGAGGCACATGAATTCATCCAGGATCTGGCCGACGCCAGGGGGCGCAAGGGGTACGATGCGCATCTGGGCGAGCGCGGAGTCAAGCTGAGCGGTGGTCAGCGGCAGCGGATCGCACTGGCCCGCGCCATCCTCAAGGATGCCCCGATTCTGGTGCTGGACGAAGCTACCAGCGCGCTCGACAGCGAGGTCGAGGCTTCGATCCAGACCGCGCTGCATCGCGTGATGGAGGGTAAAACCGTACTGGCCATCGCGCACCGCCTGTCGACCCTGTCTGAAATGGATCGGATCGTTGTGCTGGACCGGGGCCGGATCTTTGAAAGTGGCACGCACGAGGCGCTGTTGGCCCGCAATGGTCTCTATGCCCGGTTCTGGCATCGGCAATCCGGCGGGTTCATCCGCACGCAAGCGGCCGAGTAAGGGCTTTTCGCCT
The DNA here is from genome assembly GCF_059612905.1 of Ruegeria sp. YKSD163. Classification (NCBI taxonomy): domain Bacteria; kingdom Pseudomonadati; phylum Pseudomonadota; class Alphaproteobacteria; order Rhodobacterales; family Roseobacteraceae; genus Ruegeria; species Ruegeria sp. YKSD163. The sequence continues at coordinate 66,810 of NZ_JBXWRM010000009.1, forward strand.
TGCGCGCGCCCCTGTATCAGGCGGCCATGACACAAGAGATAACCATTACGCGGCTGGGCCATCAGGGCGACGGGATCGCCCCCGGCCCGATCTATGTACCGCGCAGCCTGCCGGGCGAGGTGGTCAGCGGCACGCCCGAGGGCGACAGGCTGGCCGATATGCGGGTGGTGACACCGTCGCCGCATCGAGTGGCGCCGCCCTGCCGCCATTACCGCGCCTGCGGCGGCTGCCAGTTGCAGCACGCCTCGGACGGGTTCGTCGCCGAGTGGAAGCAAGAGGTGGTGCGCGCCGCATTGGCGGCGCAAGGGATCGAGGCGGTGATGCGCCCCGTTCATACCTCGCCGCCGCAGTCACGCCGTCGGGCAACCATTGCGGTGCGCCGCACCAAGAAGGGTGCGCTTGCCGGGTTTCATGGCCGCGCCTCGGACGTGATCACCGAGATTCCGGATTGCCAATTGCTCGACCCCGCGCTGCTTGCCGCTATTCCGGTGGCCGAGGCGCTGGCCATGCTGGGTGGCAGTCGCAAGGGCGTCATGGCGGTGACACTGACCCTCTCCGACGCCGGGCTGGACGTGGCGGTGCGCGGTGGCAAACCGCTTGATGGCCCGCTTGAGGTGGCGCTGGGCCAATTGGCCGAGGCGCAGGGGCTGGCCCGGCTGGCCTGGGAGGGTGAGGTGATCGCCATGCGACAGCCGCCCACGCAACGGTTCGGCAAGGCGGCGGTCGTGCCGCCGCCGGGCGCCTTTCTGCAAGCCACCCGCGATGGTGAACAGGCGCTGTTGGCAGCGGTACGAGAGATTGCGGGCAATGCCAGGCGGGTCGCCGATCTGTTTGCCGGTTGCGGCACGTTTGCGCTGCCGCTGGCCGAGACCACCGAGGTGCATGCGGTCGAGGGTGAGGCCACGATGACCGCCGCGCTGGATCGGGGCTGGCGTCGTGCGCAGGGCCTGAAACGCGTGACCACCGAGGCGCGTGATCTGTTCCGCCGCCCTCTGCTGCCCGACGAACTCGCCGTTTTTGACGCGGTGGTGTTGGACCCGCCCCGCGCCGGGGCCGAGGCGCAGGTGGCCGAGCTGGCCCGCGCCAAACCACCCGTCATCGCCTATGTCAGCTGTAACCCGGTGACCTTTGCCCGCGATGCCAAACCGCTGGTTCAGGCTGGCTATTGCCTGAATTGGGTGCAGGTGGTCGATCAGTTCCGCTGGTCGGCGCATGTGGAGCTTGCGGCGTCCTTCTCGCGGGTCCATATCGGCGGCTGAGCAACAAGGAGCGCGCGATGCAGAGATTGCAGGCATTCATCGACCGGCCCGGATTTGGCCGGTTCATCACCGCCGTGATCATGCTGAACGCCGTTGTGCTGGGGATGGAAACCTCGCCCTATCTGATGGAGCGGTGGGGCGGGCTGATCCTGGCCGCCGACCGTATCTGTCTGGGCATCTTCATCGTCGAGATCGCGCTGAAGCTGATGGCGCAGCGGCAGCGCTTTTTCCTCAATGGCTGGAACCTGTTCGATTTCGTGATCGTGGGCATCGCCCTGATCCCCGCCGCCGGGGGCCTGTCGGTGCTGCGGGCGCTGCGCATCTTGCGGGTGCTTCGGGTGATCTCGGTCGCGCCGCGCCTGCGCCGCGTGGTCGAAGGCTTCATCACCGCGCTGCCCGGTATGGCCAGCGTGTTCCTGTTGATGACCATCATCTTTTACATCGGCGCGGTGATCGCGACCAAGCTGTTTGCCGCCTCGTTTCCCGATTGGTTCGGCGATCTGGGCCTGTCGGCCTATACGCTGTTCCAGATCATGACGCTGGAAAGCTGGTCGATGGGCATCGTTCGCCCGGTGATGCAGGTCTATCCCTATGCCTGGCTGTTCTTTGTCCCCTTCATCATGATCACCACATTTGCGGTGGTTAACCTGCTGGTCGGTCTGATCGTGAACTCGATGCAGGACGCGCACCATGCCGAAGATGGCGAGCGGACCGATGCCTATCGGGACGAGGTTCTGGCCCGTCTGGAACAGATCGACCATCGGTTGAAAGCGCTTGGTGAAACCAAAAAGTGATTTTGCCCGACCCCGATTCCGGGGTATTCCGGGGACCATTGAGAAAAAGAACGAGGCAGTGAATATGGATCGTCGACATTTCGGTCTTGGCGCGGTCGCCGCGCTTGGCCTGTCGGCCTGCGGCAGTCAGGACAGCAAGTTCCGCCGCTATTACGGACCTGCGGTCACCTCGATCGTGATCAACAAGGCTGCGCGCAAGATGTACCTGTTGAACAATGAAAAGGTGCTGAAGGAATACAAGGTCGATCTGGGCTTTGCCCCGGCCGGGCACAAACAGTTCGAAGGCGATGGCAAGACGCCCGAAGGCACCTATCTGATCGACCGCCGAAATCCAAACAGTGCGTTCCACCTGTCGCTGGGCATATCCTATCCCAATGCCCGCGACGTGGCCTATGCCCAGGCTATGGGCAAGAAGCCGGGCGGCGAGATCTTCATTCATGGGCAACCAAACCTGTTGCGCGACCGCAAAAAGGCGAAGAAACAACCGGATTGGACCGCAGGCTGCATCGCCGTCAGGAACGAAGAGATTGAAGAGATCTATGCCATGGTGCGCGACGGAACGGTAATCACCCTGCGCGCCTGATCGCAGCTGGCCCCGATTGTTCAAAGGCCAGATCGCTGTCGGGCGAGACCCACACTGTTGTGGTTGCGTTGCTGCGCTGCGGATCCACTGCAAATCCGATATCCGCCAGAAGATGCGGCGCGGTTTCCGCGAGGCGGATGAGTTCCGCTTCGAGCATCGCATGGTCCCACTCTCTCTTTCGATCAAGAATGTTGATCCAGCGAAAGAGCCAGGCGCGCAATCCCGGTTTGGTGGCATTCACAGGGCTTTCGTAAACGCCGCAAGAATTCATGATATTTTCCCCTTGGTTATCTGGTCATAACCAAAGCTGGACCTTCGATCTCTTGCCTTCAACGCAAGCTTTCTCGTAACTTGGATTAAGAAATCTAATCCAAAGGGTTTGCACATGCGATTGCCGCCGCTGAATGCTCTGCGCGCATTTGAAGCTGCCGCGCGTCACAATGGGTACATTGCGGCCGCCGAGGAGCTTTGCGTAACCCGAGGAGCTGTGAGCCGTCACATCAAGTTGTTGGAGGAGCATCTGGGCGTTGCCCTGTTCCACCGAAACCACCGCGGGGTCGATCTGACCGCGGCGGGGCGGCAGTTGCTGCCTGTGTTGACCGAGGCGTTTGCCCGGATCGGACGAGAAGCCGAACAGATCTCTTCCGTGACTCAGGACATCCGGATCATCTGTCCGCCGGCGTTGTCAATTCGCTGGCTGTTTCCACGACTGGAGAACTTCCAGGCAGCGCATCCCGGCATCCGTGTCCGGATGACCACAGAGTTTTACGGCGCCAAGGGATTTGACGGTACCGAATATGATCTCGGTGTGTCGGTCGAACATGTCCATGGACGGCCAGCCGGTGTCGCCAGCATGCCCCTGTTCCCAATGGTGCTGTCCCCGGCCTGTTCCCCGGCTTTGCTACATCAACAGTCTCTCAGGACACCTTCAGATCTTGCGCGGATGGTCTTGTTGCATGAATCTCCGCAGCGCCGGGACTGGGCGCATTGGCTGGCCAGCTTTGGGATACGCGGGATTGATGCGGCAAGCGGACCGACGTTTCCGAATCTGGATATGGCCGCAAGGGCAGCGGCGTTGGGGTCAGGCGTTGTGATGGCAGACTTGGCTCTGTGTCACGAAGAACTGCGGAATGGAGCGCTTGTGCTTCCCTTTCCCGAAATGACCTGTGTCACACCACAAGGGGGGTATGTCCTGATCGGTATGCGTGACCGTTGGGACGAACCCCATCTGCGGGCATTTCGTGAATGGGCGGCGCAAGACTGCGCTGATTTCATGCCAGATTTCGGGTCCTAGCCAATCTGCGTCATGCCTGGCCGCCGGCCCATTTTCCGAACCCGAACAGGATATAGTCGCGCTGATAGATGTCGGCGGCCAGTGCCTCGAGCGCGTCATCATAAATATCGCCCAGCGGGATCGGCGTATCGGGGGCGGCGCGGGGCGGCTCGGGTGGTTCGGCATGGCCGAAGCGACGGGCCAGCACGGGCAAATCGTTGGCGATTTCATCTTCGCGCAGGATCAGGTCTGGACTGACGAAGTCGGAAAAGCTGTTTAGCGCCTGTGCCTGACTGCACCAGGATCCGTCGATTCGGATCGCTGTCTGTCCGGCGAGGTTCATGCGGACAAATTCCAGAAACGCTTCGAACGCGGCGCGGTGATCGGCGCGCCCGTAATCCGGGCCGGGGCTGTCCTCGGGTATCGGCAGGTTGAACTGTCGGCGCAGGGTGTTGCGGATCTTGGTGAAACAGCCCGGCCCCTTGTTCAGGATGCGATGGCAAAAGGCCGAATGCGCACGTGCCAAAGGGTGACGCAGCACCGTGAACGAGCGGTGTCCCTCGTTACCCTTGAGCCAGCCGCGTACCTGTTTCTGGTTCAGACCGGTGCCCAGCGCCGCATCGACCACACCGTCCAGATCTGCCATCCAACGGCGAACCTCGTCCTCGGGGCCGCCACGCACCGGCAGATAGATCAAAGGTGTCACCGCGCCGGTAACATAGGTCGGTACCGCGGGGCCGCGACGCGGTTCGAAATTGGGAGTCCGTGTCAGGTTGAAACGGTCCAGCCCACTCAGGGCCTCGACCATCTCGCCCGCATTCACCACCTTGGAGGTGACGGGGCTGGGGTTCTGGCGCTTCAGGTTGTCATCCAGTTGGTCCAGCCGCGCGGGTACGCCCAGCCATTGCGCCAGCCCGTTCATCACCGCCAGATCCTGAAGATCCTCGTAGGCGACATAGAACGGGGTCTGGCCGCTGCGCTGCAGGCTGTTGAGCAGAAAGACCTGGAAATCCTGCAACGCCTCGACATGACGCGCAAATTCCTCTGCATCAAAGCGGGCTTGCGCTTCTTTCCGACGCTTGATGTTGGTCAGCTTCCACTGTCCGGTTTCCTTGGCGATCTTCCACGAGACATAGCTGTCGAGCGGATTTCGGGTCAGGATGATCTTGGCGCAGCGCGGATCAGACAGGACGAGGTCCAGAACGCGCGGATCGTGGTCGTGAAAGAACCGGAACCCGGCCAGCACCCCGCGCGCGTCCCGCACCGCGTCGATCAGGCATTGGGGGTTGGCGTCTCGCATGTCTTGGCTGATATCAAGAATCTCTGTCTTGTTGGGATAGCCAATGAAATGCGGGTTGAACGCCTCGCCGACACAGGCCACCCCGTCCAGCGCGTTCAGGTTCGCCTCGAGAAAGTTGGAGCCTGTCCGCATCTCGGCGAAGACTACGAAGTAATCGAAAGGGCTGCTCATACGTCCTTATCGCACCAGATAGGGTTTGCGTGTCGGTTTGGGGTTATTGACCAGGGCCGGTTCGACCGGGAAGTCACCCATCAGATAGGGGTGCATGCCCTGATTCTTGAGGTTCTGAAGGAACTGTCCAAAGCCGGTCAGATCGACCATTGTCGGCGCCTCGGTCAGGCGGCGCGGGCTGGATTGCCCGATTTCGTCGACGATGGTCTGGATCGGTTCCATCGGGGCCTCGACAAACTCGGCCATGGTCCAGATCCGCACCCGTGCCTTGGTCCAGACCGAGCGCAGGATCTCCAGTTGCTTACTTTCGATCCGTTGCAGGCGCGCGGCCTCCTTGCGGAGGTCGGCAAAATTCCGGTTCGATTTGAACAGCGGCACCGCCCAGGCGCCGGTAATGACCGAGATCTGGGCGTTGGGATCACGCGCCAGAAGCCAGTTGATCTCCTGATTGTCGGCAGGGCCGAACTGGAAACACTGGCGTTCCCCGCGCGTGTTCCAGATCAGCGAGGTCAGGAAACTGGTGGGATTATAGTCGCGCAACATCGCGCTGTCGCTGAGCGCACCGTTGATCAACCGCTCGCCCCCGGCGAAATCCGCGCGGTCGGGACCAAAGAGATGCCCATGCACGCGGGTGCCGGTGGCCTTGGCCAACCAGGGTTCGAAGTCCTCGAAAAGCTCGGTAAAGCCCTGGAACACCGAATACGGGTTCGAGGTCAGGCCGTTCTCGTTACCGTGGCGGGGAAAGCGGCTCTGCATATACAAACCGTCGCGCCCGCGGGTCCGGCGTTCGACCGCCTTGGCAAAGATGCGGTCGATCTTGCCCGGGTTCGGCTCGGTCCGTTTCATCGCTCCGGCCTGATCCGTCAGAAAGGCCTGGTACAGCCGCTCGGCGCGCGGCCAGATCTTGCGAGCAACGAAACAATCGGACCGGCGCAGCAATTGCAGGTGGTCGTCATAGAAGATATGCGGTTTGCCCTGGAAATCGAACTTGCTCAACGTCAGTGAGCGGCTTTCGATATTGGCCGAGAACTGGCGGGCGAGGGTCTGGAAATAGCTCTCGTCAGGTATCCAGACCTTGCGGAAATAGCGGTCATAGGTGTCGCGCTCGGGGTCCTGAAGGATCGCTGAAAGCGTATGCCGCGTCAAGCACCACCATTGGCTGCCCATGTGTGGGACCAGTCCGGCGGGTATCCGGCGCTTGAACCCCAGTCGCCGTTGCAGGTTAACGTATCTGTCGAACAGATAGCGGTGCTTCTTCCACGAAAAGGGAAAGCGCAGCGTGAAACGCTCATGGTCGAGACCGCCCACCGTCCATGGCACATCTGCGGTGGTCGCGCTTTCGATGAAATCGGTGCGCGGTCGGGCCGCAAGATAGTCGATCAGTTCTTGCACCGGGCGCAGCGGCAGGCACGAGCCGGAGGCCAGATAGACATGCCGGACATCGGCAAACTCGGCCAGCAGCTGCTCAGAGGCCGCCTGTGACGCGGCGACGATCCCCCAGGTGCCCCATTCACATCGGTGCCGGGTGCTGAAGCGGATCAGCGGGTCCTTGATACAGGCATCGTGAAACGCCTTGAACGTCTTGCGCGACACGTTGCGGTCCACATGGATCACCACCGGGCAGCCCGAAGCAGTCCAGTGCTGGGCCACCTGCTGCGCCCTATCAAGCGCGGTATGCACCAGCATGACGATGCCGACCGTGCTCATGCCCAGTTCCCCTTGGACATGAGGCCGAGAATCTCCAACTGGCGCCAGTTGATGTATTTCTCGGACCATTTGCACCACAGGTCGGGCTGGCTCTCGACCTTTTCGGCATAGGCCTTGTATTCCACCGAGTTGGAATAATGCTGGCGGCGTGTCAGCTCTTCGACCGCCTTGGCGGTGAGCGTGTCGAGGAATTTGGTGTGCAACAGCGCGCCGCTCGCCTTTTCACCACCCCATTCCTCGTAAACCTGGTTCAGGCCGCGCGGCAATAGGGTATGGGTCGAACTGACATAGGCATAGCGCCGGTTCCACTTCACCAGCGGGGTCTTGTTAAGGGCAGGTGCCTTCTTGGGGTTGTCGGAAAAGAACACTCGGCTGCGCGGCCCGCCCTGGATCCACAGGTTTCCGTATTCGGGGTTCTTCTTGATCGAGTAATTTCCACTGTCGAACCAGTTGGCTATCTCCAGCGGGTTCTGCCCCTCGGAATAGGGGACACTGTCGATCCGACCCTTTGGATAGACATCGATCAGCATCGCGCTGAATGACCGGATCGAGGAATTGTCGAGCCAGTCTGTCAACGCCTGTATCGGGCGGGTATCGCAAAACGGATAGATAAAGAATTCGTCGGGATCGACAACCAGAACCCAATGATCGTGGGCGTAGCTCCGCTTGAGCCAGTTCATCCAGTCAACGCCGAATGTGGCGGATTTGTAGCTGTGCGTGGTGTGCCAGACCGACACATCGGGATGTCCGTTGAGATAATCGAGCGTGCCGTCCGTGCTGTCATTGTCCACGAACAGGAAATGGTCGATCCCAAGTTCCCGATAGTAACGCAAGAAATAGGGCAGGCGGATCTTTTCGTTCCGCACGGTGCTGACAAGCAGCACGTCGCCGGGTCGAATTGCGGCGGTATTGTTCTGAACGGCGCGCAATTCACGGGACTTGCGGATGCAACGCAAAAGACGGCGCTTGCGCCGCACTCTCATCCGATAGGACTCCCAAAGGCTCACGCTGCTATCCACTCTTCTTATGACGCGAGCATGCCCGGTACTTATAACCAACAAACCCAATTGGTATTGACCGTTTATGTCACTGAAACATCTATGGAAGCAACGGGTTTAGAAAGCGTTACATCAATCCTGATGCCGCAACCGTGACTTTCCCCCGGTCTCGGTTGTATTCTGTCTCTAATCCCAACCTCCGGGCGAAAGGAGCCTGAGCGCACTCAATTGCGTCCATCCCGCGAACCGGGTCGAGGATGATGTCCAGAAATCGGGTGAGGCGGTCAGCTCGTCATAGTAATGGTCGAAATCGGCAGGCGTGTGAAAATGCTGCTGTCTCGTCTTTTCCTCGGCCGATCTGGAAACAATGTCGGGCAGAAACTTGGTGTGCAGCAGCACGCCCGAGGGCGCGCTGTCCCCCGGCCCGCCATAGGCCGCGTTCAGTCGGCGGGGCAGGGCGGAATGACACGAGTTCACATAGGCATAACGTCTGTCCCAGCGGATCAGCGGTATCTTGTTCAGTGTCGGTGACCGGCGCGGCTCATCGGCAAAGAACATCCGCTCGCGCGCGCCGCCCTGAACCCACAGGTTCCCCAGTGGCTGTTGGCGCTGGGCGCGATAGGGGCCGGCATCGAACCAGTGAAGCACATCCAGCGGATCGTCGCCCGGCGCATGGATCTGCGCCGCGACCGGCCCCTTGGGGTAAAGGTCCAGCATATGGGCGCCAAAGTTGTCCCGCCCTTGCCCATTCAGCCAGCCAGTCAATGCATGCAGGTCGCGGCGGTCATGATGGGCATAGACCAGCAGCTCGTCCACATCGACCATCAGGCACCAATGCCCGTGCGCGTGGCGCATCTGAAGCCATGTCATCCAGTCGAGCCCGAAGCGGGAGTCGCGGTAATTGGCCCCGGTCCGCCAGAGCGAGACATCGGGCTGCGCCATCAGCAGCTCGTCGCTGCCATCGTCGCTGCCGTTGTCGACCATCAGAAAATGATCGACACCGAGGTTGCGGTAGTAGTCCAGGAACCAGGGCAGGCGCAGCGCCTCGTTCCTGAGCGTGGTAACGGCCAGAACCTGACCCGGTCGGATCGCTGCGGTTCGGTCGGACAGCGCGGTCAGCGCGTGGCGGCTGCGGAAAGCGCGCCAGAGCAACCGCCGCCGTTTCCACCGCAACCGATAGGCATCGGCCCATCCGATCGGCGATAGCGGCGGTGCGGGGCTGCTGGTCATCCGGTCCCTCGTGTCAGTCCAGCCCCATCGCGGCCATCATCTCTTCGATCCGGGCCACGTCCTCGGGGTTGTTCAGCTCCCAGAACTGGCGCCCGCGCGCCTCGACCTCGACGCACAGAACCTTGCGCCCGTTTTCCATGAAGCGCAGCTGTTCCAGCCCTTCGAGGGTTTCCAGTGGCCCCATCGGCCAGGTCGGATAATCCGCCAGCGCGCCGGGCCGATAGGCATAGACGCCCACATGGTGAAACACCGGGGTGGGGGCGTCGTCGGCATAGACCTCCGATGTATAGGGGATCACCTCTTTCGAGAAATAAAGCGCGCTGCGGTCGGTGGCGAACACCGCCGTGGTACCGCCGACGCGGCCATGTTTGCGGTCGTTCAGAAAGCTGTTCAGCGCCATCCCGTCGCAGCGTAGCACCGGCGTGGCGATGTCGGCCTCGGGCGCGGCGCGCAGCCCCGAAATCAGGTCTTCGACAAACCAGTGCGGCGTCAGCGGCGCATCGCCTTGCAGGTTGACCACGATGTCGTGCCCACCGCCCAGCGCAGCATGCGCCTCGGCGCAGCGCTCGGTGCCGTTGACGCAGTTGGACGAGGTCATGACAACCTCGGCCCCGAACCCTTCGGCCACCTCGCGGATGCGGTCGTCATCGGTGGCGACCACCACCCGGTCGGCGCCACGTACCGCCATCGCCGCCCGCCACGAGCGTTCGATCAGCGTCATTTCCTTGCCACCGGCGCCGGTCAGGCTGACCAAAGGCTTGCCGGGATAGCGGGTCGAGGCATAGCGGGCGGGAATGGCGATGAGGACGGACATTCAGGCTTCCTTGAGGGTGACGCTGGGCGCGTAGGCGATAAAGAACGGGTTGGCATAGCCTTCCTTGCCATAGGTCAGCGGCTGGTGATTGTCGAAACGTACCACCTTGCCCCCGGCTCCGGCCAGAACGGCGTGACCGGCGGCGGTGTCCCATTCCATGGTGCGGCCAACACGCGGGTAAAGATCGGCCTCACCCGTGGCCACCAGACAGAATTTCAGCGACGAACCGGCGCTCTTGCTGTCCTTGACGGCGTATTTTCCGATGTAATCCTCGGTCGCCTGGTCGCGGTGCGACTTGGACGCCACCACCATCAGCGCGGCATTATCGGCCTCGGCTACCCGGATCGTGTTAAGAACGCCGGGCAAATGCTTGTCCAGCGCTCCAGTCTCTTCGACCGACGAACCATCGGCCAGCGTGTAGAACATCCGTCGCTTGGCCGGGGCATAGACCACGCCCCGCGTGGGCGCGCCGTTCTCGACCAGCGCGATATTCACCGTAAAATCGCCGCGCCGGTTGATGAATTCCTTGGTCCCGTCCAGTGGATCGACGATCAGGAAGGTGTCGCCTGTCTGGCTGTGCGAGGCCGCCTGTTCCTCGGTCACGAGCAGGATATCAGGAAACGCCGCGCGCAGCCCGGCCGAGATCAGCGCGTCGGCGGCCTCGTCCGCCTCGGTCACCGGGCTGGAATCGGATTTCACCTTTACCGCGAAATCGTCGGCGTCATAGATCGACATGATCTTGTCGCCCGCTTCGAGCGCGAGGCGCCGGATGACAGGAATTAGTTCCTCGTAGGTCACAAAAATGCTCCGATCGTGGGATTTGTTGATCCAAGATGCAGGTGCCCTTATGCTGTGATGGCAACGGAACGGCAAGAATTCCGTGCAAGGCTTGGGCAATTCGACAGAAAGCAGCAACGTGTTTCGATATCGGCGACACAAATCAATGTTGAGCGGCGCCATCACCATGGCCGAGCTCATTTTTCACAACGCGGTTCGCAGTGTGCGCCAGGGCCATTCCAACGCCTATTTGGCGATGGCCAAGAACATGATGCAGATTCTGGTATTTGTCATGGTGTTCTACCTGATGTTCCAGATATTGGGGCTGCGCGGATCGGCGATCCGGGGCGATTTCCTGCTCTACATCATGTCTGGCATCTTCCTGTTCATGACGCATATCAAGACGGTTGGCGCGGTGGCCGGCGCCGAAGGGCCCAACAGCGCCATGATGAAACACGCTCCCATGAATACGATCGTTGCCATCCTCTCGGCGGCATTGGGGTCGCTCTATATGCAGTTGTTGACGCTGCTGCTGATCCTGTTTGGCTATCACGTGATATTCAAGCCGATCGAGATCGCCGATCCTGCCGGTGCGTTTGGCATGTTGATGCTGTCCTGGTTCACTGGATTTGCGGTCGGGCTGGTCTTTCTGTCGATCAAACCTTGGGCGCCGATGCTGGTGGGGGTGATGACCACGCTTTATCAGCGCGCCAACATGATTGCCTCGGGCAAGATGTTCGTGGCCAATACCTTGCCGGGTTACATGCTGGCCATGTTCGATTGGAACCCGCTTTTTCACGCTATCGACCAGTGTCGCGGCTTCGTGTTCCGCAACTATTTCCCGCATAACAGCAACTGGCACTATGCGCTGTGGCTGGGGATCATCCTGATCATGATCGGGCTGATGGGCGAATTCTATACGCGCCGGCACGTCTCGGCCAGCTGGTACGCGCGGCGATGAGGTGGCTTTTTGCCCTCCTGCTGGTTCTGGCCGGGCCGCTTGCCGCCAATCCGGTGCCGGCGCTTTATGACGTAACCGGTGTTGCCGCCGACGATGTGCTCAACGTGCGGGCAGAGCCCTCGGCCAGTTCCGGGGTGATCGGCTCGCTGGCGCCCGATGCGGTCGGGGTCGAGGTTGTCGAACTGACCTTTGGCGCCGATTGGGGCCGGGTGAATGTGAACGAGATGAGTGGCTGGGTTTCCGTGCGATACATGCGGCGGCAGCCCGATGCGGCCGAGGTCTGGATGACTCCGCGCTTTGTCTGTTCGGGGACCGAGCCGTTCTGGTCGCTGACCGTTGAACAAGGGGTGGCGGCGCAATTTCAGGTCATGGGCGAGGCCGAACAGCACCTGCCTGCCGGTCTGCTTCAACCCGGAGTGGGAGTGATCGACCGGTTCGCTTTGCCACTGGGCCACAACGTTGCCATCCTGCGACAGATGCAGTGCCATGACGGCATGTCCGACCGGGCCTATGGGCTGGATGTGGGGCTGATGCTGAATGGATCGCTTTATGCTGGCTGCTGCACGCTGTTGGCGGACTAGGCCGCCACCCGCAGCGTCAGGTTAAGCCGCCCACCCTTGGGCAACAGCCGGGACGAGCCGAACCGGATACGGTCGATGCCGTGATAGATCAGCCGCGCCGGCCCACCCATCACCACCACATCGCCGGAATTGAGCCAGACAGAATCGGTCTTTCCGCCGCGAGTGGTGTTCCCGATCCGAAACAGCGCATCGTCGCCAAGAGACAGCGACACGACGGGCCAAGTCAGATCGGCCTCGTCGCGATCCTGGTGAAGGCCCATCCGGGCGCCCTCGCCATAGTAGTTGATCAGGCAGCAATCCGGAACGCGGTCCTGCCCGGTGACCCCATGCCACAGATCCAGCACTTCGGGCGGGATCGCGGGCCAGGCCATGCCCTTGGGATGGGTCGGTTGATAGCGATAGCCGCCCTTGTCCGTCACCCAGCCCAACGGCCCGGCCGAGGTCATGCGTACCGAGAGCGGTTTGCCGTTCGGCATGGTGGGCGTAAACAGCGGCGCGGCCTTCAGAACCGGGCGCAGCGCCTCGATTAGCCGTGCCTGGGCCGGCCCGTCGAGCGCGCCCTTGCGAATTTCGACACCGCGCAGGTTCAACATGGTCATTCCCTGCCAGACCCTTTCCTTGACGAAGCCTTGTCAAAAAGCATGCAGATTCGCGAAAACCTGCAATTCTGCATGCTTGCAGCACCTGTTTCCGCCCCCTATATACGCCGGGACGCGCCGTGGTGTAGGCCATTGCGCAAACAGATCGGGGCCGGAATGCCAAAACGGGTTCAGGTCTCGAGCCATCGCCTTGAAGAGAAAGGGATCGAACAAATGGGTAAAGTTATCGGTATCGACCTGGGCACCACCAACTCGTGTGTAGCCATCATGGACGGCGCCCAGCCGAAAGTCATCGAAAACTCGGAAGGGGCGCGGACCACGCCCTCGATCGTCGCCTTCACCGATGATGAGCGACTGGTCGGTCAGCCGGCGAAACGCCAGGCGGTCACCAACCCCTCGAACACCATTTTTGGCGTCAAGCGCCTGATCGGCCGTCGGGTCGACGATGCCGAGGTCACCAAGGACAAGAAGATGGTGCCGTTTTCCATCGTCAACGGTGGCAATGGCGACGCATGGGTCGAAGCCAAGAGCGAGAAGTATTCGCCGTCGCAGATTTCGGCCTTCATCCTCGGCAAGATGAAGGAAACCGCAGAATCCTATCTGGGTGAGGAAGTGACCCAGGCAGTGATCACGGTGCCCGCCTATTTCAACGACGCCCAGCGTCAGGCCACCAAGGATGCCGGCAAGATCGCCGGTCTGGAAGTGCTGCGCATCATCAACGAGCCGACCGCAGCTGCGTTGGCCTATGGCCTGGACAAGAAGAACAGCCAGACCATCGCCGTCTACGACCTTGGCGGCGGTACCTTCGACGTGACCATCCTGGAGATCGACGACGGCCTGTTCGAGGTCAAGTCGACCAATGGCGACACCTTCCTGGGTGGCGAAGATTTCGACATGCGGATCGTCAACTATCTGGCGGACGAGTTCAAGAAAGAGCACGGTGTCGACCTGTCCGGCGACAAGATGGCGCTTCAGCGTCTGAAGGAAGCTGCGGAAAAGGCCAAGATCGAGCTGAGCTCGACCACCCAGACCGAGATCAACCAGCCGTTCATCTCGATGGGCGCCAATGGTCAGCCTCTGCACCTGGTGATGAAACTGACCCGCGCCAAACTGGAGAGCCTGGTGGGCGACCTGATCAAGAAGTCGATGGACCCCTGCAAGGCCGCGCTCAAGGATGCCGGCATTTCGGCCTCTGACGTTGACGAGGTGGTTCTGGTCGGCGGTATGACCCGCATGCCCAAGGTCATCGAGGAAGTGACCAAGTTCTTCGGCAAGGAACCCCACAAGGGTGTGAACCCCGACGAGGTTGTCGCAATGGGTGCCGCCATTCAGGCCGGTGTTCTGCAAGGCGACGTCAAGGATGTGGTCCTGCTCGACGTGACCCCGCTGTCGCTGGGTATCGAAACCTTGGGCGGTGTCTTCACCCGTCTGATCGACCGCAACACCACGATCCCGACCAAGAAGTCTCAGGTTTTCTCGACCGCCGAGGACAATCAGAACGCGGTGACCATCCGCGTGTTCCAGGGCGAGCGTGAAATGGCCGCCGACAACAAGATCCTGGGTCAGTTCAACCTCGAAGACATCCCGCCGGCACCGCGCGGCATGCCGCAGATTGAGGTGACCTTTGACATCGACGCCAACGGCATCGTGTCGGTTTCGGCCAAGGACAAGGGTACCGGTAAAGAGCACAAGATCACCATCCAGGCCTCGGGCGGTCTTTCGGACGAGGACATCGAAAAGATGGTCAAGGATGCCGAGGAGAACGCCGAAGCCGACAAGGCCCGCAAAGAGCTGGTCGAGGCACGCAACCAGGCCGAAAGCCTGATCCATTCGACCGAGAAGTCGATCGAAGAGCATGGCGACAAGGTCGACCCGACCACTGTCGAGGCGATCGAACTGGCCATTGCCGCGCTGAAGGACGATCTGGACAAGGACGGCGTGAGCGCCGAGAAGATCAAGTCGGGCCTGCAAAACGTGACCGAAGCGGCCATGAAGCTGGGCGAGGCGATCTATAAGGCGCAGAGCGAAGGCGGCGATGGCGAGCCCGCAGGGGCGGATGCCGGTCCGTCGGACGACGACATCGTCGACGCTGAGTTCGAAGATCTCGGCGAAGACAAGCGCAAGTAACGGGTCATCCGGGCCAGAACGGGCCGGTCCGGTAACCGGGCCGGCCCGCATTCGTTGAGGCAGAAGGGAATTCGGATGTCAAAACGCGACTATTACGATCTGCTCGGTGTGTCCAAGGGCGCTTCGGCCGACGAGATCAAGAAGGCCTATCGCGGTAAGGCCAAGGAACTGCACCCGGACCGCAACAAGGACAACCCGGATGCCGAAACTCAGTTCAAGGAAGTGAACGAGGCCTACGAGGTTCTGAAAGACGCCGAGAAGAAGGCGGCCTATGACCGGTTTGGTCATGCCGCTTTCGAAGGCGGGATGGGCGGCGGCCAGCGTCCCGGCGGCGGTTTTGGATCAGGCGATTTCTCCAGCGCGTTCTCGGATGTGTTCGAGGACTTGTTCGGCGATTTCATGGGTGGCCAGCGGGGCGGCGGCGGCCGTCGTGCGGCGCGTGGCTCGGACCTGCGTTATAACCTACGGGTCACGCTGGAAGAGGCGTTCTCGGGCCTGCAAAAGACCATCAACGTACCCACTGCAGTGGCCTGTTCGGCCTGCGAGGGAACCGGCGCCGAAGGCGGGGTTGAACCGACCACCTGCCCGACCTGTTCGGGCATGGGCAAGGTGCGCGCGCAACAGGGCTTCTTTACCGTCGAGCGGACATGCCCCACCTGTTCGGGTCTGGGTCAGATCATCAAGAATCCATGCAAATCCTGCCGGGGGCAGGGTCGGGTCGAAAAGGACCGCGCGCTGAGCGTCAACATCCCCGCCGGGGTCGAAACCGGCACCCGCATTCGCCTGGCCGGCGAAGGCGAGGCCGGGATGCGTGGTGGCCCGCCGGGAGACCTCTATATTTTTGTCGAGGTCGCCAAGCACGAGCTGTTCGAACGCGACGGGGTGAATCTCTATTGCCGGGTGCCGGTCAGCATGGCCAAGGCGGCGCTGGGCGGTGCCATCGAGGTACCGACCATCGACGGCGGCCGCGGTCGGGTTCAGGTACCTGCCGGCAGCCAGTCGGGTCGGCAGATGCGCCTGCGCAGCAAGGGCATGCCAGCCCTGCGTGGCGGCGGCATCGGTGACATGTTCATCGAACTGGCGGTGGAAACCCCGGTCAACCTGACCAGCAAGCAGAAAGAGTTGTTGCGCGAATTCGACGAGCTGAGCGAAGACAACAATCCCGAGACCAAGAGCTTCTTTTCCTCGGTCAAGTCCTTTTGGGACGGGATGAAAGGCTAGGGGGCGCTGCCCCCGCCGCCTGACGGCGACTCCCCCGGAGTATTTTCGGCGGAATGAAGACAGGGGCGGGTGCCATTTGGTGCCCGCCCTTTTCCGTTAGTCAATTTTCTCTTGATTACCGTGGCGTCACCTGAGAAGGTGCGCGCAACCGTTGGGGTGCCCCGTTTGGGGCTGAGAGGCGCGGCTGCGTCAACCCATCGAACCTGATCCGGGCAATACCGGCGTAGGGAACGGTCTATCGCTATCGGACGTTTTCCATGCCCCCGTTGCCCCTAAACTGGAGTAGCGGACATGGCAGCGATTGCCTTGACAATAGCGGGATCCGACAGCGGTGGCGGCGCAGGCATCCAGGCCGATCTGAAGGCAATGTCGGCGATGTCTGTCTATGGCGCCTCGGTGATCACGGCGGTGACCGCGCAGAACACCTGTGCGGTGACGGCGGTGCATGGTATCCCAACGCAGATTATCCGGGCGCAGATCGACGCGGTTCTGGGCGATCTTGATGTGAAGGCGATCAAGATCGGCATGCTGGCGACACCCGAGATCATCGGGGTCGTGGCCGATGCCATCGCCGGGTTTGACGGGCCAATCGTGCTGGATCCGGTCATGGTTGCGAAATCGGGTGACGTGTTGCTGGCGGCAGAAGCAATCGGGGCGCTCCGGCGTCTGCTTGTGCCGCGCGCATCGGTGCTGACCCCAAATCTGCCCGAAGCAGCGCGCTTGTTGGAGACCAATGACGCCGGGTCCTTGAACGAGGTAACCGCTCAAGGCCGCGCCCTGGTCGCGCTGGGCGCGGATGCGGTTCTGATGAAGGGTGGGCATGCCAGCGGAGCGATCTGTCATGATCTTATGGTGGGCCCTGAAGGCGTGTTGGCCGAGCTTACCGCACCACGCCGGGCAACCAAGAACACACACGGCACAGGCTGTACGCTGAGTTCAGCGATTGCCGCCGGTCTTGCGAAGGGGCTGACCCTGAAAAGCGCGGTGCAAGAGGCGCATACCTATCTGCAAGGCGCGATCATTGCCGCCGACGATCTGCAAGTGGGCCAAGGTCACGGTCCGGTGCATCACTTCCATCGGGTCTGGTCCGCATGAGGCTCTGGTCGGTCATAGGCGCGGGCGTTGCCGGCCTCGCGGTGGCGACCGAACTGGTCGCGCGCGGCGCACAGGTGCAGGTGTTCGACCCCTCCGGTCCGCCCGGCCCACATGGGTGCAGCTGGTGGGCAGGCGGTATGCTGGCGCCTTGGTGCGAGTATGAAAACGCCGAGGAACCGGTGTTGCGCCTGGGCCAGCAGGCCATCACATGGTGGGCGCAGCACACCACCGTCACCCGGCGCGGCACCCTGGTGGTGGCCAATCCGCGCGACCTGCCGGACCTGCGCCGCTTTGCCCGCCGGACGGAAGGGTTTACCGAAGTCATCCAAGCTGAGATCGCCGAATTAGAGCCTGATCTGACCGCCTTCTCCAAGGGTCTCCATTTTCTGGACGAGGCGCATCTTGACCCGCGTCGCGCGCTCTCGGACCTCTATCGCGGTCTCACTGACAAGGGGGTCCAGTTTCACCGCAAACCCGCCCCTGCCGGGCTGAAGAATGCCATCGACTGTCGTGGCCTGCACGCGCGCGAGGTCCTGCATGACCTGCGTGGCGTCAAGGGCGAGATGCTGGTCATCCGTGCGCCAGATGTGGCTCTAACACGGCCCATTCGCCTGTTGCACCCGCGCATGCCGCTTTATGTCGTGCCGCGCAGCGACCATGTCTACATGCTGGGTGCTACGATGATCGAGAGCGAGGATAGCGGACGTATCACAGCGCGCTCGATGCTGGAACTGCTTAGCGCCGCCTATGCCCTGAACCCCGCCTTTGGCGAGGCCGAGGTGCTGGAAATCGGCGTCGATCTGCGCCCGGCCTTTCCCGACAACCTGCCGCGCATCCGGCGGCTGGGGCGGACCATTTATGCCAATGGCCTTTATCGCCACGGCTATCTTCTGGCGCCTGCCTTGGCACAGGGGGTGGCCGATCTGGCGCTAAGTAACACACATACGGAGTTGGTCGATGAAGATCGTGCTTAATGGCGAACCGCGCGAGGTGCAGGCCGAAACCCTGGCCGCACTGCTGGCGGAATGCGGCCTGTCAGGCCGCGTTGCTACTGCGGTGAACGAAAGCTTTGTTCCCTCGTCCCTGCGCGGGGGGCATCAGCTGAACGATGGTGACCGGGTCGAGGTGCTTGCCCCGATGCAGGGGGGCTGAAGCATGCGGGCCTTTTACGGAACCGAATTGCCGAACCCGCTGATGCTGGGCACCGCGCAATATCCCAGCCCCGCGATCCTGGAACGGGCGTTCCGCGCCAGCGGGGCGGGGGTGGCGACCGTGTCGCTGCGGCGCGAATCCGGTGCCGGACAGACATTCTGGTCGATGATCCGCGATCTGGGTGTGCTGATCCTGCCCAACACCGCCGGCTGTCACACGGTGAAAGAGGCGGTGACCACCGCCCATATGGCGCGCGAGGTGTTCGGCACGCCCTGGATCAAGCTGGAACTGATCGGCCATACCGACAGCCTGCAACCGGATGTCTTCGGTCTGGTCGAGGCCGCGCGCATCCTGACCGAGGACGGGTTTCAGGTGTTCCCCTATACCACCGACGACCTGATCGTCGGCGAGCGCCTGCTGGCAGCAGGCTGTGAAGTGCTGATGCCCTGGGGCGCGCCGATCGGCTCGGGCCGGGGGCTGAACAACGAATACGCGCTTCGCGCCATGCGGGCCGAGTTTCCCGATGTGCCGCTGGTGGTCGATGCGGGCATCGGCCTGCCCAGCCATGCCGCCCGCGCGATGGAGCTTGGCTATGACGCGGTTCTGCTCAACACCGCCGTGGCCCGCGCGGGCGATCCGGCGGATATGGCGCGCGCCATGGCGCTGGCCATTCAGGCCGGGCAACTGGCGCATCGCGCCGACCCGATCGAGGCGCGCGATATGGCCAGCGCCTCGACCCCTGTCATAGGAAAGGCCTTTCTGTCATGATGCTCGACCGGTTCTATCCCATCTTCGATAATACCGACTGGCTGCGCCGGATGCTGCCGCTGGGGGTCAAGCTGGTGCAACTGAGGATCAAGGAGCAGCCGGACGCGGTGATCCGCGCCGAGATTGCCACCGCGCGCGACCTCTGCCGCGCCCAAGGCGCGGTGCTGGTCATCAACGACTATTGGCAGGTCGCCATCGACGCGGGTTGCGACTGGCTGCATCTGGGGCAAGAGGATCTGGACGAGGCCGATCTGCCCGCGATCCGCAAGGCAGGTCTACGGCTCGGCGTCTCCACCCATGACGATGACGAGTTGGAGCGGGTGCTGGGTATGGATCCCGACTATGTGGCCCTTGGCCCGGTCTATCCGACCATCCTGAAACAGATGAAATGGCACCAGCAGGGCCTGCCCCGCGTCACCGAATGGAAGGCGCGTGTCGGCGCCATCCCGTTGGTGGGTATCGGCGGCATGAGCGTCGAGCGTGCGCCGGGCGTGCTGGGTGCCGGGGCCGATATCGTCTCGGTCGTCACCGACATCACCTTGAATGCCGACCCCGAGGCACGGGTGCGTCAATGGATCGAGGCCACCAGATGAGCCGCTACGCCCGCCAGATGATGCTGCCGCAGGTTGGGGTTGAGGGGCAGGCTCGGCTGGCCGATGCCCGCGTGCTGGTGGTCGGGGCCGGGGGGCTGGCAGCGCCCGCGCTGCCGATCCTTGCCGGGGCAGGGGTGGGCTGGATCGACATCTTTGATGGCGACGTGATCGAGCTGTCGAACCTGCATCGCCAGACGCTGTTCACCGAGGCTGATGTCGGCCGGGCCAAGGCCGAGGTTGCCGCCGAACGCTGTGGCGCGCTCAATTCCGGGATTGTCCTGACCGGTACAAAACGGTCAATCACCCCGGAAAACGTGATCTTGGCCTGCCGGGACACCGATCTGGTGCTGGATTGTGCCGACAGCTATGCCGCGAGCTATTTACTCAGCGATACCTGTCTGGCCCTGGGCAAACCGCTGATCAGCGCTTCGGTTCTGGGGCTGGGCGGATATGTCGGCGGCTTTTGTGGCGGCGCACCCAGCCTGCGCGCTGTGTTCCCCGAGGCGCCGGACAGCGCAGCAAGCTGTGAGACCGCCGGGGTGCTGGGCCCGGTTGTCTCCATATTAGGCTCTATTCAGGCGCAAATGGCACTTTCGGTGTTGCTTGGATTAGTGCCTTCACCGCTTGGGCAGATGGTGCAGATCGACGCGCAATCCTGGCGCAACAGCACGTTCCGCTTTGACGGTGCGCCGGAACCAACAACCGCCTTCCGCTTTGTCGCGCCCTCGGAGTTGAGCGCCGATGACCTGATCGTCGAACTGCGGACCGAAGGTGAGGCGCCCCAACCCGCGCACCCATCCGCCCGCCGAATGACGGCATCCGAGATCGAAATATCAGACACTAACAAAGAAAAACGGCTGGCTCTCTGTTGTGCGACCGGCCTCAGGGCCTGGCGTGCGGCGGAACAGTTGCAACCGGATTGGCCGGGCGAGATCGTTCTCGTTGCGGCCGCCACATCATGAAAGGAAACGCGATATGAAACACCTGGTAACCGCATTGGCGCTGCTCGTTGCAACGCCCGCTCTGGCGCAGGACAAGATGACCCTGCTGCTCGATTGGTTCATCAACCCCGACCACGGCCCGATCATCGTGGCGCAGGAAAAGGGATATTTCGCGGAACAGGGTCTAACTGTGGAAATCGTGGCCCCTGCCGACCCCTCGGCCCCGCCGCGCCTGGTGGCGGCCGGTCAGGCCGATCTGGCGGTCAGCTATCAGCCGCAACTGCACCTGCAAATCCACGAGGGGCTGCCCCTGAAACGTGTCGGCACGCTGGTCGCCACGCCGCTCAACTGCCTGCTGGTGCTTGAAGACGGCCCGATCAAATCGCCCGCCGATCTCAAGGGCAAGAAGATCGGTTTCTCCGTCGCCGGTGTCGAAGAGGCGATCCTGACCACGGTTCTGGGGAAATACGGTGTTGCCCTGAGCGATGTCGAGATGATCAACGTGAACTTCTCTCTCTCGCCCGCGCTGATGAGTGGGCAGGTCGACGCGGTGATTGGCGCTTATCGAAATTTTGAGTTGAATCAGATGGATATCGAAGGCGAACCGGGCCGCTGCTTCTATATCGAGGAAGAGGGTGTGCCGTCTTATGACGAGCTGATCTATGTCGCCAATCCCGAGCGGATGGATGCCGGCAAGATCGCCCGCTTCCTTGAGGCGACCGAGAAGGCGACGCAGTTCATCGTCAACAACCCGCAAGCCAGCTGGGAGATCTTCGCCGCCACCTCGACCGAGTTGCAGGACGAGCTGAACAAGCGCGCCTGGGCCGATACGCTGCCGCGCTTTGCCCTGCGTCCCGCCGGGTTCGACGCGGGTCGCTATGCCCGGTTCGAGGCGTTTCTGAAGGACACCGGCCTGATTGACAGCGTCAACCCGGTCTCGGCCATCACCATCGACGTGACCGCCGAATGAGCGCGCCGGATTATGGCCACGCCTTTGGTCTGATGCGCGCGGTGGCAGGCCAGCCGTGGCGGGATCATACCCGCCACGCCTTTGTCGAAGGGATGAAGGACGGCAGCCTGCCACACGAGGCTTTCCTGCATTATCTGAGGCAGGATTACGTTTTCCTGATCCATTTCGCGCGCGCCTGGGCGCTGGCTGTGGTCAAGGGCCAGACCCATGCCGAGATGCTGGCCGCGGTTGGCACCGTCAACGCGCTTGTGGCCGAGGAGATGCAGCTCCATATCGGGGTGTGCGAGGCGGCGGGGATCTCGAAGGACGCGCTTTTTGCCACGCCCGAGCGGCCCGAAAACCTCGCCTATACCCGTTTTGTGCTCGAGGCCGGGTATAGCGGCGATCTGGCCGATCTGCTGGCGGCGCTGGCGCCCTGTGTCATGGGCTATGGCGAGATCGGCGCGCGGCTGGCGACAGAGGCGACGAGCGAGCGCTACAAGAGCTGGATCGACACCTATGCCGGTCCCGACTATCAATCTGCCTGCAAGGCGGTGGGTGAACTGATGGATCAGGCTCTAACAAGGCGTATTGGCGCCGATTTTGAAGCCTCGCCGCGTTGGGAGCGGTTGTGCCGGACCTTTCGCACCGCGACGGAACTGGAAGTCGGTTTTTGGCAGATGGGGTTGACCCCGTGACCCCGGCCCCCGCGATCACCGTTGCCGGCAGCGCCAGCATCGACGGCGCGCCCCTGTTCGCGCCGCTGACCTTGCGGTTGGAGGCGGCGCAATGGACCTGTCTCTTGGGCGGGTCCGGCGTCGGCAAATCAACGGTGCTGCGGCTGATTGCAGGGTTGGAGACCGGGGCGGTGTTCAGCGGCACGATCACCGCGTCTGACGGTGTGCCGGTGGCGGCGCGAGTGGCCTATATGGCGCAGGACGACTTGCTGCTGCCCTGGGCCAGCGTCGCGCAGAACGTGGCGCTGGGCGCGCGGCTGCGGGGTGAACAGGTGGACCGTGCGCGGCTGGACGATTTGCTGCGTCGGGTGCGTCTGACCGATCATGCAGGCAAGCGCCCGGCGGAGCTGTCAGGAGGACAACGCCAGCGCGTGGCGCTGGCGCGCACCCTGATGGAGGACAAGCCCGTTGTGCTGCTGGACGAGCCCTTCTCGGCGCTCGATGCGCGCACCCGCGCCGATATGCAGGAGCTGGCCGCCGAACTGCTGGCCTGCCGGACCGTGCTGTTGGTGACGCACGACCCGGCCGAGGCGGCGCGGCTGGGTCATTCGATCCAGGTGATGACTGCCGCTAGGTTGACACCGGTCGCACCGCCAACGGCAGAGATGCCGCGCGCGGTGGATGACGCTGCGACGCTGGAATGCCAGGCTGCGCTGCTCAGGATGCTGCGGGAGGGTGGGCAATGACACGCTGGCTCCCCGCTGTTGCGGCAACCCTTTTTGCGCTAGCGATCTGGCAGGTGGTGGTGAGCCTGACCGACCTGCCGCGATTCATCTTGCCCGGCCCTGCTCTGGTGGCCGAAACCTGGTGGCAGAGCCGCTGGCTGATCGCCGAGCATACGGCGGTGACGGCGCTGGAGGTTCTGATCGGTCTCGCCTGTGGCGCGGTGCTTGGCGTGGTCACGGCGTTGCAGCTGGCCAGTTCGCGGATCGCACGGGTTCTGGTGCAGCCGATGCTGGTCTTTACCCAGGCGCTGCCGGTCTTTGCGCTGGCTCCGATCCTGACGCTGTGGCTGGGCTATGGGCTGTGGTCCAAGGTGGCGATGGCGGTGCTGATCATCTATTTTCCGATCACGGCGGCGTTTTTCGACGGACTGATGCGGACGCCGGTGGGATACCTTGACCTTGCCCGTACCATGCAGGCCAGCCCGCGTGCGGTGCTTTGGCATATCCGGGTGCCGGCGGCGCTGCCGCAACTGGCCTCGGGACTGCGGCTGGCGGCGGTCTATGCGCCGATCGGCGCGGTGATCGGTGAATGGGTGGGTGCGTCAAAGGGGTTGGGGTACCTGATGCTCTTGGCCAATGGCCGCGCCAAGACCGACCTGATGTTCGCCGCCATGCTGACCTTGGGCGTGCTGTCGGTGCTGCTGCATCTCGCGATGCGGCGGGCAACCCAAAGAATGGCAGGCGAGCGTTAACCACTCGGAAACCGATTCGGGGCGAGGCTTCGTGCCATGCGCCAGACTGGTTTATCCGAGGCCCCGATGCTGTTCGACATGGACGAAGCGCCGGAGATGCCGCTGCCCTCGGGGCGGTTGCCGTCCTACATCCGGGATCATCGCAAGCGGTTACGCGAGCGGTTCATGACGGGCGGTGCGGCGGCGCTGCCGGATTACGAGTTGCTGGAGCTGGTGCTGTTCCGCTCGATCCCCCGCCAGGATGTGAAGCCGCTGGCGCGGCTGCTGCTCGATGCGTTTGGCGATTTCAACAGGGTGCTGACCGCCCCTGTGGAGCGGCTGGCCGAGGTCAAGGGGGTGGGCGAGGCGGTGATCACCGACCTCAAGATACTGGAGGCCAGCGCCCACCGCATGGCCCGCGCACGGGTGATGCAGCGGCAGGTGATTTCCAGTTGGGATGCGCTGCTGGATTATTGCCACACCACCATGGCGCATCGCGAGACCGAACAGTTCAGGGTCTTCTACCTGGACCGCAAGAACGTGTTGATCGCGGATGAGGAACAGGCGCGTGGCACGGTCGATCACGTGCCGGTTTATCCGCGGGAGGTGGCCAAACGGGCGTTGGAGCTGAACGCCTCGGCGCTGATCCTGGTGCACAACCACCCATCAGGAGACCCGACACCGTCGCAATCGGATATCGACATGACGTCGCGGATCCGGGCCGCGTGTGAGGCGCTGGGGATAACGCTGCACGATCACCTGATCATCGGAAAATCGGTCGAGTTGAGCTTCCGCTCCGAAGGGTTTCTATAGGGGGCGCTGCCCCCGTCGCGGCAGGGCCGCGACTCCCCCGGAGTATTTCAGGCGAAATGAAGGGGTTACTTGACCCAGACCTCGACCCGGCGATTGACCTGACGGCCCCAGTCGCTGTCATCGCAGGCCATCGGCAGCGCCTCGCCAAAGGCATCGACCGAGATTTCGACCCGCGCCGGGTCCAGTGTTTCGGCCGCCTGTAACACCGCGTCACGCACCGCCTCGGCCCGTTTCAGGGCAATGCGGGCGTTGCCCTCGGCGGCACCATCACCGTCGCTGAACCCGACAAAGAGCATTTGGCGCGCGTCATAGGCACCGCTTTCCAATTCCTGAGCCAGTTGTGCGATATTGGTCCGCGACTGCGCATCAGGGCGCGAGGATCCGGTCTCGAATCGGAAAGAGAGGCTGAGCCGTTGCATCCCAAACAGCGTGGATACGAGTCGTTGCAACTCAGTGAGGGGGACCTCGGCACCAGCGGCTGCGATGGCATTGGCCAGCCGGTTTCCCTGGACCGCGACCGGGATCAACTCTGGCGCCTGATCTACGAATCCGGCACGGCGAATCACGATCTGGGCAGCCGGGCTGCGCATGTAGGCCATGAACTCCCGTGCCAGTTTGGGCAGGCGGCGCGCGGGCATGTAAAGGAACATGGGCGAATTGAGCGGATAATCCTCGGTCTTGATGTTGCGCCGGGTTGCGGCGACGGAAAAGCCGCAATCCCCTGTCAGGGTCAACGCCCTGGCGGTTCCGGTTTCGGAATAGCTGGCGATGCCGATGGCAAACGGGTCGACGGCGACCGCACGGGCAAGCAGGCTGGAACGGTCATGGCGTGCGACCGTCTCGGGCAGCGTTTTGCCGACTGGTAACAGCAAGCGGTCCTCGACGGCCTGCGCCAGTCCCGAGCCTGCGACCGGCAAGTGTAGCGCGATGGGGGCATCGGGGCCGCCGAGCTCGGCCCAGTTCTCGATCTCGCCGGCAAAGACCTGTGCCAGTTGCGGGGCAGAGATCTGTCGCACCGGATTGACCGGCGCCACCACGGGCACCATCGCATCCA
Organism: Ruegeria sp. YKSD163; assembly: GCF_059612905.1. Classification (NCBI taxonomy): domain Bacteria; kingdom Pseudomonadati; phylum Pseudomonadota; class Alphaproteobacteria; order Rhodobacterales; family Roseobacteraceae; genus Ruegeria; species Ruegeria sp. YKSD163. Next base: position 92,703 of record NZ_JBXWRM010000009.1, read on the forward strand.
GAGCCAGAACCCGCGAGCGGTTGCTGTCGGTCATGTCGCCCAGGCCCAGTTCCAGCGCCCGCCTGCGCTCATCTGGCCGGATCTCGCGCAGGGCCATGACCAGATCGGCCTCGTCGGCCAGCAGGTCTGCGAAACCTTCGTCGGTGGTGCTGACGCGAAAGGTGAATCGGGCCTGAGGCCGTTCGCTGCCGGCCTTGAACAGAAGATAGCTAAACCGGCTCTCGGATTCGGTCTCGCGTCGGGTCTGCATGCGGTTGCGCAAGGCAAAGCCTTCGATCAGTGCGGGCAGCAGCACCTCGGCCATTGTCGAAGAGCCGCTGAGCGCCAGTTCCGCCACGAAATCGGTGAGGTTGGGGCAAGCCGGGCCATCACAGATCACCCCCGATCCGTCCACCGTCAGTTCGCCGAACCGGGTTTCGACGCGATAGAATTCTCCGTCGAAGCCAAGCAGATTGCCGCTGATCTCGACCTTGCCATCATGCGAGGTGAGGGTGATGTCCTGAGCGGTGGCCGGAAGGGCCGGGAAAACGGAAAGTGCGGCGAAAGTCGCCGCACGAAGCCAATTCATGTGAAACCTGAAAATTGCCTGCGGATTACCTGGCGGCGATCTTCAGGTCTTCGACCAGATTATTCAACACCAGAAAATCACCGGCAGCAGAACAATCTGGCATGGACATGTTCAGATCATGAGTTGTGAGCGACCCGGTCCCGCGCAGTTCCAGCGATTGGGCCGAAATCTCGCGCCCACAATTGCTGGCCGTCACCTCGGCCTCGATCGATAGGGTGATGGTGCCTGCGGTGTCGCTCTCGCCAGAGGGATAGCTGTAGATTTCGGCCAGTTGCGGCTCCAGCGTGTCGGGTTCACCCAGCCGGATCACCTGGCCGACCCCGCCGGCTGATGCTTCGGACCAGACATGGCCGGTCTCGCCATAACCGGCGCCGAACTCGCGGGCATGCAGCTGAAAGCCCGCAGCGCCAGACCATTGCACCACGACCCGGTCGATCTGGTCGAGACCCTCGACGGAGCTCATGGCGACAGCGCCGCGGCCGTTCTGGAAGGCCACGACAAACACAGCGGTTTCGGACAAAGCCGGGACAGTCACCGACAGATTGCCGACATCGTCAGTCGTATCTGTGAAGATCAAGCCGCTGTGATGTACCGTAACGCGTTGGTTACTGTAGCAGGCGGCGTTGACGCTGAGCGCGACGCTGGCCATGGGTGCGGGAGCGGCGGTCGCCGTGATCGCGCAGCCCAGTTGCGGCTCGTCCGGGTCGCTTGGCGCGTCGGGCAGCAGAATGTCCCGGGCTGGGAGGGGTATTGCGCCTTCCAACGACGGTTCCGGCAGGCGGCGGGGCTGTTCCAGGGCGGGTTGCGCAGATGTAAGCTTGATCGCATCCAACTCGAACAAGGCGTAGTCATCCACATCTGACGCGCCCGACGGTTTCAGAACCGATTGCTGGATAAGCGATTTGCGTGCCGCAACCTGCTGCGTTTCGCGCGCGGCGTTCTGCTGCATCAGGAATCCGATCAGCGCCGCGCAGAGAACGGTCCCGCCAGCTGTCAGAATCTTGCGTCTTTGTGCCATAACCACACTCCATCGCCCATTGGTCCGCGAGGAGTGTCGTTATAGAAGGCGGCCAGTTTATGGCCGCCGGGGGGAGTCATTGTGGCGGGGGCCTCAGGCCAGCCGCCCGTGGCAATGCTTGAATTTCTTGCCAGACCCGCAGGGGCACAGATCGTTGCGCGAGGGGTTGCCCCATGTGCTGGGGTCGTCCTCGACAAAGCCGGGGCGTGCATCGCCCGAAGCCTTGGCCTCGGCAACTGCTTCGGCCTGCTCTGCCGCCTGTTCGGCCTGATTCTGCTGGGCCAACATCTGCGCCATCATCTGGCGTTGTTCCTCTTCGCTCAGCATGCGAATGCGGGACAATTGCTGTGTGACGGTCTCGCGAAGGCTATCCAGCAATCCTTCGAACAGCTGAAAGCTTTCGGTCTTGTATTCGTTCAGCGGATCGCGCTGCGCATAGCCCCGGAATCCGACGACCGAGCGCAGATGTTCCAGCTTGAGCAGGTGCTCGCGCCATTTGCTGTCGATGGTCTGCAACAGCACCTGCTTCTCGATGTTGCGCATGTTCTCGGGTCCGAAATCGGCGGCCTTTTGCGTCATGTATTCGCCCGAGGCCTTGATCAGGCGTTCGCGGATTTCATCGTCATCCACGCCTTCTTCGGCGGCCCATTCGATGACAGGAACGTCGATACCCAGCTTTTCGATAACGGCGGCATAAAGGCCTTGGGTATCCCACTGGTCGGCATAGGTCTTGGGCGGCATGTATTGGTCGATCAGGTCGTCGATCACCTGCTCGCGCATGTCGGCGACCACATCCGACAGATCCTCGGTCGCCATGATCTCGCGCCGCTGGTTGAAGATCACCTTGCGCTGATCGTTCATCACGTCGTCGAATTTCAACACGTTTTTACGCATGTCGAAGTTGCGGCCCTCGACCTTGGCCTGGGCGCGTTCGAGCGACTTGTTCACCCAGGGGTGGACGATCGCCTCCCCTTCCTTCATGCCCAGCGTGGTCAACACCTTGTCCAGCCGTTCCGAGCCGAAGATACGCATCAGGTCGTCTTCCAGGCTGAGGTAGAACACCGTACGGCCCGGGTCGCCCTGACGGCCCGAGCGACCGCGCAGCTGGTTGTCGATGCGACGGCTTTCATGCCGCTCCGAGGCCATCACATAAAGGCCGCCGGCATCCAGTACCTTTTGCTTTTCCTCGGCGTGGCGGGCTTCCTCGGCGGCGCGAAGCTCTGCTGGGTCGGCCTCGGGGTTTTCGGCCAAGGCGGCCAGAACCTTCATCTCGACATTGCCGCCCAGCTGGATGTCGGTGCCGCGACCGGCCATGTTGGTGGCGATGGTCACCGCGCCATAGCGGCCGGCCTCGGCCACGATCTGCGCCTCGCGCTCGTGCTGACGGGCGTTCAGGACGTTGTGTTCGATGCCTTCCTTGGTCAGCATCTGGCTCAGCATCTCGGACTTTTCGATCGAGGTGGTGCCGAGCAGAACAGGCTGGCCCTTTTCATGCGCCTTCTTGGTCTCGGCAATCATGGCGGCGTATTTCTCGGCCGCGGTGCGATAGACTTGGTCGTCCTCGTCCTTGCGCGCGATCGGTTTGTTGGTCGGAACCTCGACGACACCCAGACCATAGATCTCGGCAAATTCCTCGGCCTCGGTCAGGGCTGTACCGGTCATGCCCGAAAGCTTGTCGTAAAGGCGGAAGTAGTTCTGGAAAGTCACACTGGCCAGCGTCACGTTCTCGGGCTGGATCTGTGCGTTCTCTTTGGCCTCGATCGCTTGGTGCAGGCCATCGGACAGACGGCGGCCCGGCATCATGCGGCCGGTGAATTCGTCGATCAGCACAACCTCACCATCGCGCACGATGTAATCCTTGTCGCGCTGGAACAGCTTGTGCGCGCGCAGACCCTGGTTGACGTGGTGCACGATGGTCGTGCTTTCGGGATCATAGAGCGACTGACCCTCGGGCAGCAGGCCACGCGCGACCAGTTGCGCTTCGAGGAACTCGTTGCCTTCGTCGGTAAAGGTGACGTTGCGGGTCTTTTCGTCCAGTTCGAAATGATCGTCTGAAAGCGAGGGCAGGAGTGCGTCGATGGCGACATAGAGATCAGAGCGATCCTGCGCAGGGCCCGAGATGATCAGCGGCGTGCGCGCCTCGTCGATCAGGATCGAGTCGACCTCGTCCACGATCGCGAAATTGTGCTGCTTCTGATAGACCTCGCTCAACTCGCCCTTCATGTTGTCGCGCAGATAGTCGAAGCCAAGCTCGTTGTTGGTGGCATAGGTGATGTCGCTTTGATAGGCGGCCATCTTCTGGTCATCGGGCTGGCCGGACCAGATCACGCCGGTCGTCATGCCCAGCGCGCCAAACACCTTGCCCATCCATTCCGAGTCGCGTTTGGCCAGGTATTCGTTCACCGTGACCACATGCACGCCCTTGCCGGTCAGCGCGTTCAGATAGGCGGGAAAGGTGGCGACCAGCGTCTTGCCCTCGCCCGTCTTCATCTCGCTGATATTGCCCTGATGCAGGAACATGCCGCCCATCAGCTGGGTGTCAAAGGCGCGCAGGCCCAGGGCCCGCTTGGCGGCTTCACGGCAGTTGGCAAAGGCCTCGGGCAAGAGCGCATCCAGGCTTTCGCCGTCCAGCGCGCGTTTGCGCAGTTCGTCGGTCTTTTGCTTCAGCCCCTCGTCGGTAAGCTTGGCAAATTCCTCTTCCAGCGCGTTGATCTGGGCGACCACCGGGCGGGTTGCCTTGATCTTGCGGTCATTCGGCGTTCCGAACACCTTTTTGGCAAGCGTTCCAAGTCCCAGCATGTGCACTCCAGCGGATTTGTTCTGTCATGGTTACGACAGGCTTGTCCGCCTTGCGCGCAACCCATAGATACGGGGGGTGAAGGCGGTCCTGTCAAAGGCTTCAAGCGATGTAAGCGGCAGGGTCCAGAGTGTCAACGCCGCGCCCCGTTGCGGCCTGGAAATAGGATGAATCAATGCCCAAAGGTCTCACAATCTTGCCATCGCTGGCGCTTGCGCTGGTGCTGGCCCTGCCGGTCGCGGCCGAGACAAAGGCCGAGGCGGACACGGTTGTGGCCCGCGTCAATGGCGAAGAGATCACGTTGGGTCACATGATCGTCGCGCGTGCCTTGCTGCCGCAGCAGTATCAGCAACTGCCCGACGATGTGTTGTTCGAAGGTATCCTGGACCAGCTGGTGCAGCAGACACTGTTGAAACAGCAACAGACGGGTGAGACCCCGAAACAGGTCGTGTTGTCGCTGGAGAACGAGGAGCGCTCGTTGCTGGCGGGTGAGACCATCGAAGAGATCATGGCCGCCGCCACCACCGACGAGGCGATCCAGTCGGCCTATGACGCGCAATATGCCGACGGGTTCGGTGGCGAGGAATACAATGCCTCGCATATCCTGGTCCCGTCCGAGGACGACGCCAAGGCCGTCAAGGAGCTGCTCGACAACGGCGCCGATTTCGCCGCCACCGCCAAGGAGAAATCCACCGGTCCGTCCGGGCCCAATGGCGGTGCGCTGGGCTGGTTCGGAGCGGGCGCGATGGTGCCGGAATTCGAACAGGCGGTCGTGGCGCTGAACGCGGGCCAGATCTCGGACCCGGTGCAGACCCAGTTCGGCTGGCACGTGATCATCCTCAATGACAAGCGCAAGTCCGAGGCCCCGCCGCTGGACGAGGTGCGCGACGAACTGGCCGGACGCATCCAGCAGGATGCCATCGACGCGCGATTGGCCGAGCTGACCAAGGACAGCGAGATTGAAAAGCCCGATCTGAACGGGATCGAACCCGGCGTGCTGCGGCAGCTGGAATTGGTGCAGGAGTAAGGCCGAAATGGCGAAGATCACCAAGGTTTCCCCTTTGGCCCCGGCCACGTTTCCGATGCTGCCCGTCATCGACGGTGTGCAGCTGGCCAGTATCGCGGCCGGGGTGCGCTATCAGGGTCGCACCGATGTGATGCTGGCGGTGTTGGCTCCGGGTACCTCGGTTGCCGGGGTGTTCACCCGGTCGGCCACCCGCTCGGCGCCGGTGTTGGACTGTCAGGCCAAGATCGGCGGCGCCAGCAACGGACCGGCCGCGATCCTCGTCAATTCAGGCAACTCCAACGCGTTTACAGGCCATTACGGCCAGACCTCGGTGGCCGAGGTGACGCAGGCGGTGGCAGATGTGACAGGTGTGCCGGTTGAACGGGTCTTTACCTCGTCCACCGGGGTGATCGGCGAGCCGATGAAACACGAGCGTATCGTGGCCAAGCTGGGCGATCTGAACGCGGCGCTGAACCCCGACGCGCTGGAGGATGCCGCCCGCGCCATCATGACCACTGATACCTTTGCCAAGGGCGCCAGCCGGACCGTCGGGATCGATGGCAAGATGGTCAAGATCGCCGGGATCGCCAAGGGCTCGGGCATGATCGCCCCGGATATGGCGACAATGCTGGTCTATATTTTTACCGATGCCCGAGTCGAACAAGGTGCGTTGCAGGCGATGCTGTCGGCGATGACCGACCGCACCTTCAACTGCATTACCGTGGACAGCGACACCTCGACCTCGGACACGCTTCTTCTGTGTGCGACGGGTGCTTCGGGTGTGGATGCGACGGGCAATGCCGAATTCGCCGCCGCGCTGGAAGAGGTGATGCTGGACCTCGCACAGCAAGTGGTGCGTGACGGTGAAGGCGCCACCAAGTTTGTCGAGATCCGGGTGACAGGCGCGGTCAGCGATACCGATGCCAAGGTGCACGGTCTGGCGATTGCCAACTCGCCATTGGTCAAGACCGCGATTGCGGGCGAAGACCCGAACTGGGGCCGGGTGGTGATGGCGATCGGCAAATCCGGCGCCGCCGCTGACCGCGACCTGCTGAGCATCTCGTTCGGCGATATCCTGGTGGCCGAAAAGGGCTGGGTCAGCCCGGGTTACCGTGAAGAGGACGCTGCCGCCTATATGAAGGGGCAGGAGTTGGTCATTGGTGTCGATCTGGGCCTTGGCGAAGGCAAGTCCACCGTCTGGACCTGCGATCTGACCCACGGATATATCGAGATCAACGCGGATTACCGCTCGTGAAAACCGTTCTCGTTTCCGCCGTCGCGCTGATCGACGTAGATGGCCGGGTGCTGCTGGCGCAGCGCCCGGAAGGCAAGTCGATGGCCGGTTTGTGGGAGTTTCCCGGCGGCAAGGTCGAACCCGGCGAGACGCCCGAACTGGCGCTGATCCGCGAGCTGCACGAGGAACTGGGGATCAATACCTGGGCCTCGTGCCTGGCGCCACTGACCTTTGCCAGCCACAGCTATGATGATTTCCATTTGCTGATGCCGCTGTTTGCCTGCCGAAAATGGGAGGGTATCCCCCAGTCGCGCGAGGGGCAGGCGCTGACATGGGTACGTGCAAACGAACTTCGCAACTACCCGATGCCAGCAGCGGATATCCCGCTGATCCCGATCCTGCGCGACTGGTTGTAATGGGTTCTTGTCATATTCATCATGTCTTGACGTTTGGTAATCTGTGCAAATTTGGTATTCCGAGCAAACATTTAAGCTAGATGCTGATTTCTTGCGGCGCTTTGAATACTGTTTTCGGGCGAATTCTCATGTGATTTCTCGTGCGCGATGGTGTATACCGTGTATGCCGGAAGCATTGGGTCAGAACGTTGTGTCGACCCTTTTCTTTCCGGAGGACATGGATGTTTGATGCGGCGTGCTTTTGCATGGAGAAGCCATGGTTCGCAGCAAGAAATCCGAAGCGGATGTGCCGCAAGGCTGGCAGCCCAAGGCGTAACGTGGAAAGTTCGAGAGTTTAAAGACCACCACTCACACGGGTCTTGAGGGCAAGAAGAGGCATGGGGCCTTTTCTTGCCTCTTTTTTGGTTAACCCCATGAACGCGAGACGAAAAAGGGCGGCTCGCAAGAGCCGCCCCATCAATCTGTTTTCTGCCTCCGATCAGGTCAGCGACCGGGTGACTTCCTCGCGCTCGAAGATCTCGATCACGTCGCCGGGGCGGATATCGTCGTAGTTTTCAAAGGCCATGCCGCATTCCTGGCCCGACTGCACTTCGGACACTTCGTCCTTGAAGCGCTTGAGGGTTTTCAGCGTGCCTTCGTGGATCACCACGTTGTCGCGGAGCAGGCGCACACCGGCAGAGCGGCGGGCGACACCTTCGGTGACCAGACAACCGGCGACCTTGCCGACGTTGGAGACCTTGAACACCTCTTTGATATTCGCGTAGCCGATGAAGTTCTCGCGAATTTCCGCGCTCAGCAGGCCGCTCGCGGCCGCTTTGACGTCGTCGACCAGGTCATAGATCACCGAATAATACCGGATCTCGACGCCCTTCTGGTTGGCGGTGTTACGCGCGCTTGCGTTCGCCCGGACGTTGAAGCCCATGATCGGCGCGCCGGATGCCTCGGCGAGGCCCACATCGGTCTCGGTGATGGCACCAACGCCCGAATGCAGCACGCGCACGCGCACCTCGTCGTTGCCGATCTTTTCCATCGCCTGAACGATCGCCTCGGCAGAGCCCTGCACGTCGGCTTTCACCAGGATCGGCAGTTCGGCGACATTCTCGTCCGCCTTGGCCTTGGCCATCAGCTGTTCCAGCGTGGTGGCGGCACCGGCGGCGGCGCGTTTGTCCTTGGCGACCTGGGCGCGGTATTCCGCGATCTCGCGGGCCTGTGCCTCGGTCGAGGTCACGTTCAGAACGTCGCCTGCCTCGGGCGTGCCGTTCAGGCCCAGCACCTCGACCGGCACCGAAGGACCGGCTTCGGTGACGCGCTCACCCTTGTCGTTGATCAGGGCGCGGACCTTGCCGTATTGCTCACCCACGACAAAGATGTCGCCCTGGCGCAGCGTTCCCTTCTGGATCAGCACGGTGGCAACCGGGCCACGGCCCACATCCAGCTGCGCCTCGATCACCGCACCCTGTGCGGGGCGGTCGGGGTTGGCCTTGAGTTCCAGGATCTCGGCCTGCAGTGCGATCGCTTCCAGCAGCTCGTCCAGACCTTCGCCAGTCTTGGCCGAAACCTCGACATCCTGCACTTCGCCCGACATCGCCTCAACCACAACTTCGTGCTGCAGCAGGTCGGTGCGCACCTTGGTCGGGTTCGCCTCGGGTTTGTCGATCTTGTTGATCGCCACGATCATCGGCACGCCGGCGGCCTTGGCGTGGTTGATCGCCTCGACGGTCTGCGGCATCACCGCGTCATCAGCGGCAACAACCAGAACCACGATATCGGTCACCTGAGCACCGCGCGAGCGCATCGAGGTAAAGGCCGCGTGGCCCGGCGTATCGAGGAAGCTGAGCGTTGTGCCGCCATCGGTTTTGACCTGATAGGCGCCGATATGCTGGGTGATGCCACCGGCCTCGCCCGCAACAACCTTGGCGTCGCGGATCGCATCCAGAAGCGAGGTTTTCCCGTGGTCGACATGGCCCATGATCGTGATGACCGGCGGGCGCGGCTTGAGGTCTTCTTCGGCGTCCTCGATATCCGAGATGACGTCTTCGACGTCGGAATCCGAAACCCGGACAACCTTGTGGCCGAATTCCTCGATGATCAGTTCGGCGGTGTCGGCGTCGATGGTCTGGTTCTGAGTGACCATCATGCCCATCTTCATCAGTTCCTTGACCACATCGGCCACACGCTCGGCCATGCGGTTGGCAAGTTCGGAAACCACGATCGCCTCGGGCAACTGAACCTCGCGGATCACCTTTTCGCGCTCGGCGGCGCTGCCCATGGCTTTTTGCCGGGCGCGCTCCTGCTTGCGCTTCATCGCGGCCAGTGATTTCTGGCGCCCGCCCTCACCGTCGGTGACTTGGCTGAGCGTCAACTTGCCCGAGCGGCGTCCGTCCTGACGGCCTTTGCCACGGGTCTGGCGCTGCTCTCGTTCGCGGTCGCGGTCGACCCGGCGGGCATTGTCACCACTGTCGGGGCGGGCCGACGCCGGCGCACGCTCGGCGCTGCGTTCGGGCTTGGGTGCTTCCTGCTCGGCGGCGGCACGCGCGGCGGCGCGCTTGGCCTCTTCTTCCGCTTCGAGGCGCTGACGCTCCTCTTCCTCGGCCTTTTCGCGGGCACGCTGCTCGGCTTCGCGCTGTTCGCGCTCCTTGGCCTCTTGCTCGGCCCGGCGGCGTTCACGCTCTTCGGCGCGCGCCTTCTCCTCGGCCTCGCGCTGCGCGGCTTCTTCGGATTCGCGGGCCTTGGCGGCCTTGAGCGCGTTCAGCCGGCGCTCCATCTCGGCGTCGGAAATCCCGGCGGGACGGCGCGAAGGGTCTCCGGCCGGCGAAGAACCACCGGCGCTCGGCTTTCCGGCGCCGGGCTTGGGGACCACCACGCGCTTGCGCTTGGTTTCCACCACGACATTCTTGGTCCGTCCGTGGCTGAAACTCTGTTTCACGTTCCCGGGGCGGGAACCACGCAGACCCAATGTCTTTTTGCCGTCAGTATCGCTCATAAAGCTTCTTACCCTTCCGCGCGGCCCTTGCCGCCGTCATCCGTTTTGCGCATTCCACGAAGGCGTTGCGCTTCCTCTACAACACGTTTGGCGAGTCCACCAGAGGCCAGCGCCGCATGTATCACTGTTTGGCGGCCAAAAGCCATGCCCAATTCATCCGCCGTGAGCCAACCAATGTATTTGCCGAAATGCGGCGTGCTCAGTTTGGTCTTGCCTCGGCCCGATCCGTCCGAGGCCTGGATCAGGACCTGCGCCTCTTCCTTGTCGAGCCAGGTCTTGACCTTTTCGTATCCCGCGACTGCGTCGCCGGACTTGCGTGCCAGGCTGAGCAGGTCGACAACGCGGCGGATCAGTTGTCGCTCGACCTCGTCCACCAGCCCGTCGGGCACCTGCACCTGCTGTTTCAGGCCGCGAGCAAAGAGTTTCTTGTCCACGGCTTTTTGCAGCGTGTCCCGGTCTGCGGCCACATAGGTGCCGCGTCCGGGCAGTTTGCCCGCGATATCGGGCACCAGTTGCCCGTCGGGGCCGGCCACGAAACGGATAAGCCCGTATCTAGGCCGTGCCTCGCCCGTGGCAATGCACTTGCGCTCGGGACCTTCGGTCCGGTCTTTATGTGCACCGCCACGTGTCATGCGTTATCTCCGTCGGCCCGGAATCAGGCCTCGGCCTCCTCGTCGGTTGCGGTTTCGCCCTCGTCGGTCTCTTCCGCCTCTTCGAGCAGTTCTGTCGGATCCACCCAGCCCAACATGACGCGGGCGGTCATCACCATATCCTGCGCATCTTCCAGCGAAACGTCGAAGGGTTCCAGAATACCGTCATCCTTGACCCGCTGACCGTCGACCGTGGTCCAGCCACCGGCCAGCTCCCAGTCGGCACAGGTTGCGAAATCTTCCAGCGTCTTGACGTCGTCCTTGGCCAATGCCTCGACCATTTGGGGTGTCAGGCCCTCGAATTCAATAAGGCTATCCTCGGCTCCCAGGGCGCGGGCATTGTCCAGCGCCGCCTTGGCCTGTGCCTCGAGATAGTCTCGGGCACGGGCCTGAAGCTCTTCGGCGGTGCCTTCGTCGACTCCGTCGATCACCAGAAGCTCGTCAAGCTCGACATAGGCGACCTCTTCGAGATTGGTGAAGCCTTCGGAGACCAGCAGCTGGGCAAAGAACTCGTCCAGATCGAGGGTTTCCATGAACAGCGCGGTGCGGCTCTCGAATTCCTTCTGACGGCGCGCCGATTCCTCGGCCTCTGTCATGATGTCGATGTCGAGACCGGTCAGCTGCGACGCAAGGCGCACGTTCTGGCCCCGACGACCGATGGCCAGGCTCAGCTGCTCCTCGGGGACCACGACCTCGATCTTGCCGGCTTCTTCGTCCAACACCACCTTCGACACCTCGGCCGGTTGCAGCGCGTTCACCAGGAAGGTCGGCTGATCCTCGTTCCACGGGATGATGTCGATCTTTTCGCCCTGCAGCTCGTTGACAACGGCCTGCACGCGGCTGCCGCGCATACCCACACAGGCGCCGACCGGGTCGATCGAGTTGTCATAGGAGATCACGGCGATCTTGGCGCGGCTGCCTGGGTCTCGGGCCACGGCCTTGATCTCGATGATGCCGTCATAGATTTCCGGCACTTCCATCTTGAACAGTTCGGCCATGAATTCCGGCGCGGTGCGCGACAGGAAGATTTGCGGCCCGCGCGGCTCGCGGCGCACGTCCTTGATGTAGCAGCGGATACGGTCGTTCGGGCGATAGCTTTCGCGGCCGATCTTTTCGTTGCGACGCAGGATCGCCTCGCCCGCACCCACATCGACGATGACGTTGCCGTATTCCTCGCGCTTGACGAGGCCGTTGATGATGGTGCCGGCGCGGTCCTTGAATTCTTCGTACTGACGATCCCGCTCGGCTTCGCGCACCTTTTGCAGGATCACCTGCTTGGCGGATTGCGCGGCGATACGGCCCATCTCGACCGGCGGCACCTCTTCGACGAAAGTATCGCCGATCTGCGGATTTTCCATGTACTGCTTGGCCTGTTCGACAGTGAACTCGGCCTGATAATTCTCAAGCTCGTCATCGGCGACAACGGTGCGGACACGGGTAAAGGTCGCCTTGCCGGTCTTGCGGTCGATGTGGACGCGGATGTCCATCTCGGCGCCGTAGCGGCTCTTGGCCGCGCGGGCGAGGGATTCCTCCATCGCCTCGACCACCAGACCGGGGTCGATCATCTTTTCACGGGCCACGGCCTCGGCGGTTTGCAGCAGCTCAAGCTGGTTTGCAGAGGTGATTGCCATTACTTCGTCTCCTCTTCGGACCCGTCGCGGGCCATGGTCGTGGCGCCCGTTTCGGGCGCTTCCTCTACGATTTCGTCGAATTGGTCTTCGTTCAGAACGCCGGCGGCCTTGCGCTGGCGCAGCATTTCTTTGATCAGGTCGTCGGTCAGAACCAGCTTGGCATCGCTCAGCCAGTCGAATTCTAGGCCGATGGTCACCGTTTCGCCATTCTGGTCGATGTTGATCAGCACCTCGTTGCCCTCGACACCAGCCAGTTCACCCTTGAACCGGCGGCGGCCGTCGATCATCTCGGTGGTTTCGATCTTGGCCTCGTAGCCTTCGAACATCTCGAAATCCTTGAGCCGGGTCAGCGGCCGGTCAATGCCCGGGCTTGACACTTCGAGCGTATAGGCATCCAGGATCGGATCCTCGACATCCAGCGTGGCGCTGACCGCGTTCGAGATCGCGGCGCAATCGTCCACCTCGATACCGCCATCGGGCTTGTCGGCCATGATCTGAAGCGTGGTGCTCTTGCCGCTCATCAGGCGAATGCGCACCAGCTCGTATCCCAGATCCGCGATCACGGGGCTGACGATCTCGGCCAGGCGCCGGTCGATGGCGGCCTTTGCTATCAGGTTGTTGGTCATCTCGTGTCTTACCCAAGCTCCGGGCACAAAAAAACGGGCGCGCGGCCCGTCGATCTATTCCGGTGGAACCCCAGGCCAGTGCCCGACGCGCCGCTGTTGTCAAGGCATATACGCGGGATGGGGTGAGTCTGCAAGGGGGTGGGATTCGAAAGCTGGTTTACCCAACCCACCAGCGTTCCGCGATGCGGCCATCGTCCAGCGGACTACGGCTGCCGATCTGGCGCGGCAGGCCGACCGAGACGGCGGCGGCGAGCGCCATGTCGTCCTCGGAGGGGTGATAGCGGAACCGGGCGCGGTCGCGCAGCCCGTCGGGAAGGGGCAGGGCGGCGACATCGACATATCCGTCGCGCAGTGCCTCGGCCCGGACGGCGGGGTCGGGGATCACGATCACCTCGACCGTGTCGGCCCATCCGGCCTGACCCTGATTGTAGTGATCGTCAACCTTGCGGCCCAGGAAATGCCGCCCGTCCTGCGCCCGTTCGACCCGGTAACAACCAGTGCCGTTGGCCTGTTCCAGCGGCGTGACCGCCGCGCCCGCGCGGGTGATGGCAAAGCGGATATCGGCCAGCCGGAAGGGCAGGCCGGGATCGGCTTCGGCCAGTTCCAGCCGCAGCCGCGCGGGGCCAAGCGTCTCGGTCAGGCCGATTTCGGCCAGCGACGCGGCGGCATCGCTGGCAGAGAACCGCGTGCCATCGTGAAAGGTAACATCCTCGCGCAGATCAAAGCTCCAGACCCGGGCGCTGTCATCGGGTTGCCAGCCGGTGGCCAGTTCACCCCTGAGGGTGCCGTCGGGCGCGATCTCGGTCAGGGTGTCGAAAACGGCACCGCGCGCGATCCGTTCCAGGCTGTCGTCTCGCGGAACCGCCAGACGCAGGGTGCCCCCCGCCCGGGGCCGGTCGGCCAGCGACATGCCCGTCGAGGCCAAAAGGGCTGCGGCAGCACCCGAGGCGAACAGCGCGCGGCGGTCGATCCGGGTCATGTCGCGACCTCCTGTGCGATGCCGTCCATGATGCGCACCAGTTCGGCGCTGATGCCCGGTTCGGACAGGGCGTGGCCGGCATTGCGGATCATCCGTAGTTCGCAACTGGGCCATAGCTCGCTGAGCTTCCAGGCTGAGCTGGGTGGGCAGATCATGTCATAGCGCCCCTGCACGATATGGCCGGGAATATGCGAGATACGTCCCATATTGGCGAGGATCTGGCCGTCGAATTCCAGGAAGCCGTCGTTGATGAAATAGTGATTCTCGAGCCGGGCAAACGCACGGGCATAATCGCCGGGGCTTTCGCCCGTTGTGCCGTTTGAATGGATCGAGGCGAGCGCGTTCTCCCAGGCCGACCAGGCGCGGGCATAGCGGATCTCTTGCGCCATATCGCCCGAGAACAGGCGTTTGTGATAGGCGGTGATCATGTCGCCGCGTTCATTCTCGGGGATCAATGCAGCAAAGCGCGACCAGGGTTCTGGCCAGAACCGCCCGGCGCCGCCGCCATAGAACCAGTCCAACTCGGCCCGGGTCATCAGGAATACGCCGCGCAGCACCAGCCGGGTAACGCGGTCGGGATAGGTCTGGGCATAAACCAGTGCCAGGGTGGCGCCCCAACTGCCGCCAAAGGCGATCCAGCTGTCGATCTCCAGCGCTTTGCGGATACGTTCGATATCGGAAACCAGATGCCAGGTGGTGTTGTCGGTGACCGAGGCATGAGGTCGCGACCGGCCACAACCGCGCTGATCGAAGAGAATCACCCGGTACACCGCAGGATCGAAATAGCGCCGCATCGCCGGGCTGCATCCACCGCCCGGACCGCCATGCAGAACCACGACAGGGATGCCGTTGGGATTGCCGCTTTGCTCTACATAGACGTGGTGACCCTGACCAACATCCAGCATCCGCTGGTCGAACGGGTCGATCGGCGGATAGAGATATTGCATTGCGCGCTTTTGGTCCGGGTTTTTGTCCATTACAGGCCTATATAGTCCGCAATGGGTAAAAGAGCACACGGAGACAGGAATGCAAGCGCATCCGAACACGGTCGACCCGTCAGAGATCGCGAAATTCGAGGCGATGGCCGCCGAATGGTGGGATCCCCATGGCAAGTTCAAACCGCTGCATATGCTCAACCCCTGCCGCCTGGACTATATCACCCGGCAGATCGCGGGCGAATTCGACCGGGACCTGACCGTGCATCGGCCCTTTGCCGGATTGCGGCTGCTCGATATCGGCTGTGGCGGCGGATTGCTGAGCGAGCCGATGGCAAGGCTGGGGGCCGAGGTGGTTGGAGCAGATGCCGCCGAGGGAAATCTGCCGGTGGCGCGCATTCATGCGGAACAGTCGGACCTGGAAATCGACTATCGCCACACTACCGCCGAGGCGCTGGCCGAGGCGGGTGAGCTGTTCGACGTGGTGCTGAATATGGAGGTGGTCGAGCATGTGGCTGATCCGCTGTCCTATCTGCGGGCGACCCATGATCTGTTGAAACCGGGTGGGTTGCAGATCTGCTCGACCATCAACCGCAATCCCAAATCCTATGCGATGGCGATCCTTGGGGCCGAGGTGGTGATGCGTTGGCTGCCGCGCGGAACGCATGAGTGGTCGAAGTTCATCACCCCGGATGAATTGTTCGACCTGCTGCGGCAGGCAGGGCTGGATCCGGTGGATCGCAAGGGATTCGTGTTCAACCCGATTTCGTGGCAGTGGTCTATCTCGGATCGCGATCTGAGCGTCAACTACGTAACCGCCAGCCTGCGGCCGCGCTAGGCGCGCCGTTTTCCGATACGGAAAACGGCCAGGAAAATTCGCAATTTTCCTGGCCGGAAATCTTTGATTTCCGGTTCAGTTGTTTTCCAGTTTGATCCGCAGATCCCGCAGTACCGGCAGGGCCAGCCGAACGCGCTCGGTACCCAGTTCGCCCACCACATGATCGATCAGCGGCGCAATCATCGAGATTGCCTGATCGCGTGCCTGACGTCCCGCCGGGCTGATCGCCACCATCTTGCGCCGGGCATCGTCCCAGTCCGGGCGGATATGGATATATCCAGCCCATTCCAGCTTGGCGAGCGTATTGGTCATCGCCCCCCTGGTCACGTGAAACGTGCTGGCCAGCTGTGCCGGGGTGCGCTCATCTCCGACAAAGACCAGATGGTTCAGGACCGAAAAATGCGAGATTTCCATACCTTTGGGAAGCACCCGGCTGAGCCGGTTGCGCAACAGTTGGTCTGCAGTCAGGATCTCGCTGAACAGCGAGACCGCCAGGGTGTGGATATCGTCAGCCATCTCGTCACTGGGTCAGGGTCCTTCGAAAGCGCGTATGTGAGTCAAACTTGGGACTCTGCGTCGCGCCTCTGTAACAGATGTATCATCCAGATCGAAGATGTGAATGCCCGGTTCGGTGCCTGCGTCGATCCGCACCTCGCCCCAGGGGGCAACGACAAGGCTGTGACCATGGGTGTGGCGTGGTTTGCCGCGGTTGTGCGGATGGGTGCCGGTCTGGGCCGGGGCAAGAACCCAGCAACCGGTTTCGATCGCCCGTGCCCTGAGCAGCGATTCCCAATGCGCGGCGCCGGTCACTGGCGAAAAGGCTGCCGGAACGGTCAGGATGGTCGCTCCTGCCTGTGCGAGCGCCGCATGCAGATGCGGAAAACGCAGGTCATAACAGATTGTCATCCCCACGGTGCCGAATTCGGTCGGGGCCAGCACGGCCCGGCCACCCGGCCGGTAATTGGCCGATTCGCGAAAGGTTTCGGTTTCGGTCACCTGCACGTCGAACATGTGGATCTTGTCATAGCGGGCCACGATCCCCCCATCCGGCCCGATCATGAATGACCGGTTGGCAAATCGCCCGTCGGCATCGTGTGTCTTGAGCCCGAGCGAGCCGATCAGCAGCCAGATTCCCAGCTCGGCCGCCTGTTCCCTGAGCCCGGCCAGGGTGATGTCGTCCCCTTCGTGCTGCAACACCTCGCGCTGGCGTGTGGTGCTGTTCGAGACGCAATTGGTCACCTCGGGTGTCAGCACCCAGCGGGCGCCCCCCGCCGCGGCCTCGGCGACCATGCCCCGAACCATGTCCAGATTGGCCGCCGGGTCGTCCGACGAGGTGAGTTGCAGCAGCGCGGTTTTCATCCGGAGGCCAGCAGCGGATCGAGCTTGCCGTCCTGTTCCAGCGCATAGAGATCGTCGCAGCCACCCACGTGCTGACCGCCGATAAAGATTTGCGGCACCGTACGGCGCCCGCCCGCGCGCTGGATCATCTCGGGCTTGCGCTTGGGGTTGGTCAGCACGTTGATTTCGGTAAAGGCGATGCCTTTCTGATCCAGCAGCCGTTTGGCCGCATGGCAGAAACCGCAAAGCGGCGAGGTATAGATTTCGACGGGTTTCATCCGGGTATCCTTCGTTTCGCGCCAATCTAGATCATTTCCGGCGAAAGTGGAGACCGGTTTTTCGACAGGCGCGGGTTTGGTGCTTGCGCAGCTATGCCTCGCGCGTAACCCGCGCCAGTACCAAAACGAAAACTTGATCAGCGCCCGCGTTCAGACAGGCCTGCGTAGATGCCGCCAGGGTCGCGCCCGAGGTCATCACATCGTCGATCAGCAACAGCTTGCGCGCCGCCAGCCTGCGGCGCCGTCGAGGATGGACCGAGATCGCGTTTGCAAGGGTTTCGGCCCTCTGGGTGGAGCTCAGCCCTTCAAGCATCGGCGTGGCGCGATCGCGAACCAAAAGGTCGGGGCAGACCTGCAGACCGGTCTGGCGCCTGATGCTCTGAGCCAAGAGGGCGGACTGGTTATAGCGACGGCGCAGCAGGCGTGACCAATGTAGCGGTACGGGCGCGATCAGCATGTTTGGCCGCAACAGGGGTGCTGCCGCGCGGGCCATCCACAGCCCGCCGGGTCGGGCCAGTTCGGGCCGGTCGCCGTGTTTCAGGGCCAGCACCATGCGCCGGGCCCGCCCGGTATAGAGAAGCGCGGCGCGCCCGTCGGACCATGGGCGCGGGTGGGTCATGCAGTCGTCGCATTCAATCCGGTGCCCGTCGCGGGCGCCGGGCAGGGGGGCGCCGCAACTGTCGCAGACGGTGCCGTCGATAAAGGGCGTGTCGCGCCAGCATTTGCCACACAGCCCGAAATCGGATGTTACCAGATCGCCGCAGCCCAGGCAGCGCGGGGGATAGACCGTTTCGATCGCGGTTTGAATCTGTTGCCACATGGGTTAACTGCGCCTCATGACGACACCCGGTTCCTCTCTGCCCCCCGCGCTGGTCGATAGCGCCGCATTGGCCGCGCGCCGTGCCAGAATGCGGGACACGGCGCTTTTCCTGCACCACGCCGCGCTGGACGAGGTTCAGGATCGCCTGTCTTTGGTTAACAGAACCTTTACGGATATGGCGGTGGTGACCCCGGCACCGTCGCTCTGGGCCGGGCACTTTCCGACGGCCCGGCTTGTGGCCGAGGACGAGACGCTCGATCTGACCCCGCAAAGCTGCGATCTGTTGGTGCATGCCATGGCCTTGCACTGGGCGAACGACCCGGTGGGGCAATTGATCCAGTGTCGGCGCGCGCTGCGGCCCGACGGGCTGTTTCTGGCGATCTGCTTTGGCGGCCAGACCCTACATCAACTGCGCGCATCGCTTGCCGAGGCTGAATCCCTGGTCACCGGTGGTATCAGTCCGCGGGTGGCGCCGATGGCCGAGATTCGCGATCTGGGCGCGCTGCTCCAGCGGGCCGGGCTGGCGCTGCCGGTGGCCGACAGCCTGACGCTCACCGCCGAATACCGCGACCTGCCGCACCTGATGCGGGACCTGCGCCATATGGGAGAGGCCAATGCCCTGTCCGCGCGTCTGCGTCGCCCGACGCGGCGTGCGGTGTTCACGCGGGCAGAGGACATATATTCCGCCCATTTCGCCACGACCGAAAACCGCCTGCCCGCCACGTTTGAACTGATCTGCCTGACTGGTTGGGCGCCGGATGAAAGCCAGCCCAAACCGCTGCGTCCGGGGTCGGCCAGCGCCCGGTTGGCGGCGGCGCTGGGTACATCGGAAACGCCTTTGTCCGATTGACGGCAGGAGATTTACCGTTATCTCAGACCGAAGCCCGCAGAAATTCAGGAAGCCAGATATGTTCGACGCCACCCGCCCCGCCCACGCGCCCGCTGACCACCCCAAGGTGAAAATGGGTCGCATCGGTGTGTTGCTGGCCAATCTTGGTACGCCCGACGACTATTCCTATTGGCCGATGCGCCGCTATCTGAACGAGTTTCTGTCCGACAAGCGTGTGATCGACTATCCGGCCTGGAAATGGCAACCGATCCTGCAGGGGATCATCCTGACCAAGCGGCCGTTCAGTTCGGGCGCGGCCTATAAATCCATCTGGAATCATGACAAGGGCGAAAGCCCGCTGATGACGATCACCAAGGATCAGACCGCCAAGCTGCGCGCGGCGCTGGCCGAACGGTATGGCGACCGGGTGCTGGTGGATTTCTGCATGCGCTACGGCAATCCCTCGACCAAGTCCAAGGTGCGCCAGATGGTGGCCGAGGGCTGCGACCGTATCCTGTTCTTTCCGCTCTATCCGCAATATGCCGGGGCCACGACCGCGACGGCCAACGACCAGTTCTTTCGCGCACTGATGGACGAGGCCTGGCAACCCGCCGCGCGTACCGTGCCGGCCTATTTCGACGAACCGGTCTATATCGACGCGCTGGCACAATCGATCGAGCGCGCCTATGCGGCGATGGACCGTCGGCCCGACGTTCTGGTCTGCTCGTATCACGGCATGCCCGAACGCTATCTGATGCAGGGCGACCCGTATCATTGCCAGTGTGTGAAAACCACGCGGCTGCTGCGCGAGCGTCTGGGCTGGGACAAGAGCGAGGTTATATCGACCTTTCAGTCGCGATTCGGCCCCGAAGAATGGCTGAAACCCTATACGGTCGATCACGTGGCAGAACTGGCGCGGCAGGGTAAGCTCAATATCGCCGTGGTTGCACCGGCCTTTTCCTCCGATTGCATCGAGACCTTGGAAGAGATCAACGAAGAGATTCGCGAGAGCTTTGTGCACGCGGGCGGCGAGAGCTTTACCTATATCCCTTGTCTCAACGACGAGGATGCCCATATCGCGGCGCTGGCCAAGGTGGTCGAAAGCAATCTGGGCGGTTGGCTGGACTGACCGCCAGGTCGTGCCCTGCGGGGCAACATGTTGAGAGGGCAATAAAAAAGGCGGTGGAGACCACCGCCTTTCTTACAACTGGCGCTAGGCCAATCTATTAGTTGTTGGCTGCAACAGCGGCGCCGACCAGAACCAGCAGGATCAGGGGCAGCAGGATGCCGCTCGACGAGCTCTGGGTCTCTTCGACGATGACCGGTGCTTCGACAACCGGCTCGGCCAGGTTGCCAGCGAAAGCGGTCGATGCGGCAGCGGACAGAGCAGCGGCGAGAACGAGTTTCTTCATGTTAACCTCCAGAATTTGCGCGATTCATCAATTTTTGAACCGCGCACCCAAGACTTACCTCGTGAGTTTTTTCTAATCAGCTATGCGGTTGGAATGCAAACGGTTGTTGCGCGACAAGCTGCTTTGCCTGCCGAAATGTCGTCAAATTAGCAACACCTGCGTGCCAACTTTGGTCAGATCGAACAGCTGGGCGATATGCTCGTTGTAAAGACCGATGCAGCCATTGGATGATCTGCGGCCGATCTTGCGCGTGTCATGGGTTCCATGAATGCGATAGTATTTCCAGCTGAGGTAGAGCGCATGGGTGCCCAGCGGGTTGTCAGGCCCCGGCGGGATGTAATCGGGCCATTCCGGGTTGCGTTTCTTCATCGATGGGGTCGGGGCCCAACTGGGACCGACAACCTTGCGAATCACGCTGGTGCGGCCACGGCGGGTCAGCTCATCGGTAAGCGGAACCGAAGATGGGAACAGCCGATAGACGCTTTGGTCCTCGGACCAGTAATGAAGCGCACGCGATACGGTATCGACCAGAATGGCACCGTTACGGGTGTTCGAGAAATAGGGTTGCCAGTCAAGCGCGCGGAAGCTGGAGATATTCCGACGGACCGGCGGCTCGGGTTCGGGCGCAGGGCGCAGCGGGTCTTCGGAGGTGAATTGTGCCAGCGTGGGCGTGCCGAGCACCGAGGCGGCACCGACAATGAAGCTACGCCGGGTCGAAAGTGAGGTGGGTTTCTTGACCATCAAAAGGACCTTTACGCAGAAATTCACAGGATAGTGTGCATAATATGGCCTTAGGGACGCAGTCGCAAATCAAACCGTACCCATATGTCGCCTGAGATAGAGGCAGGATTTGCATCGCAACCGGTCAAAGGTTATCTGAGAGGCCGACAATAGGATGCGGTGTGACCATGACGCGACTGATTTCCATTCTTCTTGCTTGTTTTCTGGCGCTGGCCGCCTGTACCGATACCGGGGGTCCGACGCAGCTTGGCTCGGACGGCAAACCGTTGCCCAAGGTCTACCGGATTCGCGGCGATGCCTCGAAGTTGCAGTTCAGGATGCTCGATTCGGTCAATGCCCTGCGGCAGGCATCGGGTCTGCTGCCGGTGCAGCTCAATCCTGAACTGAACGCGGCCGCAGCCACCCATGCGCGCGACATGTCGGTGCAGAATCGGCCGTGGCATTTCGGGTCTGACGGGTCGTCACCGATCGACCGTGCCCGCCGTGCCGGCTATCCTGGCGTCTTCTTGGGCGAGGCGATCTCGGAGACGTATGAAACCGAGGTCGAGACGCTGGCGGCCTGGATGGAACAACCCGGCCCGCGCTCCGTCATCCTGGACCCCAAAGCAACCATGATGGGATTTGCGTGGTTCCAGGAAAACAACGGCAAGATCTGGTGGGCCCTGGAAATGGGGGCCTGAACTCCTGACGTGACGTCGCAAGCAAAAAGGGCCCCGAGGGGGCCCTTCTTTCGTGCCGAACACGTCAATCACGCCGCCTGAAGTGGATGTGATTCGGTCAGGATGGCATAGAGTTTGGTCGGATCCGGGTTGGCCCGAAGCTTGGTGCAGACCGACTGCTCGCGCAGGGTGCGCGAGACCAGCGCCAAAGCCTTGAGGTGCTCGACACCGGCGTCCTCGGGTGCAAAAAGCGCAAATGCCAGGTCGACCGGCTGGCGGTCGACGGCACCGAAATCGAGCGGTTTCTCCAGCAGGACGAAGACGCCCGCCACCTGTTCCAGGCCTTTGAGCCGGGCATGTGGCAGCGCGACGCCGTGACCTACACCGGTTGGCCCCAGACTCTCGCGCTCAAGCAGAGCCTCAAGCATTTCCTGAGCGTCCAGCTTTAGGCTCACTTCAGCCAAGTCCGTGATTTCCTGAAATAATCTCTTCTTGCTCGACGCGGCGCCGATGACGCGGACCGCGTTGGGCTTGAGGATGCTCGAAAGCTCCATAAGGTCTTGCTCCTCGCGCGCGCCACCGGCGGTGCCGGGCGCGCGCAGTTCGTGTCTTGCCTATTACGGATCGATCCAGCCGATGTTGCCGTCTTCGCGGCGGTACACGACGTTCAACCCGTCCTTGCTTTCATTCCGAAACACCAGCACCGGGGCGCCAGCCAGTTCCATCTGCATCACGGCCTCGCCAACTGACAGCGATGGAATCTTGGTCTCCATTTCGGCGACGATCATCGGCTGCAGCGAGTCGGGCTCGCTTTGCGCGTCCGGTTCTTCCGAGGCGAGGATATAGGACGAGGCTCCGAAGAGTTCAACCGGCTCGACCCGGTCCTTGTGGTGGTCCTTCAGTCGTCGCTTGTAGCGGCGCAGTTGCTTGTCCATCTTCTCGCAACAGCTGTCGAACGCTGCATAGATCTCGGTTGCGTGGGCCTTGGCCTGGGCAGTCAGGCCGGTCGACAGATGAACGGTGGCTTCGCATACATATTCATGCGCCGAACGGGAAAACACGACATGGGCGTCGGTGGGACGCTGCGCATATTTCGACACCACCTCACCCAGTTCGGTCTGAACGTGGTTTTGCAAGGCCGCACCGATGTCGATCTGTTTTCCGCTGATTTGATAACGCATGTGATCTCCTTCACAAATTTCACCCTTATTGACGCCGCGAAATGCGGCTTGCCTGTTATTTTCGGGTGACGGGAATTGACGCGGCGCCGGGTTGCGGCTGTTTGTTCCCTTCTCTGAAGGGGTGACCAGAAACAGCTTCGATCCGGTGCTTTGCCATAGCCCAATTGAGGCAAGAGACGCGCCCGCTGTCAATGGCAACCGCGCGGGCGCGACATGATTTCCACCAGTCGTTGAGTCTTTGTAAGGATCAGGAGATGCGGAAATTCTCGCCAAGATAGACGCGGCGGACATTCTCGTTCTCCACCACTTCCTCGGGGCTGCCCGACATCAGCACCTGCCCGTCATGCAGGATATAGGCGCGGTCGACGATTTCGAGGGTTTCGCGCACGTTGTGGTCGGTAATCAGAACGCCGATGCCTCGATTCTTGAGGTCAGAGACCAGATGCCGGATATCGCCCACACTGATCGGATCGACCCCGGCAAAGGGTTCGTCCAACAGCAGGTATTTCGGATCGGCGGCCAGACAGCGGGCAATCTCGACCCGGCGGCGTTCGCCGCCAGACAGCGCCAGTGCAGGGGCGCGGCGGAGGTGTTCGATCGAGAAGTCCGACAACAGCTCTTCCAGCCGCTCGCGCCGCTTGTGGGCGTGTTTCTGGGTGATATCGAGCACCGAAAGGATGTTGTCTTCGACGCTGAGCCCGCGAAAGATCGACATTTCCTGTGGCAGATAGCCGATCCCCATCCGAGCGCGGCGATACATCGGAAGGGTGGTCACATTCTGTCCGTCGATGATGACTTTTCCCGCCTCGGGAAAGACCAGCCCCGCCACCGAGTAGAAGGTGGTCGTCTTTCCAGATCCGTTCGGTCCCAGCAGTGCCACCACCTCAGATCGGCCAAGCGTCATCGTGACGTCACGGATCACCGTTTTCTTGCGGTAAGACTTCCGTAACTTCTCGATTCTGAGGCCCGAGGAGCCCTCGGTCACGGTCAGCTGGGGTTTGCTCATCAGTCGCCGTCCGAGTTGAGGATGGTTTTCACGCGACCAACCATCTGGGCGGTGCCCGAAGTCAGGTTGACGGTCATCTTTCCTGAACTCAGCGCATTCTTGCCCTGGGTCAGCAGGACATCACCCGTCATCACGATGACACCGGTACCGATGGTGTAATCGGCGCGCTGGGCCTGAGCGGCGTCGGGGCCGCTGACCAGCACAACGTCGCCCGTGGCCTCCAGCCGTTCGATCCCCGAGGCCTGCTGATTGTAGATCACCAGCACCCGTTTGGCCGACAGCCGCATCTCGCCCTGCGAGACCATCACATTGCCCTGAAACTCGGCCGAGCCGTCCTCCTGGCTTACATCAAGGGTGTCGGCGGTCACTTCGACCGGCAGCGTCGGGTCGGCCTTGACGGCCCCAAAAGCAACCTTTGTGCCCTCGGCCTGCGCCGCAACGGCACCCAGGGCCAGGACGAGGCCCAGGATCAATGCACGAATTTCGATCACACGTTATCTTTCCGCAGCTTTCGGGTCATATAGCAGTTTCACGCCATTCTTGAAACGAATATGGACAGGGCCATCCTCGTTTTCAGCCCCCATTTGCATAGAACCTGCTGTAAACTCTCCGATAGGTCCGGTTCCGCGCACGCTGCCAGGGGTTTCACCGGATATTCCGCTCAACCCTGCGTTGAGTTGCTCGGTGGTCACCGTCAGCCCATCCGAGGTGGTTATCACCACGTTGCCGGTAAAGATCGCCAGGTCCTTGTCCATTTGCACGGTGCCCAGATTCGAGGTCAGCCGGATCCGCCTTCCCCCCAGCAAGAGCAGCTCGGCGACAAGGTCGGTAGCCTCGGCGGGTGCGTTATCGCCACCCGGTCGGGCCAGCGTTGCCTGCACCTGGATCTGTTCGCCCTTTGGGGTGACTGCTGAAAAGAACGGGCCTGTGACCTGCTGGCCGCGGGTTCGGTCGGCAATCTCATCCTCGGCAAAGGGAATCGGGCTAACGCTATCCGTCCCGCGCGACGACAGCAGGAACACGGCTGACAGCAGACCTAGTGCAGTTAGGGGCAACAGCACCTTGAGGTATTGGACAACCCGGGAATAGCTGTCGACCGCCATCGCCTAGCCCAGTCCGACGCGCAGACAGTCGTGGATATGCAGCAGGCCGCGCGCGACGCCCGGCTCGGCCGGATCGACCACGAAGAGCGAGGTGATCTTACGCGCGTTCATGATCGCTACCGCTTCCTCGGCCAGCGCATCGGGGGCGATGGTGGTCGGGTTGGCGGTCATCACCTGGGCGGCGGTCTTGTCCAGCAGGCCGGACATGTGGCGGCGCAGGTCGCCATCGGTGACGATACCTGCCAGATGGCCGGCATCATCGGTGACCCCGACCACGCCAAAGCCCTTGCGGCTGATCTCCAGCAGCGCCTCGCTCATCGGGGTGTTGGCAGCGATCAGCGGCACTGCCTCGCCCCCGTGCATCAGATCCGATACCCGGCTGAGCCGCGCGCCCAGCTTGCCGCCGGGATGGAAGACGCGAAAGTTCTCGGGCCGGAAATCGCGATATTTCATCAGCGCGATGGCCAGTGCATCGCCCATGGCCAGCGTCAATGTGGTCGAGATCGACGGCACCATGCCAAAGCCGCAGGCCTCGCCCAGCGCCGGGATCAGCAGATGCACATCCGCCTGCTGCATCAGCGAGCTTTCGGGTTTGCTGGACAAACCGATCAGCGGAATGCCGAAGCGGCGGGTAAAGGCCAGCAGGTTGGCCAGTTCCGGCGCCTCGCCCGAGTTCGAGATGGCCAGCACCACGTCGTCCTCGGAGAGCATTCCCAGATCGCCATGGCTGGCTTCGGCCGGGTGCACGAAATAGGCGGGCGTGCCGGTGCTGGCCAGGGTGGCGGCAATCTTGTGGCCGATATGGCCCGATTTGCCGATGCCCGAAACGATCACGCGCCCCTTGGTGCGCAGGATCAGGTCCACGGCCTCGGCAAAATCGTCTCCCAGGCTCTCAGACAGCGCGTCAAGCGCCCGGGCCTCGTCCAGCACCACCTGGCGCGCGGTATCGATGAAAGAACTGCGGTCGGTCATGAGTGGGCAAAGATATCGGTTTCGGGCCAACCCACAAGATCAAGCCGCGCCCGCGTTGGCAGGAAATCAAAGCAGGATTGCGCCAAGTCGGCGCGGCCTTCGCGCGCCAGCCGGCCATCCAGCGCCTCGCGCAGACGGTGCAGATAGAGGACATCGGATGCGGCATAATCCAATTGTGCATCTGTGAGCGTTTCGGCGCCCCAATCGCTCATCTGCTGCTGTTTCGAGATATCGACGCCCAGCAACTCCTGGCACAGGTTCTTGAGCCCGTGGCGGTCGGTATAGGTGCGCACCAGGCGGCTGGCGATCTTGGTGCAATAGACCGGTGCGGTCAGGGCGCCAAAGGCGTGATAGAGCGCAGCAATGTCGAAACGGCCGAAATGAAAGAGCTTCAGCACACCGGAGTTTTCGAGCATCGCGCACAGGTTGGGCGCGGCGGTCTGGCCCTTTTCAACCTGCACGATATGGGTGTTTCCGTCGCCGCCCGACATCTGGATCACACAGAGACGGTCGCGATGGGGGTTCAGCCCCATGGTCTCGCAGTCGATGGCCACCACGGGGCCCAGATCCAGCCCGTCGGGCAGGTCGTTCTTGTAGAGGTGATTTACCACGGAAAAGTCCTTTGCGCCGTACCGACCCCGAAATAGGCGCTTTGGGCGCCGAACTCAACTGTGGGTGCGGGTCAGGTCGCTTCCAAGGTCTTGTTGGTCGGACATTTCTTGCGACGGACCACATGCCGCGCGTGGGAAATGAGTATTTATGACCAGAAAGAAGCCCCAGCGCTTGGGCTTCTTTCTGGTCATAAATACTCCCGCCGGAGGCTCCTGCCCTCGCGGCTTGCGCTGAGGGCAGGGAAAGGGTGCGCGCTGGCCGCGTTCAATATGGCGCTTCGAGATCGTTCATCGAGACAAACACCGTCTTCATTTCCGAGAAATGGTTGATCGCCAGTTTCGAGTTTTCGCGCCCAACGCCCGACTGTTTCGAACCGCCAAAGGGCGCCTCGACCGGGGCCAGATTATAGGTGTTGATATAGCAGGTGCCCGCCTCGAACCCGGCCACCATCCGGTGGGCGCGGGTGATGTCGCGGGTAAAGACGCCCGCGGCGAGGCCGAACTCGGTGGCATTGGCGCGCGCCAGCACCTCTTCCTCGGTGTCGAAGTCGAGAACCGACATGACCGGGCCGAAAATCTCTTCCCGCGCGATGGTCATGTCATCGGTTACATCGGCAAACATGGTGGGCAGCAGGTAGAAACCGTCGCGATCCAGCCGGGTGCCGCCATAAACCAGCCGTGCGCCCTCGGCCTTGCCCTTGTCGACATAACCCAGGACGATGTTCATCTGCGCCTCGCTGACCATCGGCCCGAAATTGGTGGCCGGGTCCATCGGGTCGCCGATCACCGCCGTTGCCAGACGCTCGGCCAGGCGGGACAGGAACGCCTCCTTGATGCCTTTCTGTACAAAGACGCGGGTCCCGTTCGAGCAGACCTGACCCGAGGAATAGAAGTTGCCCAGAATGGCGCCCGAGACCGCGTTTTCGATATCGGCGTCGTCGAACACGACCAGCGGCGACTTGCCGCCCAGTTCCATCGTGACGTGCTTGATGCTTTCGGCGGCGGCGGCATAGACCCGGCGCCCGGTGGGGACCGAACCGGTGAGCGATACCTTGGCGACGCGCGGATCGGTGACCAGGGACGCGCCGACATCGCCATAGCCCTGCACAACGTTATAGATACCCTTGGGCGCCCCGGCCTCGACCAGGATTTCGGCGACCTTGAGGGCCGAGAGGGGGGTGGTCTCGGATGGCTTGAACACCATGGTGTTGCCGCAGGCCAACGCGGGCGCGCCTTTCCAGCAGGCGATCTGGGTGGGATAGTTCCAGGCGCCGATGCCGGCGCAGACGCCCAGCGCCTCGCGGACGGTATAGGCGAAATCACCGCCACCCAGCGGGATATGCTCTCCGGTCAGCGACCCGGCCAGCCCGCCGAAGTACTCCAGCGCATCGGCGCCCGAGGTGGCATCGGCAACGGTGGTTTCCTGAATGGGTTTGCCGGTGTCATGGGTCTCGATCACCGACAGGTCGTGGTTGCGGGCGCGCATGATGTCGGCGGCGCGGCGCAGGATGCGGCCACGTTCGGTCCCGGTCATCGCGGCCCATTTCGCCTGCGCCTGCCGCGCGGCCTCGAGCGCCTGATCGATGATCGCGGGTGTGGCCGAGTGCAACCGGGCGATCACTTCGCCGGTGGCGGGATAGATCACGTCGATCACGGCGCCTGCCGTGTCCTCGACATAGGCGCCATTGATGAAATGGCTCGCTTCTGGCTGGAACTTCATGATGCGTCCTTTGTGCCGGTGCCGGAGATGTTGGGGAGTCGTTTCGGATCTTCTACGAGCATGTTGATTGGCCAGTCAATAAAAAAAGATTCAGGCGAAAAGAGGGGCGATAAACGGGCAGAGTTGAAAATGTTCTCTAAATGTTCTATATTGGATCCATGGAACATGGAGGGTGGACGCCATGACTCAGCATTACGACGCCATGCCCCAAATGGGGCCGAGCAACGATTATCATCTGCTGCCGGTGACCGAGAAACAGTTGCGCTTTGCGCGCTCGATCGCTGCCTGTGCCTCGCTGGACATCCCGATCGAGGCGCAGCGCGACCGGCGCATGTTGTCGGCTTGGATCTCGGCCCATCGCGCGCCCGAATCGTCTCCCTTCGACCGGTATCCCTCGGGCAAGCAGGTCGCCTATGCTGAGCGGATCGCACGGGCCAAGCGGCGGGCCGTGCCCTCGGAATGTTTCCACGACAAGGCGGCCATGTCGGCCTGGATCGACCGCAACAAGTGATCGGCGTCATCGTGGTGTTGACTTAACTGACAATTTTAGTCAGATATGGGGAAAGCCAGACCGGCCGGCACGGCCCGTCAAGCCGCGCCTGACAACATCCAAGGATATTCGCCATGAAAACCCGTGTCTTCGCCGCTGCGGCGCTGGCTTTTTCGTGTTCCGTGCCCGCCTGGGCTGCCGACCGTGCCGCCGTTCTGACCACCTATGCCGACATTGCCGAGGCCAAGTATCAAGACAGCCTGATCACCGCCCGCGCGCTTCAGGTCGCGGTCGATGCGCTGATCGCCGATCCCTCGGCCCAAACGCTGGCCGCCGCCAAACAGGCCTGGCTTGCCGCCCGCGATCCCTATCAGCAGACCGAGGTTTATCGCTTCGGCAATGCTATCGTCGATGATTGGGAGGGCAAGGTGAATGCCTGGCCGCTGGACGAGGGGCTGATCGACTATGTCGATGCCTCCTACCCCGGGGCGACCGATGAAAACGGCTATGCCGCGCTGAACGTGATCGCGACGCCTGTGTTCGACCTGTCCGGTACGACCATCGACGCCAGCCAGATCACGCCCGAGCTGCTATCGGGTACCCTGCACGAAGCGGATGGGGTCGAGGCGAATGTAGCGACCGGTTATCACGCCATCGAGTTCCTGCTCTGGGGGCAGGATCTGAACGGCACGGGTCCGGGCGCGGGCAACCGGCCCTGGACCGACTACGCGCCCGGTGCCGATTGCACTGGTGGCAATTGCGACCGGCGTGGCGCCTATCTGCAGGCGGCGACCGACCTCCTGGTCTCGGACCTGGAATGGATGGCCGCGCAATGGGCGCCGGGCGGCGACGCCCGTACCTCGGTCACGGCGGACGAGACCGTTGGCCTGGTGGCGATACTGACCGGCATGGGCAGCCTCAGCTATGGAGAGCAGGCGGGCGAGCGCATGCGGCTGGGCCTGTTGCTGAACGATCCCGAGGAAGAGCATGACTGTTTCTCGGACAACACCCACAACAGCCATTACTTCGACGGGCTGGGTATCCGGAACGTCTATTTGGGCAGCTATACCCGTGTTGACGGCGCAGTGATCTCGGGCGCCTCACTGTCCGATCTGGTGGCCGATGCCGACCCGGCGCTGGATGCCGAGGTCAAGGACAGGCTCAACATCACGATGGACGCGCTGGGCGCCATCCGCACCGCCGCTGAGGGCGGGTTTGCCTATGATCAAATGCTGGCGCGCGGCAATGCCGAAGGCGAGGCGCTGATCATGGCGGGCGTCGACGGGCTGGTCGAGCAGGCCCGTTCGTTCCAGCGCCTGTTCCGGGTGCTGGGCCTCGACGATATCGCTTTCGAAGGCTCGGAGTCGCTCGATAACCCCAGCGCTGTGTTTCACTAACCCCATCCTCAGCACAGCAAGCGACACATGCCCGCCAAGCTGCTCATCCAAGAAAGTAGCATCATGACTTACAGACACCTCGCGGCGCTGACTGGCGCCGCCGCTCTCTTTGCGGGCGCAGTGCAGGCGCAAGAAGCGCCTGGCTTTACCTGGGAAGGTTCGCTGGAGCTGGAATACGCCCGCACCTTCAAATCAGACACGCCAGGCAATGAATTCGGCGCCGCCACCGGTACGCTGGAGCTGTCGGGGGCCTACCGGTTCAACGACACTGTCAGTGTCTTTGCCGCCCTGACCGGCGAGAGCCTGAATGACCCCACCCCCGGCGACCGGAACTTCACCGACTGGGGCCTCTATATCAAGGAACTGGGGGTGCAGATCGAAACCGGTTCGGCCAGTTTCCAGCTGGGCAAGGTCTCGCCCAGCTTTGGTATCGCCTGGGATCAGACGGCGGGGTTCTTTGCCGCCGATCTGGCCGAGGATTACGAATTGACCGAGCAGTTGGGCGCGCTGGTCGCGGTCGATCTTGGTACCGCGGGAACGCTGCATGCGGGCCTGTTCTATGCCGATGACACCGCGCTGAGCCGGTCTGCCGGGTTCCGCCGGGGTCGCAACACCAGTGCAGCGGGTGGCGCGGGCAATACCGGGCAGCTCGACAATGGCGCGGTGACGTGGATCAAGTCCTTTGGCGAAACCGAACTGCGTCTGGGCCTGCGGCATCTCAGCCGGGGCGCGGGGGATGTGAAATCGGAAAACGGGGTGGTGGCCAGCCTGTTCCATTCCTTTCATCACATGCCGCTCGATCTCTTTGCCGAGGTCGCCAGCTTCAGCGGCTATGGTGGTACCGCTGATGACGCCACCTATGCCATGCTCAACGCCGCCTATGCGCTGGGCGACGTGACCCTGTCGGGCACCTATGCCCGGCGCGATATCGACAGCACCGGGGTGACCGAACTGTTTTCAATCGGGGCTGAATACGAGTTCGGCGAGCGCTACCTTGTGGGCGCGGCGCTGGCGCGCGTGGAAGAGGTAGGGGCTGTGGATCACGTGTTTGGTGTCAATTGCGAGATCGCATTGGGCGAATGAGCGGCGGGGGGCCTCATATCCTCCGGGTGCGACGGGTGGTCTCTGCCTGTTGTCGGGGGCCCCTTGTCCCGTTGCTGGCGCTATCTGCCTTGGGCCTCGGCGCAGAGGCCCAGCCGCGCAGCACAGATGAACGCGAGAGGATCGCTACCGTAACGGCCCCGGCAACGGGGTTCACAGCGGCGGAACCCTTTGAGCAGTTGCCCGGTGGCGCCGCCACGGTTTCGGGCGATTTGGGGCGCGATGCCTTCTCGCGCCCTTCCGCCAATATGGGCTTTGAGCGGGAACTGGATTTCCACCTGGGTCAGGCCCTGTTCGACAAGCTCTGGGTGGCGTCACCCTCCTCGACCAACGCATCCGACGGGCTGGGGCCGCTCTACAATGCGCGCAGTTGTCAGGCTTGCCATATCCGCGACGGGCGCGGCCAGCCCATGGGCGGACCGGGGCTGGTGCTGCGGGTCGGCAGGGTCCTTGGTGACGCGGTGCTGCCCGATCCGCTGTTCGGATTACAGATTCAGGACAGCGCCGTGCCCGGCCTGCGGCCCGAAGCGCGGATCGCGGTGAGCTATACCGAGACCGAGGTCTCCCTGAACGGGGGCGAGGTGGCGGTTCTGCGCAAGCCCCGATACCGGCTGGACGCGGCGCAAGGCGCGCTGCACAGCAAAAGCGCGCTCAGCCCCCGACTGGCGCCGCAGATGATCGGGCTGGGCCTGCTCGAAGCGATCCCCGAGGCCGAGATCATGGTTCATGCCGATCCGGACGACCGCGATGGCGACGGCATATCGGGGCGGCCCAACCGGGTGCATGATCCCGCGACCGGGCAAGAGGGGCTGGGCCGGTTCGGGTGGAAGGCAGGCGCGGCCTCGGTCCTGAATCAGACCGCCGCTGCCTTCGCCTCGGATATCGGCATCTCTTCTCCGCTGCGCCCCGCGCCATGGGGCGATTGCACCGGATCGCAAATGGAATGTCGGAACGCCCCGCATGGCGATGGCGATCCGCGCGGCGCCGAGATCGACGGCCCGGCGCTGGCGCTGACCGCGTTCTACAGCCGCAACCTTGCCGTACCGGCGCGGCGGGATCTGGATGACCCCGACGTGTTGCGGGGCAAGCGGGTGTTCTATGGCATCGGCTGTCCGTCCTGCCATGTCCCCAAGCATGTGACCGCCCGGCTGAGCGATCAGCCCGAGCAGAGCTTTCAGCTGATCTGGCCCTATACCGACCTGTTGCTGCATGACATGGGCGAGGGGCTGGCCGACCGGCTGCCGCAAGGAGTGGCAAGCGGGCGCGAATGGCGCACCGCTCCGCTTTGGGGGATTGGCCTGACCGAGCAGGTCAGCGGAGAGGCGCGTTTCCTGCATGACGGGCGGGCGCGCACATTGCTTGAAGCGGTGCTCTGGCACGGGGGCGAGGCTGCGGCGCAGCGCGACCGGGTGATCGCCCTGATGCCCGAGGACCGCGCCGCCCTGATCCGGTTTCTGGAGAGTCTCTGACATGAAGCACCTTGTTGCCCTGATCCTATGCCTTGTCGCCGCAACGGCATCCGCCGACCCGGTCGGTCGGGTGCTCGACACTCATGTGTTACCGGGGTTCGCGCGGCTGGTAGAGGAGACAACGTCGCTGGCCGCTGCCGCCGAGGTCGGGTGCGACGAGAGCGACCCTGATTTGCGCGCGGCGCTCAACGGGGCGCTTCGCGCCTGGGCCGGGGTCAGTCACTTACGTTTTGGCCCGACCGAGGCGGAAAACCGCGCCTTTGCGCTAGCCTTCTGGCCCGACAGCCGGGGCATGACGCCGAAGGCGCTTGCCGGGCTGATCGCGGCAGAGGATCCGGTGGTGCAGGATGCACAGGCGTTTGCCCAGGTCTCGGTCGCTGCGCGCGGGCTCTATGCGCTTGAGTTCCTGCTCTATGACGAGGGTCTGCCCGGCAGCGAGGCCTATCGCTGTGCCCTGATCCGCGCCATCGCGCGCGACACTGCGGGGCTGGCACAGGCAATGGCGGCGGACTGGGGTGACCGCTATGCGGCGCTGATGCGCGCACCGGGGCCGGACAGCCCCTATCGCAGTCGCGACGAGGCGATGCAGGAGCTGTTCAAGGCGCTGGGCACCGGCTTGCAGATGACCGCCGACCTGCGTCTGGGCCGGCCCTTGGGCAGTTTTGACAGGCCGCGCCCGAACCGGGCCGAGGCCTGGCGCGCGGGTCTTTCCCTGTCGCTGGTGATCGAGGCATTGCACTCGCAGCGCCAGCTGGCCCTGCTGCTGGCCGAAGGGGATGCCGGGCTGCAAGAGCGGCTTGGCGCAACCTTTGACCGTGCATTGGCCAGCGCGGCGGCATTGGACGATCCGTCATTGACCGGTGTCGCCACCCCGGTCGGGCGGCTCCGGGTCGAGGCGCTGCAACAACGGGTCAACGAGATCCGGCAGGTTGTGGCGCAGGAGCTGGGGCCGGAACTGGGGGTTTCGGCCGGGTTCAACGCATTGGACGGGGATTGAGCGATGACCACGCGACGCGGATTTCTGGCTGGATTGGCGGCGGCGGGGCTGACCCCGCGCGCCGGTTGGGCCGATGCGGGCGCGCCCGCTTTCCTGAGCGCCGGGCGCGCCGCGGATGGTGCCTACAACCTCTATGGTCTGGATAGGCGCGGCAGGCCGGTTTTCCACCTGCCGATCCCAGACCGAGGCCATGCCGCCGCCGCCCATCCCGAACGGGCCGAGGCGGTGGCCTTTGCGCGCCGACCGGGCCGGTTCGCGCTGGTGCTGAACTGTGTGAGCGGGGCGGAAATCGCCCGGCTGAGCGCACCTGAAGGGCGGCATTTCTTCGGGCATGGCGCATTTGATGCCGAGGGCCTGATCCTGTTCACCACCGAAAATGATTACGAGGCCGGGCAGGGCAGGATCGGTCTGTGGGACGTAAGTGCGGGCTATCGGCGGATCGGTGAGTTTGGTTCAGGCGGGGTCGGCCCGCATGACATCCGCCTGATGCCGGACGGGCAGACGCTGGTGGTGGCCAATGGCGGGGTCGAGACCCACCCCGACACTGGCCGGGTCAAGCTGAACCTGCCGGTGATGCAGCCCAACCTGAGTTACCTTTCGCTGACGGGCGAGGTGCTTGAGGTGGTGCAGATGCCACCCGAGCACCGCATGAACTCGATCCGTCATCTTGACTTGCGCGCCGATGGGCTGGTGGCTATTGCAATGCAGTGGCAGGGCGAGGCGAGCGATTTGCGCCCGGTCCTCGGGCTGCACCGGCGCGGCGCCCCGCCGATTGCGGTGACAGGGTCCGAGGCAGAGATGCGCGCCATGAACGGCTATGGTGGAAGCGTCATATTCTACGACGGGGGTAGGCGCGTCGCGGTCTCCTCCCCCCGGGGCGGGCTGGTGCAATTGAGCGATGTGGCGGCGGGCCGGATCACCGGAGGGGTCGCGATCACCGATGTCTGCGGGCTGGGCGTGACCGGCGGCGCTCTGGTCGCCTCGTCGGGCAGCGGTGTCTTCACCCGCGTCGGCGGAAAGGTCACCAGCCGTTCCGAGATTGCCTGGGACAATCATCTGGTGTCGGTCAACGGAGGATGAGGCTGCGCTATTCTTTGGAATGCCGCTGGTGCGAGGCGACGGCCACTGCCGCCGACACAAACAGGCCGAGCAGAATGTAACCGGTCACCGCCTCGGCCACGGCCAGGCCGCGGCACATTCCGACAGGTTGCAGATCGCCGTAGCCCACCGTGGTAAACGTGACATACGAGAAGTACAGCAGTTCCGAGGGACGCTGCGCTCCGATGATGCAATTGTCCGAATACCCGAAGGACGCATAGACAGCAGCATAGAGAAAAGGCACGGATTGGATGAAGGATATGCCCATCAGCACGACCTGATGCTTGGGTTGACCGATCCGCACGACATAGGTCCAAAGCTGCATCAGCAGCCATGCCGCCAGAATGATCGTGGAAATGGTACCCAAGGTCCCGCCCGCGACACCTTCGTCCACCTGTGACAGGATACGGAAGGCCAAGCTGCTGACGATGACCATTCCGGCCGCGGCGATCATGGTGCCGCGCCACTCGCGCGTAAGGGAGTGCGGTTTGGTCATGTGCTGTTCCTCGATTTCCGGCTTCGATCATCTCTTGCTGGACGAGTTCAAGCAAGCATTCAGAGGCTCAGTGCGAGGCCAGATGCTCCTCGCCCCGGGCTCGGGCCAGGGCGATCTGTTTCTGCCGTTCGCGGAACCGCATCTTGTCGGCCTCTGAGGTCTCGTCGATGCACAGGTGGCAACTGACCCCATGCTCGTATTCCGGGCGATTGCGATCCTCGGGCAGGATCGGGCGGCGGCAGCCATGGCACAGCTCGTGCGGCCCCTCGACCAGCCCGTGCCCGACCGAGACCCGGTTGTCGAAGACGAAACATTCGCCCTGCCAGGTGCTGTTGTCGGCGGGTATCTCTTCGAGATAGCGCAGGATGCCGCCCTTGAGGTGATAGACATCCTCGACCCCCTGACCCAGCAGATAGTTGGTCGATTTCTCGCAGCGGATACCACCGGTGCAGAACATCGCCACGCGCTTGTTGTGGAACCGCTCCTTGTTGGCCTCCCACCAGGCGGGGAAATCCCGGAAACTGTCGGTCATCGGGTCGATGGCGCCTTCGAAGGTGCCGATGGCAACCTCATAGTCGTTGCGGGTGTCGATCAGCACCACATCGTCCGAGCGGATCAGGTCGTTCCAATCCTCAGGTTCGACATAATGGCCGACGCGGGCGCGCGGATCGACATCCGGCTGGCCCATGGTGACGATCTCTTGTTTCAGCCGCACCTTCATCTTGCCAAAGGGCGGGTGGTCGCTGGTCGCCTCTTTCCATTCCAGATCGGCGCAGCCGGGTAAGGCGCGGATGTGGGCCAGCACCGCGTCGATCCCGGCGCGCGGTCCGGCGATGGTGCCGTTGATGCCCTCTTTGGCCAGCAGCAGTGTGCCCTTGACCCCCTGCGCCAGACACAGGTCCAGCAGGGCGGGTTTCAGGTCGGCCGGGTCGGCGAACCGGGTGAAGTGGTAGAGTGCGGCGATCGTGTACATGCCCGCGCCATACGCCGCGCCGCGCGTGATTTCAAGAGGCGCGGCAATGGGCGAAACATGCGTTTTCGATGTTGTTTTACTGGTGTTCGCTGGCCAGCGCGAGGCCGTGAACCACGGCGGTGAACACCTCGGAATCCTGTTGCCGGGCGCCAGGCAGGACGCGCCCCAGCGCCGCGCGGATCACCCCCATCAGGCTGGAGCCGCCGACAAAAACGACCTGATCGACGCTGTCCGGTGCGACACCCGCGTCGTGTACCGTCTGCATCGCGCAAGTGGCGATTTCATCGGCGAAGCCGGTGAGCGCCACCTGCATCGCGGCGTTTCCCAGATCGGCCCACAGCCCACGTTCGACGATATCCAGCGCGATGCGGCCCACCTCGGCCTCGTTGGCGGCAATCTTACCGGCCTCGACCGCATAGGCCACGTCATGGCCCAGATGCGACTCCAACACCTCGGCCAGCCGTTCGAACAAACGGGGCTGTTCGGCCAGACGGACCCAACGGCGCACCTCGCGCAGGGTGGCAGGGTCATAGACAAAGGCGATCTTTTCCCAGCTGGCCAGATCGTGGAACAGGGCCCTGGGGGCGCTGTGGCTGGCCTCGCCCAACTCTGCCCCGATCCGGGTCTCGTACCCCATCAAGGGCATGGCGTGGTCAAGGCTGAGTATCCGGTCGAAATCGGTCCCGCCGATGCGCAGGCCCCGGCTGGCCAACACTTGTGTCGCCGTTCCCTGACGGTCGCACAGGGTGAAATCCGAAGTGCCACCACCAATATCGACGATCAGCATCCGCCCCTGACCCGCCACCGCCAGCGCTGCCGCCTCTGGTTCGGGCAGAAAGCTGACCTCGTTGAACCCGGCCAGCAGATAGGCGTCGTGCAGGTCGGTACAGGCCTGTGCATCGCGGTCGGCAGAGGCAGAGTGGAAATGCACCGGACGGCCCGACAAGGCGCGATCAAAGCGCTCTCCGCTCAGCAGTTCGGCACGCGTCCGGATCTCGGCCAGAAAGCGAGCTATGACCTCGATCAGGGTCAGCCGCTCGTTAAGGAACATGCGCGGTTCGCGGGCCAGCGGTGTGCCCAGAATGCTTTTCAGCCCGCGCAGAAATCGGCCCTCCTGCCCGTCCATCATGGCGCGGGCGGCGTCGCTGCCATAGACGTAGCGGCGCGCGGCAAAGTCGATGAAGACGGCTGTCGGTAGGGTCTGTGCGCCCGGCTCCAGCGGCAATATCCGGGGATGACCCGCCTGCACCAGCCCCGCGGCGGTGTTGGACGTTCCGAAATCCACGCCAAGACGCGCCATGACTCCCCTCCCGGTTTGCGAAAGGCGCCCGGATATCGCAGGGCAGCAGACAAGGCAACGGGGGGTTTCACACATCGCCCGGCGCGATGGGTGCTTTTCCGGCATCACGCCACGCGCTAGGCTTGTCCCCAAAAGGGAGGCGCAAATGCATGGCCTGATCGTGATCGACGTCCAGAACGATTTCTGCCCCGGTGGCGCGCTGGCGGTGCCAGAGGGCGACGCGGTGGTCGCGCCGATCAACGCCATGATGGTGGATTTCGATGCGGTGATCCTGACGCAGGATTGGCACCCGGCTGGGCATTCCTCTTTCGCTTCGTCCCATCCGCGCAAGGCACCGTTCGAGATGATCGACATGGCCTATGGGCCGCAGGTGTTGTGGCCTGACCATTGCGTGCAGGGCAGCCCGGGCGCCGCGTTTCACCCGGCGCTGCGGACCGATGCCGATCTGATCCTGCGCAAGGGGCTCCGCGCCGCGATCGACAGCTATTCGGGCTTTTTCGAAAACGACCGCAGCACGCCCACCGGCCTGGAGGGCTATCTGCGCAGCCGGGGCATCACCCGGCTGACGCTGGCCGGACTCGCCACCGATTTCTGCGTGCAGTATTCGGCGCTGGATGCGGCGCGGCTGGGCTTTGCCGTCGAGGTTCGGATGCAGGCCTGTCGCGCCATTGATTTGGACGGTTCGCTGGCAGCGGCGATTGCCGCGATGAAGGGGGCCGGGATCGCTCTGACCTGAGATCTGGTTGCGATTTGTTAACGGACTGAAAGGTATAGATTAGGGGCGAAAGGTCATGATCTATCTTTGGGGTCGCCGATGCATGTTGCCGGGTCGCCCGATGTCGACCACCTATCTGACTATGAACGAAGGTACAGCCGGCGTGGCCTGCTGATCCGCTACGCGCGCGGGCGGGTCAAGAATTTCGCCAGTCGCCAGATCATGACTTTTGCAGGTGGTTTCGTCCTTGCGATGACCGAGGGGCTGCGTACCGCCAGCCTGGCGGTGATCGTTGCCCTGTTGGGCGAGGTGATAGATTGTCTATACCTCAATCGTTTGCCGGAACGATTGTGCAACGGGTACGGATATCGCCGTCTTTTGATCGGTAGCACCCTCACTGCCTTCGTTCAGGCTCTGACGATCAGCTATTGCGTCTGGCTGGCATGGACAGGCGCGCGCAGCGGGGCATCACCACTGTTCATCGGCTCGTTCCTGGCTGGGGCGGCCATCAATGCCGGGCTTGTGCTGCCGTTTCATCGCCCCGCCGCCGTTGCGCGGCTGGCGGTCTATGCCGGGATCACGCAATACCTCTTCCTGATTGAAGCGATAAAGCCGGGCAGGGTGGGCGACGCCCTGTTTCTGAATGCATCCGGCGCGGTGATGCTGGCCTTTATGGTCGGGCTGTTCCTGAATTTCGTGAACTGGGGCTTTCGTCAGCATCGGCGCACTACTCTGGACCTGATCGAACAGGGTCGTGACCTCGTCCGGCACCAAAAAGAGGCGCAACTTTTGTCGCTCGTCGCCAAAAACGCCAATGACAGCGTCATTCTGGCCGATGCCGATGGTCGGATCGTCTGGACGAACGAGACGTTCACGCGCATCACCGGCTATTCCGTGGACGAAGCCAAGGGCTTCTACCCCGGTGATCTGCTCAACGGCGAGAAGACCGATATTGAAGTGTCGAATGCAATTGCCGAAGCCGTCGAAGCGGGTCGCCCTTTTCGAACCGAGATCCTGAACGTATCCAAGGATGGGCGCGAGATCTGGATGGAAACCAACCTGGTCCCGGTTCTGGACAGGAACGGTCGGGTCGAGGTCACCGTTGCCATCGAGCGAGATGTGACAGCCGCAAAAGCACAGGCCGAGGAACTGGCTGCGGCGCGTGTTGCGGCGGAAGAAGGCGCCCGTGCCAAAGCGGAATTCCTCGCCACGATGAGTCACGAGATCAGGACGCCGATGAATGGTGTCGTTGGTATGGCAGAGCTGTTGTCGGATACCGAGTTGTCGGAGGAGCAACGACAATATGTAAGCACGATCCGAAGTTCCTCGACGGCGCTGCTGGCGATCATTAACGACGTACTTGAACTTTCGCGCCTGGATGCCCGCAAGATGGAGTTGCATCCCGTGAATTTCGATCCCAGGGCCTGCCTTGAAGAGACGCTGCGGCTGTTACAACCGCAGGCCCGGGCAAAAGGGCTCAAGCTGACTCTTGAAACAGATACGGACGTGCCGCCGTTGGTGCATGGCGACGATGGCCGGTTGCGTCAGGTTCTGATCAACCTGCTAGGCAATGCGATCAAGTTTACCGAGCGCGGCGGTGTGACCCTGCGCGTGCGGGCCGAGGCGCAGGAGCCTGGGCACCTATTTGTCATCGAGGTCGAGGATAGTGGAATCGGCATCGCTGCAGACAAGATCGAGCGGGTGTTCGAACGGTTCTCGCAGGCTGATACCGATACCACGCGGCTCTATGGTGGAACCGGCCTGGGATTGACCATTTCGCGTGAACTGGTTGTCCTGATGGGAGGCCGGATCACGGTCGAGTCCACGCTGGGTCAGGGATCGTGTTTCACGCTTCGC
Organism: Ruegeria sp. YKSD163; assembly: GCF_059612905.1. Classification (NCBI taxonomy): domain Bacteria; kingdom Pseudomonadati; phylum Pseudomonadota; class Alphaproteobacteria; order Rhodobacterales; family Roseobacteraceae; genus Ruegeria; species Ruegeria sp. YKSD163. The sequence continues at coordinate 132,947 of NZ_JBXWRM010000009.1, forward strand.
CTGCCACTTGGGCCAGCCGGCGATGCAGGTGCAAATGCGAACACCCAGACTCTTTCGCCTGATGAGCTAGATCGGTTGCGCGGATTATCGGTGCTGGTTGCCGATGACAACCGGGTCAATCGCCTTTTGATGGGCAAGTTCCTGGCCGATCTTCCGATCCGTCTGGATTTCGCCCATGACGGTCAGCAGGCGGTTGCGATGGCAACGCGGCAAGAACCGGATATCGTCTTCATGGATATGTCGATGCCGGTGATGAGCGGGATCGAGGCGACAAGCCAGATCCGGGCATCAAAGGGGGCGCAACCTCTGATCGTCGCGTTGACCGCAAATACATTTGACAGTGATCGCGCTGCTTGTCTTGCAGCGGGGATGGACGATTTCCTCAGCAAACCTGTGGGTCGCGGCGATCTGTTTCGCTGTCTGCTGAACCATCTGCCACCGCGGGACGCGACAAGAATGAAGGCTTCAGGTTGATCAAGCGCAGCCGCGACCGGGCGAATTGCCATGACCGTAAGGCTGGCGTATCCATGGGTGATCCATTCTGAACGAGGGACATCCGTGGACATCGCAACACGCGTCTATAATCACAAGTGGAAGATCGATCCGATTGTCCGCTCCCTGATCGACACCGATTTCTACAAGCTGCTGATGTGCCAGTCGGTGTTCCGGAACAAGCCCGACACACAGGTCACCTTCTCCCTGATAAACCGTACGACGCGGATCCCGCTGGCCCATCTGATCGACGAGGGCGAATTGCGCGAGCAACTTGATCACATACGCTCGCTGCGCCTGAGCCGTGGTGAGAGCACCTGGCTGCGCGGCAATACCTTTTACGGCAAGCGGCAGATGTTCCGGCCGGATTTCATGGAATGGTTCGAGGGGCTGCAGTTGCCGCCCTATCATCTGGAACGCCGCGGCGATCAATATGAGCTGACCTTCGAGGGCAACTGGCCCGAGGTGATGCTGTGGGAGATACCGGCGCTGGCAGTGCTGATGGAACTGCGCTCGCGCGCGGTGTTGCATGACATGCGCCGGTTCGAGTTGCAGGTGCTTTATGCCCGCGCGATGACCCGGGTCTGGGAAAAGATCGAGCGCCTGCGCGCGATCGATGGGCTCACAATCGCTGATTTTGGCACCCGTCGGCGGCACTCCTTTCTGTGGCAGGATTGGTGTGTACAAGCCATGATCGAAGGGTTGGGGCCGAAATTCACCGGCACATCAAATTGCCTGATCGCAATGCGGCGCGAGGTCGAGGCGATCGGCACTAACGCACATGAACTGCCGATGGTCTATTGCGCCCTGGCTGAGACGGACACCGAACTGGCGCGTGCGCCTTATGACGTGCTGAGTGACTGGCACGAGGAGCACGACGGCAACCTGCGCATCATCCTGCCCGACACCTATGGCACCAAGGGGTTCCTCGACCGGGCGCCAGACTGGTTGGCCGGCTGGACCGGTATTCGGATCGACAGCGGCGATCCTGCCGAGGGGGCCGAAACTGCCATCGCCTGGTGGAAGGACCGCGGTGAAAACCCGACCGAGAAGCGTATCATCTTCTCGGACGGGCTGGACGTGGACAAGATCGCCGAGCTGCACGCCCGGTTTGCCGGGCGGGCCAAGATTTCCTTCGGCTGGGGAACTTTGCTGACCAATGATTTCCGGGGACTGGTACCGGACGATGGGTTGGCGCCGTTTTCGCTTGTTTGCAAGGCGGTCTCGGCCAATGGGCGACCGACGGTGAAACTGAGCGACAATCCGGAAAAGGTAATGGGCCCCGCTGACGAGATCGCACGTTACAAGCGGGTGTTCGGAGTCGGGCAGCAAACCAGCTATGCGGTCGAAGTGTAGACCGAAATCCGGCACGGATTTCGGATCGTTTTCCGGCCCGGAAAACGACCCGAATTTCAGTTTGAAATTCGGCGCCCCGCCCGCGATCTGATCCTTTCGCGCCAGACGATCATCAGCCCACCACCCGCGATGAAGAAAGCGCCGGGGAACAGGTCGCCCCAAGGGGTCTCGTCGAACACCAGCCAGCCCGCGACAAAGGCGATGGGAATGCCGAAATAGCTGAAGGGGGCCAGATTGCTCTGCTCGGTCATCCGGTACGAGGCCACCAGACACAGCACCGCTGTTCCTCCGAACCCTCCCATTGCAGCGATCCAACCCAGGTCGGACCATTGAACAAGTGGGGTGAACCCGCCGCTCAGCAGCGCCAGCGCCAGCGCTCCGAACAGAGCGGCCACAACCGAATAGAGGTTGATCAGCGCGCTTGGCACCGCGCTGTCCATCTGACGCGCCGAAACGCCAGTCAGGGCGTAAAGAAACGCGGCCCCCAGCGGTGCCAGCGCATCCAGCGTGAAACTCTCGCTACCGGGTTTCATTACCAAGAGCACCCCGGCAAATCCCAGCAGAACCGCGGCCCAGCGCATCAGCCCCACCCGTTCGCCCAGCAGCGGCACCGCAAGAGCGGTCATGAACACCGCATTGGCATAGGTGATGGTCGAGGCGGTCGCAAAGGCGAGCTTGCCCAGCGAATAGTAGAACAGGAACTGGGCAAAGGTCACATAGACCCCGCGCATCAGCCCCAGCCGCCACTGCCGGATGCGCCACGGCCGCCCTGCACTGTGCCAGGCAGGCGAGGACCACAGCGCGATCACGCTGGGAAAGACGCCGAAGAAGTTGCGATAGGCTGACAGTTCGGCCGCACCATAGCTCGGCGACAGGTATTTGATGATAAGCCCCATCATGTCGAACAGGACCAGCGCCAGCAGCGACAAAAGGATGGCAAGAACCACGTTATCTCCGCTGCGCGCGCTCATCCTCAGCCGTGCCGCGCGGCGACTGTCTTGAGTTGCGAAAAGCCGTAGAGCGCTTCGAAGCCTTTCTCGCGCCCATGCCCGGACTTGCCGACCCCGCCAAAGGGCAATTCGACCCCGCCCCCGGCGCCATAATTGTTGATGAAGACCTGACCTGCCCGCAACCGCTTGGCCAGCCGCATCTGGCGCGCGCCGTCCCGGGTCCAGATGCTGGCGACAAGCCCGTAATCGGTTCCATTGGCGATTGCGGCAGCCTCATCCTCGGTGTCAAAGGGGATCAGGACCTGCACAGGGCCGAATATCTCGTCACGTGCCAGCGCATGATCGGGGGACACATCAGCGAACAGTGTCGGTCGCACATAGGCCCCGCTTTCGGGGGCGTGGTCCACGATCCGGCCTTGTGCCGCGATGGTCAGGTCGGCGCCTCGGCTCAGAAACCCGGTCACGATCTCCTTTTGCCGGGCCGAGATCAACGGCCCCACCCGCAGATCCTCCATCGCGGGGCCGACGGTCAGTTCGGCATAGGCCGCAGACATCCGCGCCTTGACCTCTTCATACACACCGCGCTGTGCCAGGATGCGGGACGAGGCAGAGCAGGTCTGGCCGGCATTCTGGCACCCCGCATTCACCAGGAACGGCAGCGCGGCATCCAGATCGGCATCGTCGAAGACCAGCTGCGGCGACTTGCCCCCCAGTTCCAGCGTCACCGGCACCACATTGCGCCCCGCCGCCTGTTGCACCAGCACGCCGGTAGCGACCGATCCGGTGAACGAGATATGGTGCACGCTCGGATGCGCCGACAGCGCCGCGCCCGCCTCGGCCCCCAGCCCCGGCACCACGTTCAGCGCACCTGCGGGCAACCCCGCCTGTTTCGCCAGATCGGCAAAGGCCAATGCGGTCAGGCACGCCTCTTCGGCCGGTTTCAGAACGCAGGCATTTCCCATGGCCAGCGCCGCCCCGACCGAGCGGCCGATGATCTGCATCGGATAGTTCCAGGGCACGATATGGCCGGTGACCCCGTGCGGCTCACGCAGGGTATAGACGGTATAGCCGTCGAGATAGGGAATGGTCTCACCCATCACCTTGTCGGCGGCACCGCCGTAGAATTCGCAATACCGCGCCAGCGCCACCGCATCGGCGCGGGCCTGGGTCAGCGGCTTGCCCACGTCCGCTGCCTCGATCACTGCCAGATCCTCGACCCGCTCCAGCACCAATTGGCCCAGCCGGGACAGGATGCGGCCCCGCTCGGTCGCGGTCATCCGGCCCCAGTCACCAGCGAGCGCAGTCTCTGCCGCGGCTACGGCAGCGTCGATATCAGGCGCGGTGCCGCGGGCGATGCGGCAGATCTCGGTGCCGTCAGAGGGGTTGATCAGTGGCAGTGTGTCGCCGCTGGCAGCCGATTGCCATTGGCCACCGATAAGGCAGAGCGTGGGATCGAACCAGAGGGGAAGGGTCATTGCGGTCTCCTTGTCGATGGCAAAGCAATAGTTCTTCGAAATCGGCTGGCCTTCGGGTGCAGATCGGGCTTACCGGGCAGAGTGGTTGCGAGGCTATGTTCCCTGGCTGGGGAATAACTGACAGAAGAAGGGTCATGCCCGTCGCGCCCCCGTTTCGGGAAGCTCTGGCGCGGCGGCGATCAAAGCGCGGGTATAAGAGTGCGCGGGGTCGGAAAAGACCTGTTCTGTATCTCCTTGCTCCACGATGCGGCCCGATTGCATCACCAGCACCCGGTCGGTGATCGTGCGCACCACGCTCAGGTCATGGCTGATGAACAGATAGGTCAGGTCATATTCGGAGCAGAGCTGCGCCAGCAGGTCAAGGATCTGCGCCCGGACCGAGACATCAAGCGCCGAGACCGCCTCGTCGAACAGGATCAGCTGAGGCCGGATGATCAGTGCACGGGCGATGGCGATGCGCTGGCGCTGACCGCCGGAAAACTCGTGGATATACTTTCCCGCATCGTCGGGCGACAGGCCGACGGCGGTCAGCATCTCGGCAATGCGGTCGCTGCGGTCCGACCCGGTTGGCGGCGCATCGAGCAGGTGAAACGGTTCGGTCACCAGCCGGTCGACACGGTGGCGCGGGTTGAAGCTGCCGTAAGGATCCTGAAATACCACCTGCATGCGGCGGCGGATTTCGGGATTGGCGCGTTTGCCGTCAAAGACCGGTTGCCCCGCCAGACGGATTTCACCGCTCTGTACCGGTTCCAGCCCCAGGATGGCGCGGGTCAGGGTGGACTTGCCACAGCCGGATTCGCCGACCAGCCCCAGCCGCTCGCCCCGGTTCAGGGCAAAGCTGACATGATCCACGGCGCGGTGATGGCCCGGGCGCGCAAACAGCCGGGTGCGCGGCAGGGCATAGTCGCGCACCACCTCCGACACCTCCAGCAGCGGCGCCGGTGGTGGTGGCGCGGGCAGGGTCACGCGGTGATCCGAGGCGGCGAACAGCATCTTGGTATAGGGATGGCTCATACCGGTCAGCAGACGCTGTGTCGGCGCGGCCTCGACCACCTCGCCATGGCGCATGACGGTGATATGGTCGGCCATGTCAGCAACAACGGCCAGATCATGGGTGATCATCAACATGCCCATGCCGTATTCCTGCACCAACCCCTTGAGCAGGTCGAGGATCTGCGCCTGCGTGGTGACGTCGAGCGCGGTGGTCGGCTCGTCCGCGATCAGTAGTTTCGGGCGTAGCGCGATTGCCATGGCGATGACCACGCGTTGGCGCTGTCCACCGCTGAGTTCATGCGGATAGCGCGATAGCGGGAACCGGTCGGACGGCAGGCCGACGCGGGTCAGAACCTCGCGCGCGCGCTCCTCGGCCCTGTCGGGCGTCATCGCTTTGTGGATCAGGATCGTCTCCATCACCTGATCCCCGATGGTTTTGACCGGGTTCAGCGCCGTCATCGGTTCCTGAAACACCATGCCGACCGCCGCGCCGCGCAGGGCGCACATCTGCGCTTCGGGCAGGGCCAAGATCTCTTGCCCGTCCAGCCGGATCGAGCCATTGACGCGCGCGCCTCCGGGCAACAGCTGCATCACTGCCAGCGCCGTCATCGACTTGCCCGAGCCGCTCTCGCCGGTGACGGCCACGATCTCACCCGGCTCGATGGTCAGGTTCACGCGCTTGAGGATCTCATAGGCATGGATCGAGAGCGACAGGTCGATGATCTGCAACAGGCTCATGTGCGCGCCACCCTGAGCCGGGGGTCAAGCCAGTCGCGCAGCCCGTCACCCATCAGGTTCAGACCCAGCACTGTCAGGATGATGGCAAACCCAGGGATCAGCGCCAGATGCGGTGCAAAGCTGACCATGGTCTGTGCATCGGCCAACATCCGTCCCCAGCTGGGCGTGGGTGGTTGCGCGCCAAGTCCGACATAGCTCAGCCCCGCTTCGGCCAGAATGCCCAGCGAGAACTGGATGGTGCCCTGCACGATCAGCAGGTTGGCCACGTTGGGCAGGATGTGTTCGGCCGAGATACGTGCCGCGCCCTTGCCCGCGACGCGCGCAGCCAGGATGAACTCGCGCTCCCACAGGCTGAGCGCCGCGCCACGGGTGATGCGGGCAAAGACCGGGATGTTGAAGATGCCGATGGCGATGATGGCGTTGACCGCGCCGGCCCCGAATACGGCGGTGATCAGGATGGCGATCACCAGAGAGGGGAAGGCAAAGACCAGATCGTTGCCGCGCATGATCAACTCGTCCAGCCACGACCCCTTGCGCGCCGCGGCGGTCAGGCCCAGCGGCACGCCCAGGCTCATGCCGATACCCACCGCCAGTAGAGCCACCGCAATCGAGGTACGCGCGCCGACCATGATCATGGAAAACATGTCGCGCCCGAAATGGTCGGTCCCGAACCAGTGCCGCGCATTCGGGGTTTGCAGTTTGGCCGGGATGTTCAGCGCGGTGTGGTCATAGGGCGTCCAGACGAACGAGAGGAGTGCGGCCAGCACCACCAGCGAGGACAGGCCCGCGCCCAGGATCAGGTTGCGGCTCATGTCCGGGACCTCAGGCGCGGGTCAACGAGAGCATAGGCCAGGTCGACCAGAAAATTGACCACGATCACTGCAAAGACCAAAAGCATGACGACCGATTCCACCACGATCAGATCGCGTGCCGAGATTGCCTGAAACACCAGCCGCCCAAGGCCGGGCAGATAGAACACCTGCTCGATGATGATCGACCCGGCCAGCAGGAACGAGAATTGCAGGCCTATGATGGTCAGCACCGGGATCAGGGCATTGCGCAGCCCGTGCCGCCACAGTGCCTGCCGGCGGGTCAGACCCTTGGCCCGCGCAGTGCGCATGAAATCCTCGCCCAGGATGTCGAGCAGGGCCGAGCGCATCACCCGAGCCAGGATCGCCGCCTGCGGCAGGGCCAGCGCGATGGCGGGCAGGGTCAGCGAATGCAGGCCCGCGGCCAACCCCTTGTCCCAGCCCGCAAAGCCGCCCGCATTGAACCAGCGCAGGTTGATGGCAAAGATCAGCACCAGCATCATGGCGAACCAGAAATTGGGCACCGCAACGCCCAGTTGGGTCGCGCCCATCACCGCCAGATCACCAGGCTTGCCCCGGCGAGCGGCAGCATAGATGCCGGCGGGCAGGGCAATGGCGGTGGACAATGCCAGCGCGTAGAGCGCGAGCGGCAGCGAGACCCAGAGCCGGTCCGCGATCATCTGCGAAACCGGGGTGCGATAGGTGTAAGAGGTGCCGAAATCGCCGCGCAGCATGCCGGTGACCCAGCTGAGGTAACGCTCGACCTTTGACTGATCCAGACCCAACTCTGTGCGCAGCGCGGCCAGCGTATCGGGCTGCGCGTTGACTCCCAGCATGAACGAGGCCGGATCCCCCGGGGCGATCTCGATCACCGCAAAGATGACCAGGCTGGCAATGGCCAGGCTGATCGCAAGCGAGAGCGCGCGTTTCAGGCTGTAGCGGAGCATGTCGGGTCGATACCACCCATTCGGAAAAAAGACCCGCCGCCGGAGCGGCGAGCCAGAAAATCGCAGATTTTCTGAGCCATTTTCTGGGTCAGAAAATGGTCTCGCGCCTCATTCGGACCAGTTGATCGCGGACAGGTCGGTCGCGGCGGTGGGCGCATTGGCCCACAGACCCTGCACACCGGCCTTGGCCACGCTCAGCGCGGCAAGCTGGAACAGGTAGCCGTTCACGTAATCCTCGGAGATGATACGCTGCGCCTGTTGCATCAACTCGGTCCGCTTGTCCGGGTCGGTGGTCGAATTCAGCGTCCCCATCAACTCCTGAAAGGCAGGGTTGTCGTACTGGAAGTAATAATCAGGCCGGGCATAGATACCGATATCCATCGGCTCGGTATGGCTGACGATGGTCAGGCCAAAGTTCTTGCCCTTGAACACGGTTTCCAGCCATTGCGCCCATTCGACATTGATGATCTCGGCCTTGATGCCAACCGCCGCCAGCTGCGCCGCGATGATCTCGCCGCCGCGCCGCGCATAAGAGGGCGGCGGCAGGTGCAGCGTGGTTTCGAACCCATCCGGGAATCCGGCCTCGGCCAGCAGCGCCTTGGCCTTGACCGGATCGAAGGCCGAGTTGCCGGTCAGATCGACATAGGCCGGGTTGTGCGGTGCGAAATGGGTTCCGATCGGCGTGCCATATCCAAACATCGCCCCATCGATGATCGCCTGGCGGTCGATTGCATGGGCCATCGCCTGACGGACCTTGACGTTGTCAAAGGGCGCCTGCTTGTTGTTGGTCGACAGGATCGTTTCGCCCTCGGTCGAACCGACCAGCACCTGGAACCGGGGGTCGGCTTCGAATTGCGGCAGGTTCTCGGGCGCGGGGAAGCCGGTGAACACGTCCACATCCTCGGCCATCATTGCGGCGAAGGCGGCTGTGGGGTCCGAGATGAACTTGAACGTCGCTTGCGCGAGCGCCGGCTGGTCACCCCAGTAATCGGTGTTGCGGTTCAGCACGATCTTGTCGCCCTGCACCCATTCGCCAAACGTATAGGGGCCGGTGCCCACCGGCGCGGTCTTGATGTTCTCGATGCTCTCGGGCGCCACGATCACCGCATCGCCCCAGGCCATGTTGAACAGGAAATTGCCGTTGGGTTCGGTCAGCGTCACCTTTACGGTCAGTGGATCGACAACATCGACACTGTCGATGCCGGCGAACAGTGCCTTTTGCGCGTTGGCGCTTTCTTCGGCGCGGGCGCGGTCCAGGCTGAACTTGACGTCCTCGGCATCCATGGACGAGCCGTCATGGAAGGTCACGCCCTCGTGCAGCTTGAAGGTATAGACGGTGCCATCCTCCGAGATCTCCCAGCTTTCGGCCAGGGCGGGGACGATCGATCCATCGCCCATAAAGCGGGTCAATCCCTCGAAAATATTCACATAGACCACCGAGTCGATGGCCTGCGCCGCGGCGCTGGTTGGGTCCAGATGCGGCGGCTCCAACTGCATTGCGATGGTGATGTCATCCTTGGCCCAGGCGGCCCCTGCGATCAAAGCGGCACTCAGCGCCAGACCAGAGACAAACCCCTGTTTTACAAACCGTTTCATTCCAACTCTCCCCGTTTGGTTTCGTCTGACGGGATCGTGACCCCGCCACGGCTTGCCTCACTGTTTCCGCAAATCCCGGGGCAATCAAGGAATTGTTGGCGCAATCGGGCTTTCGCTGCGAGCGCGAAATATCTATGCTGCAATGCAACATTTTCTGCGGAGGACTGAAAATGAGCGCGACCGCCCGCAAGACCGCCCCCAATGCCCAGGATATCCGGGCGCTAAAGGGGGGCGTGCCGCTGGTCAGCCTGACCGCCTATTCGACTCCGATGGCGCGGCTGATGGATGGGCATTGCGATTTCGTGCTGGTGGGCGACAGCGTCGGCATGGTGCTGCATGGGCTTAGCTCCACTCTGGGCGTCACAATGGAAATGATGATCCTGCACGGGCAGGCGGTGGCGCGCGGGTTGGAACGCTCGATGCTGGTGATCGACATGCCATTCGGCAGCTACGAGGAGGGCCCGGCTCAGGCGTTCCGCAATGCCGCCCGGCTGATGGCCGAGACCGGCGCTGGTGCGGTCAAGCTGGAGGGCGGGGTCGAGATGGCCGAAACCATCCGGTTTCTGGTGAAACGCGGCATTCCGGTGATGGCCCATATCGGTCTGACGCCGCAGTCGATCAATACGCTGGGCGGGTACAAGGTGCAGGGCCGCGACGATCAGGCCCAGGCGGTGCTGACCGATGCCCATGCGGTGACCGAGGCGGGCGCGTTCTCGGTGGTGCTGGAAAAGGTGCCCGCAACGTTGGCCGACCGGATCACAGCCGAGGTTGCGATTCCGACCATCGGCATCGGGGCCTCGGCCGGGTGTGACGGACAAATCCTGGTGGTTGATGACATGCTGGGTTTTTTTACTGCGTTCAAACCGAAATTCGTCAAACGCTATGCCGATCTGGGTCCTCTGGCCGAAGCGGCGATTGCCGAATACGCCGCCGAAGTGCGCGCGCGCAGCTTTCCGGCGGCGGAACATGTGTTTGGCGATCAGGCCCCGGTCAAAGGTCCCAAGACATGAACGCGCCGATCCTGCGCAAGCTGGCCGATCTGCGTGCCGCCACCGCCGGCTGGAAGCGCGCGGGCGAGAGCATCGGCGTGGTGCCCACGATGGGCGCGCTGCATGACGGGCACCTGTCGCTGGTCGCGGCGGCCAAGGCGGCTTGTGACCGGGTGGTGGTGACCATTTTCGTCAACCCGAAACAGTTCAACAGCCCCGAGGATCTGGCCAGATACCCCCGCACCGAAGAGGCCGACGCCGCCAAGCTGGCGCCTTACGGGGTCGATGCGATCTATGTGCCCGACCCCGATCAGATATATCCTCAGGGGTTTGCCACCACCGTCTCGGTTTCGGGCCTGACCGATGTGATGGAGGGTGCGTGCCGCCCGGGCCATTTCGACGGCGTGGCGACCGTGGTGGCCAAGCTGTTCCTGCAAACCGGGGCCGACCGGGCCTATTTCGGCGAAAAGGATTACCAGCAGATGATGCTGGTGACGCGCATGGCGCGGGATCTGGATATCCCGATCACCGTGATTGGCTGCCCCACGGTGCGCGAGCCTTCGGGCCTGGCGATGTCATCGCGCAACATGCGGCTGTCGGCAGAGGGGCTGGAGCGGGCCGGTCGGCTTTATCCCGTCATGCGGCAGGCGGCCGAGCGGTTGGCAGCTGGCGCTTCATTTGGCGATCTGGCGCCCGCGGCGCGCGAGGCACTGGGTGCCGCCGGTTTTGTCGATATCGAGTATTTCGATCTGCGCGCAGCGGACAGTCTGCGCGCGCTTGACCGACCCACCGAACCCGCGCGCCTGCTGGTGGCGGCCTGGCTCGATGGGGTGCGGTTGATCGACAATATCGCGGTTCCCCAACTAAACGATTAGTAGGGGCTTCCTGACACGTCGGAAATGCGGCTACAGTCCCGGGTCAAGAGACGATGACAGGGGGCAGAGAATGACCTTTATTCTGGCGATTGACCAGGGCACCACTTCGAGTCGGGCGATCCTGTTCGATGGTGAGATGCGGCGGGTGGCGACCGCCCAACGTGAATTCACCCAGCATTTCCCTGAGGCGGGCTGGGTCGAGCATGACGCCGACGAGATCTGGCGAACCACGCTGGAGGTCTGCCGCGAGGTGATCTCCGCACAGGGCATCGGGCCCGAGCAGATCGCCGGGATCGGCATCACCAACCAGCGCGAAACCACCGTGGTCTGGGACAAGGCCAGCGGTGCGCCGGTCCATCGCGCCATCGTCTGGCAGGACCGGCGCACCGCCGCCATCTGCGAGCGGCTGCGCAATGCGGGTTGCGAGGACGACTTTACCGCCCAGACCGGCCTGCTGCTCGATCCGTATTTTTCGGGCACCAAGGTGAAATGGATCCTCGACACCGTGCCGGGCGCGCGCGATCGGGCCGCAGCGGGCGAGCTGTTGTTTGGCACCATCGACTCGTTCCTTATCTGGCGGCTGACCGGCGGGCGGGTTCATGCGACCGATGCCACCAACGCCGCGCGGACGCTGATGTTCGACATCCATCAGGGGGAATGGTGCAAGGAGATCTGCGAGTTGCTCGACGTGCCGATGGTGATGCTGCCCGAGGTGCGCGACTGCGCCGCCGATTTCGGTACCACGGATCTGTTTGGCGGGCAGGTGCCGATCCTGGGCGTTGCCGGCGACCAGCAGGCGGCCACGATTGGTCAGGCCTGTTTCCAGCCCGGCATGATGAAATCCACCTATGGCACCGGCTGTTTCGCGCTTCTCAATACCGGAACACAGCCGGTCGCCTCGCAGAACCGTCTGCTGACGACCATCGCCTATCAGTTGGACGGCCAGCGGACCTATGCGCTGGAGGGGTCGATATTCATCGCCGGGGCGGCGGTGCAGTGGCTGCGCGACGGGCTGGGGATCATCGAGACTGCGGCGCAAAGCGGTGAGCTGGCCGCCCGCGCCGATCCCGCGCAGAACGTCATTCTTGTTCCCGCCTTTACCGGTCTTGGTGCCCCGTATTGGAAGCCCGATTGCCGCGGCGCCATGTTCGGGCTGACGCGCAATTCCGGCCCGGCCGAGTTCTGCAAGGCGGCGCTGGAAAGCGTGGCCTATCAGACCCGCGATCTGTGGGAGGCGATGCAGGGCGATTGGGGTGCGGATGCGGATGTGATCCTGCGCGTCGACGGCGGCATGAGCGCTTCCGACTGGGCGATGCAGGGACTGGCCGACCGTCTGGGTGCGCCGGTGGACCGCCCGGTGATGCAGGAGACCACGGCGCTGGGCGCGGCCTGGCTGGCCGGGATGCGGGCTGGGGTTTACCCCGATCAAGCAGGCTTTGCTGCGACCTGGGCGCTGGATGCACGGTTCACCCCGAAGATGCCCGAGGGCAACCGCGAGGCCGCCTATCGCCGCTGGAAAGCGGCGGTGGCGGCGGCGATGATGGTCTAGGCTGGCATCCGCGCGCCTTCGGCGATGGTCCGGGGGCGCGCATTCAGCTCTTCTATAGAGAACCCGGCAATGGATTTGTACCTGGCCGCATGCGCGGCCAGTTCGGTACGGGGGATCACCGTATCGATATCGTCGAAATCGCCGCCGCACAGATCCTCGACCCGTTGCAGAATCCCGTCCGGCCCGCCACCCGCGCGATTGGCCTGGCCAACGGCGGTGGTCACCGGGCGGACCTCGGCCTCATAGGCCGCCAGCGCCTTGGGCGTAATCCCATGCTCCAGTAGCCGGGCACCGATGATGCGCGCATCCAGAACCGCCTGGCTGGCCCCGTTCGACCCGACCGGATAGGTGGGGTGCGCCGCATCACCCATCAGGGTCAGCGACCCGTCGGTCCAGCGGGGCAGGGGGTCGCGGTCGACCATCGGATACTCATAAACCACCTCGGCCCCTTGGATCAGCGCGGGAACGTCGATCCAGTCGAACCGCCAGTCCGCGAAATCGGGCAGGAAATCACCGATATCGGCGGCGCGGTTCCAATCTTCTTTCTTCCATGCGGCATCTAGGGGAAACCGTTTCTCGGCGATCCAGTTCATCTCGACCATGCCGTCGCTGTCCGGGTCCGAGATCGGATAAGACACCAGCCGCAGGTCGTCATGGCCGATCATCGCCATCGCGCCGCCACCGAAATAGGCGGGCGCCCGGGTGGTGGCACGCCACAGCACGCGTCCGTTCCAGATCGGTTCGCCCTCGTCCGGGTACATCTGCGCCCTGAGCGCCGAATGGATACCGTCGGCGGCGACCAGCAACCGCCCCTCGACCCGGCGCCCATCGCTCAGGATCAGGGTGGCACCCTCTGACCCGGTTTCGAACCCGGCAGCGCGCGCACTGGTCACCACGCAATCCGCTCCGGCCCGCGCGATCAACGCCTCATACAACATCATCTGCAAGGCGCCGCGATGCACCGAATATTGTGGCCAGGCATAACCGGCCCAGGTGCCGCGCGGCTCTTCCCAGATGGTCTTGCCCAGTTTCGAGTAGAACCCCAGCTGTCGGGTGCGCACCCCTATCTGGTCCAGTTCCGCCTCCAACCCCATGTCGAGCAATTCGCGCACCGCATTGGGTTGCAGGTTGATCCCCACCCCCATAGGGCGCAGCACCGCCGTTGCCTCGTAGATGCGGAACGGCACCCCGATCTGGTGCAGCGTCAACCCCAGGCTGAGCCCCGCGATACCGGCACCGGCGATCAGAACGGTCATGGCAGTCTCCCTCTCTCGTGGCGACAGACTGCCCGGCGCCGCGCAAGAGGTCGAGAGGAAATCAGCCCTGATAGGGGCGCAGGAACACCGGTTTGTCGGGCTCGGACAGGTCAGCGTTGTATTGGTATCCGCCGCTGTCGAACTCGCTCAGCGCCTGTGGATCGGTCAGACGGCGTTGCACGATATAGCGGGCCATCGCCCCGCGCGCCTTCTTGGCATAGAAACTCACGATCTTGGGCGCGCCGCCCTTGTCCTCCATGAACACCGGCGTCACCACCCGCAGTTTCAGCGTCTTGGGGTCGACGGCGCCGAAATATTCCTGGCTGGCACAGTTGACCAAGACATCGGTGCCGATTTCATCGGCCTGAGCGTTCAGCGTCCTGGACAGCTGGTCACCCCAATAGTCATAGAGAGAGGCTCCCCGCCGGGTCTTCAACCGGCTGCCCATTTCCAGCCGATAGGCCTGGATCGCATCCAGCGGACGCAACAGGCCGTAAAGCCCCGACAGGATGCGCAGATGCTGCTGCGCCCAGTCCATTTCCTCGGGGTCGAGCGAGGTGGCCTCGAGCCCCTGATAGGTGTCCCCGGCAAAGGCCAGCGCCGCAGGGCGGGTTACATTCGCGCCGGGCGCATCGACGAATTCGCGGAACCTATCGCGGTTGAGTCGGGCCAGATCGTCGCTCAGCCCCATCAGTTTCTTGAGATCGCCCAGCGTCAGGTTGCGCGCGGTCTTGGCCAGCCGCACCGCATCGTCCTGAAAGGCGGGTTCGGTCGCCGCAATGTCACGTTCCGCCCAATCCAGCCGCTTGGCCGGAGAGATCACCACCAGCATGTCCTGCCCTCTCGTCCTTGGTTTCGCACGTATCTAGGACGCCTGGCCCAGCACGTCCAGAAAGGCCTCACCAAAACGTTCCCAGCGCCGGTCGCCCAACAACACCTCCAGCCCGCGCCGGTCGTCGGGCCGCATCTGCGCCACCTTGGCCAGTTGCGATGCCGAACAGCTGAGCGGCTTGTCGATTCCGTCGGGGCCGCGTGCCAGATCGGCCTGTACCGCCAGCAGCCGATCGTAGATGTTGCCGGTCCCTCGTCCGGCCAGCTTGCGGCGGGCGGGGTGCAGCGCTTCGGCCGCACCGCTCACCACCTCCAGGAACAGGGCGCCGTAGCGCTCCAGCTTCTTGGCACCGATACCACCGATGCGGGCCATCTGGTCCAGCGACGCGGGGCGCTTCTCGGCCATCTCGATCAGGGTGCGGTCAGGAAAGATCACATAGGCCGGGACCCGTGCCGCCTCGGCCAGAGCGCGCCGCTTGGCCTTGAGCGCGGACAGCAGCGGCGCGTCCTCGTCATTGACCATGGCTTTGACCGCCGGACGCCGCGCCGCCTTGCGCACCGTATCCTTGCGCAGTTCGATTTCGGCCTCGCCGCGCAGGATCGGCAGCGCCGCCTCGGTCATCCGCAGCGCGCCATGGCGTTCGGGATCGGGGCGCACCAGGTCGCGGCCCATCATCTGGCGAAAGATCGCCTGCCACTGGGCGCGGTTCCATTCGGTGCCCACCCCGTAGGTGGGCAACTGGTCATGGCGGCGGTCGCGGATCTTGTCGGTCTGGTTACCCAGCAGGATATCGATCAGATGGGTGGCGCCGAACCATTCCTCGGTCCGCAGCATCGCCGACAGCGCCATGCGCACGGCGGTGGTGCCATCAAAGCGCTCTGCCGGGCTGTCGCACAGATCGCATTTGCCGCAGGTGACCTCGCTCTCGCCAAAGTAACCCAGCAGGGTCTGGCGACGGCAGGTCATCGCCTCGGCCAGACCCAGAAGCGCGTTCAGCCGGGCATGGTCGGCGGCGCGACGTTCGGGTGGGGCCAGCCCCTCGTCGATCTGGCTGCGGCGCAGGCGGATGTCGTCGGGACCAAACAGGGTCAGCGTCTCGGCCGGCCCGCCATCGCGCCCGGCGCGGCCGATCTCTTGATAATAGGCCTCGATGGATTTCGGCAGATCGGCATGGGCGACCCAGCGGATATCGGGCTTGTCGATTCCCATGCCAAAGGCGACCGTCGCCACCACGATCAGCCCATCCTCGCGGGCAAAGCGGGTTTCGACGATGCGGCGGTCCTCGGCCTCCATTCCGCCGTGATAGTGACAAGCGCTGTGGCCGTCTTCGCGCAGGGCCTGCGCCAGCGCCTCGGTCTTGGCCCGGGTGCCGCAATAGACGATACCCGACTGTCCGCGCCGGGCGCCCGCGAAATCCAGGATCTGGCGGCGCGGGCTGTCCTTGGCGGCAAAGGCGAGGTGGATATTGGGCCGGTCGAACCCGCGCAGAAAGCTGCGCGGCGCTTCTCCGTCGAACAGTTTCGCGATGATCTCGGCCTGTGTCTCGGCATCCGCCGTGGCGGTAAAGGCGGCCAGCGGCACGCCCAGCGCCCTGCGCAGCTCGCCGATACGCAGGTAATCGGGGCGGAAATCATGGCCCCACTGGCTGACGCAATGGGCCTCGTCCACTGCGATCAGGCTCACCCCGATCCGCCGCAGCATCCCGATCGCCGCGCCCGAGGCGAGCCGTTCGGGGGCCATGTAAAGCAGCTTCAGACGCCCCGCCTCCAGCGCCTGCCAGACAGCCTCGGTCTCCTCAGACGTGTTGCCCGAGGTCAAAGCGCCCGCCTCGACGCCCGCCTCTTGCAAGCCGCGCACCTGGTCGCGCATCAGGGCGATCAGCGGCGAGATCACCACCGTCACCCCGTCGCGCATCAATGCCGGCAGTTGGAAACACAGCGATTTGCCGCCCCCCGTCGGCATGATCGCCAGCACGTTCTGGCCCTCGGCCACGGCCTGCGCTATTTCCTCCTGCCCGGGGCGGAAGGCGTCGAATCCAAACACATCTCGCAACAGCGGTGCGGCGTCGAACATCTTTGGGGTGGCCTGTCCTGATTTTTGCGCTTTGCTCTTTGGGACCACCTTACACGCGCAAAAGCGCCGGGAACAAGAGCACCGGCGCCGGTCTTCTTCTGTTCGAAAATACCTCGGGGGTGAATTGGCCGTCAGGCCAAGAGGGGGCGGCGCCCCCTCACCGCACTCAATAGAACAGCGCCGCGTTGTTGAACAGCACGATGCGCAGCGCCATGATTGCCAGCAGCACCACCAGCGGGGTCAGGTCCAGCCCGCCCATCGGTGGCAGGATCCGGCGGATCGGGCCATAGATCGGCTCCAACACCCGGTTCAGCCCGTACCAGATTTGCGCCACCAGCTGCTGGCGCATGTTCAACACCTGGAAGTTGATCAGCCAGCTCATGATCACATGCGCCAGGATGAAGAACCAGACCACATCCAGGATCAGCATCAGGATTTGAAACAGCGACTGCATGGGGCCTCCTCGCGCACGAACCGCGAACAGACCTAAGAGCAGCAGGGCAAAGACGCAAGGGCTCAAGCGGGGCCCGCACAGGAAAGACTTGCCTCGCCCCCGAGCCAGCCTTCATAACCGAAGCAAATACACAAACAATTTGAACGGGGACAGGCATGGCGGATATCTCGGCGCGCAAGCGGATCTGGGGTTGGTATTTCTTCGACTGGGCCAGCCAACCCTATCACACGCTTCTTGTGACCTTCGTGTTCAGCCCGTTCTTCGCCGCGGTGGCCGCGGACTATTTCATGGGCCAAGGTTTGGCGGACGAGGCTGCCAAGGCGCAGGCACAGGTGGTCTGGTCGCAATGTCTGACCATCACAGGGCTGATCATCGGCTTCGGCGCACCCTTTCTGGGGGCGATGGCCGATATCTCGGGCCGCCGCATGACCTGGATCACGCTCTTCTGCGGCATGTATGTCGTCGGCGCCTGGGGCCTGTGGTACATGGATCCGACTGGCGGCAACCTTTGGTGGATGATGGCCAGTTTCGGCATCGGTTTCATCGGCGCCGAATATGCGCTGATCTTCATCAACGCGCAGCTCCCCTCGCTTGGCACCAAAGAGGAAGTGGGCCAGATCTCAGGCTCGGGTTTCGCCTTTGGCTATCTCGGCGGCGTGGTGGCGCTGTTCATCATGTTGCTTCTCTTTGTTGAGCAGGGCAATGGCAAGACGCTGATCGGCCTTGACCCGGTGCTGGGGCTAGATCCCGCGACCCGCGAGGGAACCCGCGCCGTCGGCCCGTTCACCGCGCTCTGGTTCGTGATCTTCATGATCCCCTATTTCCTCTGGGTGCGCGAACCCGCCGGCAGCGGGCGGCGCGGCAGTTTCGGCGAGGCGGTGGCGCTGGTGGTGCAATCGGTCAAGAACCTGCGCCACCGTGGCAGCCTGGCCAGCTATCTGGCCTCGTCGATGTTCTATCGCGACGCGCTCAACGGGCTCTATGGCTTTGGCGGGGTCTATGCCCGGTTGGTGCTGGGTTGGGAGATCACGATGATCGGCGTATTTGGCATCATCGCGGCGATCTCAGCGGCGGCGTTCAGCTGGCTGGGAGGGCTGGCCGATCGCAGGCTGGGGCCCAAGCCGGTCATCGTCGGCTCGATCCTGGTGCTGATCCTGGTCTGCGCCACCATCGTTGGCATGGACCGGACCCAGATATTCGGCATCCCGCTGGCCGAAGGCTCGAGCCTGCCCGATTTCGTCTTCTTCTTTTGCGGCGTGCTGATCGGCGGGTTCGGTGGCATCGTGCAGGCGGCCAGCCGGTCGATGATGGTGCGCCATACCGATCCTGCGACCCCAACCGAAAGCTTTGGTCTTTACGGTCTGTCGGGGCGCGCGACCGCGTTTCTTGCGCCCGCATTGATCGGAGCGGCCACGGCGGCAACCGGGTCCGCGCGCTTGGGGGTTTCACCGGTCGTCGGCTTGTTTATTCTGGGACTGATCCTGTTGATTTGGGTGAATCCAAAAGGGGACCAGAAATAGTGTTTATTCAGATCATTGCCGTTTTTCTATTGATGCTGAGTCCGGTGCTGGGTGCCGCTCCGGCGCAGGCCGAGCCATTGGCCAAAGAGCTTTTCGGGGCTCAAAAGCAGGCCTCTCGGCAGAAACCCGCCGCCTATGGCAGCTATGCCAAGGGTTGCGCGGCCGGGCTGGAGCAATTGCCCGAGACCGGCCCGACCTGGCAGGCGATGCGGCTGAGCCGCAACCGCAACTGGGGCCAGCCCGAGACCATCGACTTCATCCGTGACCTGAGCGGTTTTGCCGCCCGGCAGAAAGGCTGGAGCGGGCTTTACATCGGCGATATCAGCCAGCCGCGCGGTGGGCCGATGCTGACCGGGCATCGCAGCCACCAGCTGGGGCTGGATATCGACATCTGGATGTTGCAGGCCAACAATCTGCGTCTATCGGGTCAGCACCGCGAAAACATCTCGTCGATCTCGCTGCGCCGGGCCAAGGGGGCCTATGTCAACGACAGCTGGACCCGCCAGCATCATGCGATCATGCGCGAGGCGGCGCGCGACAAACGGGTGGCGCGCATCTTTGTCTTTCCCGGCGCCAAGGTCTGGATGTGCAACAACGAAAAGGGCGACCGCTCTTATCTGCGCAAGATCCGGCCCTGGTGGGGGCATCACTATCATTTCCACGTTCGACTAAGTTGTCCGCGCGGGTCGCGCGGCTGTGTCGACCAGACCCCGCCGCCGCAGGGGGATGGCTGTGCCGAGGCGCAGGAATGGGTGAACAACATCCTGAACCCGCCGCCCCCGAAGCCGCGCGACCCCAATGCGCCACCGCCCAAGAAACGCCGTGAATACGTGCTGGCCGACCTGCCGAAGCAATGCGCCTCCGTCTTGCGCTCGCAATAGCGGCGGCGCTGGTGCTGTCCGGTCCCGGCCTGGCCGTGGACCGGGGCGAGGCACAGCATCTGGGCAGTTTCACCTGGCGCGGTTCGCAGCCTTGGTTCGGCGGCTTTTCGGCCATCGAGATGACGCCGGACGGCATGGGCATGACCGTACTGTCCGACCGTGCCACGATCCTGACCGCGCGGTTGCGGCGCGACGGCGACCAGATCACAGGCGTCGAGATCGGTACTGTCCACAAGGTCAGATCGAGCAAGAACAAGGTGCTCAAGGGCCGGGTCGGCGACAGCGAGGGGTTGGTGGTCGGGTCGGATGGGGTGATCTACATCTCGTTCGAGGGCGTGGCGCGCGTGGCGCGATACACGCGCCTCGATGGCCCGGCCGAGGTTCTGCCGCGCCCGGACGCGTTTCGCTACATGGCCCGCAACGGTGCCTTCGAGGGGTTGGCGATGGACGCGCGCGGGCGGCTCTATACCCTGCCTGAAAGCAGCCGCGCCGGTGATGGCTCGATCCCCGTCTATCGCTGGGACGGGCGGGCCTGGAGCACGGCGTTTCACCTGGAGCAGCGTGGCGACTTCCTGCCCGTCGCGGCCGATTTCGGACCCGACGGACGGTTTTATGTGCTGGAGCGCGATACCGGCGCCATCGGGTTCCGCTCGCGCCTGCGCCGTTGGAACATGACTGCTAATGGGGTCTCTGGCGAAGAGACCCTGTTTCAAAGCCGCATTTCCAGCCATGACAATCTTGAGGGCCTGTCGGTCTGGCGCGACGGGCAAGGGCGATTGCGGGCCACGATGGTGTCGGATGACAACTTTCTGGTGCTGCAACGGACCGAGTTGGTCGAATACCTGCTGCCGGATTGACAGGACGGGGTGTTGCGGGCTAAACGCCCGGCTTGTCCGCGACACAGGCGGACCAAGTCGCCGCACCCTTGTCAAAACGGACCCCGAAACATGACCCGCTCATTCCTTCCCGGCATTCTTGCCATGGCCGCCATCGTGGTGGCGTCGAACATCCTCGTCCAGTTCCTGATCCTCGACGGATTGTTGACATGGGGCGCCTTCACCTATCCGTTGGCCTTTCTGGTCACCGATGTGATGAACCGCGTCTATGGAACCGAGGCCGCGCGGCGCGTGGTGTTTGCCGGGTTTGTGACCGGGGTGATCTGTTCGCTGATCGGCAGCCAGATCATGCTGCAAGGCGACGGCTATACCTATGCCGCCGTGCCGCTGCGGATCGCGGTCGCCTCGGGCACCGCGTTCCTGATCGCGCAACTGACCGATGTGGCGGTGTTCAACCGGTTCCGGGGCGGGCGCTGGTGGCGGGCGCCGCTGGTGTCGACCCTGATCGGCTCGGCGCTGGACACCGCACTGTTCTTTACCATCGCCTTTTCGGCCAGCATCACCCTGTTTGGCCCGGATGCCGACGCCGCTGTCAACTGGGCGTGGGAGGCGGTGCCCTTCATGAACCAGGGCGCGCCGATGCCGCTGTGGGTCACGCTGGCCTTTGCCGACTGGCTGGTCAAACTCTCACTTGCCCTGATCGCGCTGATCCCGTTCCGCGTTATCGTTCAACGACTTGCCCCCTCTCGCGTCGCCGCCTGAAGATTTCATTTGGCGCAAATCACTTCCTGTGGCAGGCTTAAGATGAGTTCAACAGCAAAGCAAAGGAGGTGGTCCAGTGTCGAGAAAGGGATTGGTAAGAGGTGCCGGAACCTAGGGGCAGGCGCCGGTCAAGGCAGTCCTTGGCGGGTACCCGCCCCGGTCGAGCCTGTTGGCCCACTGGCACAGCTTCCTGAACTTTCGAAAGGCCGCCCGATGGGCGGCCTTTTTCATACCCGCGAGGCCCGCTAAGGTGCCGCCATGCTGTATGTGACCGACGATATCGTGATCCAGGACTGGGAGTTGAGCGAGAGCTTCATGCGCGCCTCGGGGCCGGGCGGGCAGAATGTGAACAAGGTGTCCTCGGCCGTCGAATTGCGGTTCGAGGCGGCGCGCTCGCCCTCCTTGCCCGCACCGGTCAAAGCGCGGCTGAAACGGTTGGCAGGACGGCGTTGGACCAGCGAGGGGGCTATCGTCCTGCAATGCGACGAAACCCGTAGCCAGGCCCGCAACCGCGAGATCGTCCGC
The DNA here is from genome assembly GCF_059612905.1 of Ruegeria sp. YKSD163. NCBI lineage: Bacteria > Pseudomonadati > Pseudomonadota > Alphaproteobacteria > Rhodobacterales > Roseobacteraceae > Ruegeria > Ruegeria sp. YKSD163. The sequence goes on from NZ_JBXWRM010000009.1 coordinate 154,855, forward strand.
GCCCGGCTGGTCGAGCTGATCGCCCGTGCGCTGGTGGCCCCCAAACGCCGCATCGCGACCAAGCCCACGCGCGGCTCGGTCCGGCGCCGGTTGGATGCCAAGAAGGCGCGCGGCGAGGTCAAGGCCCTGCGCGGCAAGATTGGCGACGAATAGACTGGCGTCTCTGCGCGCCGCTGCTAATCTCGGGTCCAGAGGGAGTGAACCATATGAGACTGGACGGAAAAACAGCTATCGTCACCGGTGGCGCGCAAGGGTTTGGCGCGGGGATCGTGGCGAAATTCGTGTCCGAAGGCGCCCGCGTCATGGTGGCGGATATCAACCTTGACACCGCGCGCGAGACCGCCGCGCAGATGGATGGCGATGCCTTTGCCCATCAGGTTGATGTCTCGGACGGTAACTCGGTCGATGCGATGGCGGCGGCGGCGCTGCGCAGGTTCGGGCATGTGGATATTCTGGTCAACAATGCCGGTGTCACTCACCTGCCCACCGCGTTGGAGGATGTCAGCGAGGCGGATTTCGATCGTGTCTTTCGCGTCAACATGAAGTCGGTTTATCTGACCGCTCGGGCGCTGGTGCCGCATATGAAGGAACGCGGAAAGGGCGCGATCCTGAATGTCGCCTCGACCGCCGGCGTTTCTCCGCGCCCCCGGCTGAACTGGTACAATGCATCCAAGGGTTGGATGATCACCGCGACCCGCACCATGGCGGTAGAGCTTGCGCCCGATGGCGTGCGGGTCAACGCGCTCAACCCCGTGGCGGGCGAGACCCCGCTGTTGAAATCCTTCATGGGCGAGGACACGCCCGAAATGCGGGCCAAGTTCCTGTCCACCATCCCGCTGGGTCGGTTCTCGACCCCGCAGGACATGGGCAATGCCGCCTGTTTCCTGTGTTCGGACGAGGCCTCGATGATCACCGGCGTCGCGATGGAGGTGGATGGCGGCCGCTGCATCTGAGCGCCGCCTCTGAGGAAAGGCAAGCCATGGTTCCCGGCCCCCGCAACCTGATCACCGATGTGCCCGGCCTGATGGTCGGCAATGCGCAGGACGATGCGTTGAAATCCGGTGCCACCGTGCTGACTGCCGACGCGCCGTTCATGGCCTCGGTCCATGTGATGGGCGGGGCGCCCGGTACGCGTGAGACCGATCTGCTGGCACCCGACAAATCGGTGGCACGGATCGACGCTCTGGTGCTCTCCGGCGGGTCTGCCTATGGGCTGGATGCCTGTTCGGGCGTGTCCGATGCGCTGCGCGCCGCCGGGCGCGGCTATCGCATTGCCGATGCAGTCATTCCCATCGTGCCGGGCGCGATCATCTTTGACCTGCTCAATGGCGGGGACAAGGAATGGGTCGACAACCCTTATCGCGCGCTGGGTCGCGCCGCGTTTGGCGCGGTGGGCGAGGATTTCGCGCTTGGTACCGCTGGGGCCGGTACCGGGGCGCTGACCGCGATGCTCAAAGGGGGGCTTGGCTCGGCCTCGCTGGTGCTGCCCGACGGAACCACGGTGGGCGCGCTGGTTGCCGCCAATCCGATGGGCAGCGTCACCACCCCCGGTGACCGTCATTTCTGGGCCGCTCCGTTCGAGATTGATGGCGAGTTCGGCGGGCTGGGTCCCGACCCCAGTTGCGGGTTGGGTCGGCAGCTCGAGAGCCGCAAGATGAGGACCATGGCCGCCCAGGCGCAGGACCGGGCCAATACCACCATTGCCATCGTTGCAACCGATGCCGACTTGACCAAGGCGCAGTGCCAGCGCATGGCGGTCGCCGCCCATGACGGCATCGCCCGGGCCACGGTTCCAGCCCATTCACCGGGCGATGGAGATCTGGTTTTCTCGGTCTCGACCGGCGCCCGCCCGATGGCCGCGCCCGAGCGTGATCTGACCCTATTGGGCCATGCCGCCGCGTTGTGCCTTGCCCGCGCCATTGCCCGCGCCATCTATCTGGCACGTCCGGCGCCGGGTGACCTGCTGCCCTGCTGGCATCAGGCGTGATCTTGCTGACAAGCGCGTGAGAAGGTGCGACACAGTGCCTGAATCCGACGATGGTGGTGTTGACTCCGGCGCGCTCTGTCTTCTCATTTGGGTCAGCCAAAAATCTGTGGAGTTCCCAACATGAACCGATTTGTCGCCGCCGCGTTTGCCTGCGTTCTTGCCGTTCCCGCCCTTGCCGAGGGCGATGCCGCCAAGGGTGAGAAGGGTTTCAACAAGTGCAAGTCCTGCCACATGATCGAAACCCCCGCGGGCGAAACCATCGTCAAGGGGGGCAAGACCGGGCCGAACCTGTATGGCGTCGTGGGCCGGGCCGCAGCCAGCTATGAGGGCTACAAATACGGTGATAGCCTGGTTGCAGCCGGTGAAAAGGGTCTTGTCTGGGACGAGGAAAGCTTTGTCGCCTTTACCCAGGACCCCAAAGGTTTCCTGAACACCTATCTGGGTGAAACGGCGGCCAAGTCGAAGATGACCTTCAAGCTGAAATCCGGTGGCGAGGACGTGTTTGCCTATCTGCAAAGCGTCGCCGCGGAATAAATCCCGAAACCTGGTACGTAAGTGCCAGCAAGGCCGCAGTGCAAACTGCGGCCTTTTACACGCTTGATCGCCGGGAGAAACGCGCACAGGTTTGTCCGGCAAGTCGGCATGAGACCGGCAGGGCGGCCGCCCCTTGGCGCCGCGGTCACGGGAGAACACGACATGAGGATGGTATGGGCATCCTGATTCCGGCTTGGGTCGACGATACGCTTGTTCCGGTGGACAAGCTGGAAGCACATGAGAAGGGTCTGAAACACAAGGCGGTTTCAGTCTTTGTCGTGCGCGGCATGGATATCCTGATCCAGCGCCGGGCGCTGGGCAAGTACCACACGCCGGGACTGTGGGCGAATACCTGCTGCACCCATCCCGACTGGGACGAGAGCGCCTCGACCTGCGCGGTGCGGCGCCTGCGCGAGGAACTGGGGATCAGCGGTCTCTATCCGGAATACCGCCACCGGCTGGAATACCATGCGGATGTCGGCAACGGCATGGTCGAGAACGAGGTGGTGGATGTTTTCCTGGCCCATGTGCGCGGACCGCTCGACGTGGTGCCGAACCCCGAAGAGGTGATGGAGATCCGCTGGATCGGCTATCACGACCTTTTGGCGGAAGTGCGACGTTACCCCGAGCGGTTCACGCCATGGCTCAAAATCTACTTGCATCACCATGCTGACACCATCTTTGGGCCCGATCTGATCATCTCGGCCAAGGCTTGAGTGCGTCCGAGGTCAATCCCCGCCTTCCGGTGTAATCGGGAGCGCGTCCGCCGGACAGGCTTGCGCGATGTGCTGGTGGATGAGCGCCTTGCGCAGTGGCTTGGTCAGGTACTGATCCAGCCCGGCGGCCAGTATCCCCTCGGCATCGCCAGCCATCGCATGCGCGGTCAGCGCGACAATGGGCACATGGCGCCCGGTTCCGGTTTCTTGTCTTCGGATTTCCCCGGTCGCCTGTTTCCCGTCCATCTTGGGCATAGAAATGTCCATGAAAATCAGATCCGGCTGGAACTCCTGCCAGAGCTCTACGGCCTCCAGCCCGTTATTGGCGAAACGCAGGTCGATATCGAGCGTCTTGACCATTTTGCGGAACACCAATTGGTTGGTTCGGTTGTCCTCGGCGGCCAGTACCCGCATTTGGCGGCGCGCGGCGGGTTCTGCGGGTTTGTCCAGCTCTGTCCTGGGTGGGGCTTCGCTAATGGGGGCGTGCTCTGCCACGGGCGCAACACCGGTACCCATGTCCGACAATCGCGCAAACAGTTCGGCCCGCGGGATCGGTTTTTGCAGAATGCCCTGCACATGGCGTTTGGCCGGATCGGCATGGGCCACTCCCGGATTAGAGGACAGCAAGAAGATCGGCACCTCGGTCCAGCCCGCGCCACGCAGCGTTTCGGCCAGTTCCAAGCCGTCCATCTCGGGCATGTTGTGATCGCTGAGCACCAGATCGACGCAGTCACTCATCCGTTCCAGTGCTTCGACCCCCGAGGCGCAGCAGGTCACTTGCACGCCCAACTGGGCCAGCTGCTTGTCCAGGATTGCGCGGTTCACCGACAGGTCGTCGACGATCAGCACATGCCGCAGGCGGACCGGCAGGTTAGGTAGTACCGGCTGCGGTTCCTCGCTCATTGGCAGGGTGACGCGGAAGCCGAAACAGGATCCTCGCCCCTCTTCGCTTTCGACCCAGACGGTGCCGCCCATCATCTGGATCAGTCGCTGCGAGATCGCCAGGCCCAGCCCGGTGCCGTCGAATTGCCGGTTGCGCTCGTTCTCGACCTGATTGAACTCGCCAAAGATATGCGCCAGCTTTTCCCTGGGGATGCCGATCCCGGTATCCTCGATCGCCACGTGGATGGCGCAGCGGCCGGTGGCAGGATCGGGCACGCCGGTGACGCGGATCAGGATATGACCCTTGGCGGTGAACTTGACCGCATTGCCCAAAAGATTGGTCAGAACCTGCCGCATCCGACCAGGATCTCCGACAAACAAGGTGGGCAGGAACAGATCGTAATCCACCAGCAGCGTCAGCCCCTTGTCGCGCACGATGGGCTGCATCAGCATCGCGACCTCGTGAATGCAGCGTTCCAGGTCGAACGGTTCGGGATGCAGCACCATCTTGTCGGCCTCGATCTTGGAGTAATCGAGAACGTCGTTGATGATCACCAGCAGCGCCTCGCCCGAATTCTTGATGGTACTGGCATAAAGCTGCTGTTCCTCGTCCAGTGCGGTGTCGCAGAGCAGTTCGGCCATCCCGACAACACCATTCATCGGCGTCCGAATCTCATGGCTCATATTGGCGAGAAAGGCCGATTTGGCACGGTTCGCGGCCTCGGCCCGCTCACGGGCTGCGCGCAGTTCGGCCTCGTAGCGCACGGTCGAGGTGATGTTGAGCGCCAGGCTGACCACGTCGCCGCCGTGGCCGCGCTGGTCGATCATCTTGACATACTGGTCGTTCCACAGGCGGATCACCACCGGTTCGGGGGTGGGGGCGATCCAGCGGTCATGCATCATCTGCCGCCATTCATCGGCGGCCAGTTCACCGGTGTCGATGATGCCTTCCTCGGTCATCAGTTGCAGGATACGCATGTACGAGATACCGGGCGCCACCTCGTCCAGCCCGTCAAAGACGTTGAGATAGGCAGTATTGGCGCCGATCAGCTTGCTGTCGGCATCGAAGAAAGCGAAGCCGTCCTGAATGGTCTGGATCGAGTGCCACAGCCGGCGTTCGGCCACCTCGATCTTGGCGTTGGCGACGGTCAGGTCAGATTTGACCTTTTCGTTCTCGTCACGGACGGTGGCCACCTCGGCCTGTTTCTCGCCAATCTGCTTGGTCAGCGCCAATGCATGGCGCCCCAGCTTGCGGTTTGCCGCCGACAGTTCGGCCTGTTTCAGTTCCAACAGTCTTTCCGCGGCCAAACGCGCGCGCCGCTCTTCGGCAAGCTTGTTTACCAGGCTCATTCGTAACAGTCCCCAACGCTCAGTGGCGTCAGCATCCGGCAGATCGGTGAAAAAGAGCTTAAGCCCGTCAAGCCTGAATCCTTGCAATGGGTCAGGCGCCCATGCGACCCTTGACCCAAACAGGAGGTCGGCATGCGGCGTTTTGGATTTCTTGCAGTTCTTTCTCTTCAGTTTGCTTTTTTCGGGCTGACCGGAGCCTCGGCGCAAGAGGCCGCGCCCGGTTTTCGTTATCTCGCTACCCGTGACATGGATTTCTATGGCGAGGATCTGGACGCCCTGTTCGACACCGATCTGCAATCCTGCATTCGTGCCTGTTCGGCAAACAATGCCTGCAACGCCTTCACCTTCAACGCGCGTTCGAACGCCTGTTTCCCCAAAAGAGGTGTCAGCGAACAGACGCCGTATCAGGGGGCGCTTTCGGCGGTGAAACTGCCCAGCTCGGCGGCTGTGCGTGACCGGGCGCGGCAACAGGCGGTGCGACTGGACTTTCTGCCGGACCGCGACCTGACCCGCGCTGTCGCGCAGGCGCGTGATCTTGGGCTGCGCCATGCCGCGGGCGGGATGGAGCTGGACCAGGTCATCGCCGCGATGCGCAATGCGGGTGCGGGGGCACAGGCCGCGGGTTGGGCCGGGCTGGCGGTGTCGCTGTCGGATCGTGCCGATCTGTGGGCGGAATACGCCCGCCTGCTGCTGAGCGTGCGCAGCGATGACAGCAGCGTGAAACGCGACCATGCGCGCCGCGCCACCTCCGCCGCGCTCAATGCCTATTTGCGGGCCCAGGGTCCGGGGGCCGAAGTTTCGGCGCTGTACCTGCTCGCGCAGGCGCTTGAACGGGACGGGCGTGGCCGTGACATGGTGCCGGTGCTGCGGTTGGCCAGCACCATCCAGCCGCGCGAGGACGTGCTGGCGGCTCTGGATACGGCAATTGGCAAATACGGGTTCCGCGTGATCGAGACTACGGTCGAAAGCGACAGTGCCCAGCCGCGCATCTGTGCCCAGTTCTCGGACCCGCTGGCGCGCAGCGGGGTCGATTACGAGCCTTTCGTGCACTCGCCCGAAGGGGACCTGGTGGTGCAGGCCGATGGAAACCAGCTGTGCCTCGATGGGGTCGAACATGGCAAACGCTATCGCATCACCCTGCGCGAGGGGCTGCCTGCCGGATCCGGTGAGGCGCTCTGGAAGGACGTGACGCTGACCCATTACGTGCGCGACCGCAGCCCGGCGGTCCGCTTTCCGGGCCGGTCCTATGTGCTGCCGAAATCGGCGGATGCCGCCGTTCCGGTCGAGACGGTGAACGCCACCACCCTCGACCTGATTTTGCGGCGGGTCAGCGACCGCAACCTGCTGCGCGCGGTGCAGGAGGGGTATTTCGCCCGCCCGCTGTCCTATTGGGAGGACGAGTATTTCGCCGCGGATATCGCGCAAGAGGTCTGGATCGGCAGTGCCGAAGTGGCCAGCACGCTCAACCGCGACATGACCACCCGCCTGCCGCTGGCCGAGGCGATCTCGGGCCAGCCTGCCGGCATCTATACGCTGACGGCGCGGGTGCCGGGTGCCGACCCCTATGACAATCCCGGTGCGACCCAATGGTTCGTGCTGTCCGATCTGGGGCTGTCCTCGATCTCGGGCAATGACGGGTTGCATGTGACGGTGCGCGGTCTTTCCGACGCGGCGCCGCGCGCAGCGGTCGAATTGACACTGATCTCGCGCGCCAATGCGGTGCTGGGCCGGGTCCAGACCGATGCGCAGGGTCTTGCGCGGTTCGAACCGGGGCTGACGCGGGGCACGGGCGCGGCGGCGCCAGCGTTGATCCTGGCGGCGGCGGGGGACACCGATCTGGGTTTCCTGTCGCTGATCGACCCGGCCTTTGACCTGTCCGACCGGGGCGTCGAGGGACGCAAGCCCGCGGGCCCCGTCGATGTGTTCCTGACCACCGACCGGGGCGCCTATCGCGCGGGCGAGACCATTCATGCGACAGCGCTCAGCCGCGATGGCACCGCGCGTGCCATCGACGGTCTGCCGCTCACCGCGATCCTCACCCGGCCCGACGGGGTGGAATATGGCCGCAAGGTCTCGGATGGCGGTGTGGCGGGGGGGCATGTCTTTGCCCTGACCACCGGTGCCAGCGCCCCGCGCGGCACCTGGCGGATCGAGATCAAGACCGATCCCGATGGACCCGCGCTGGCCAGCCAGACCCTGCTGGTCGAGGATTTTTTGCCTGAGCGGATCGATTTTGACCTGGCGCTGCCCGATGCGCCAATCCTGCCCGGCGACAGCCCGCCGCTGAGCATCGAGGCGCGTTACCTGTTCGGGGCGCCGGGCGCCGATCTGAGCATCGAGGGGCAGGTGCAACTGCGCGCCGTCGACCAGATCGCGGGCTGGCCCGGATACCGGTTTGGCCGCCATGACGCCGGGCTTCAGACCCGCACCAGCCATTTCGGCGATGCCCGCACCGATGCGGCGGGCAATGCCCGGCTGGCGGTCGAGATCCCGCAGATCGACGCCGAGGGTAAACCGCTCGAGGCGGTGGTGACGGCGCGGCTGGCCGATGGTGCCGCCCGACCGGTCGAACGCCGGATCTCGGTGCCGGTCTCGCCGGCCACCCCCGTTATCGGCATCAAGCCGCTGTTCGAGGATGTGGTGAGCGAGGGTACCGAGGCCGGGTTCCAGGTGATTGGCCTGACCCCGGAGCTGACGCCCCAGCTGATGCGGGTGAAATGGACGCTGAACCGGGTCGAGACGCGGTATCAGTGGTACCAGCTTTACGGCAACTGGAACTGGGAGCCGGTGACCCGCCGCACCCGCATCGCCACGGGCGAGGCCGATCTGGGCAGCGATCCGTTATCCCTGTCGCAGCCGGTGGAATGGGGTGAATACGAATTGCTGGTCGAGCGGCTGGATGGCGCCTATGTCGCCGCGTCCACCGATTTCTATGCCGGCTGGTATCAGGCCGCCGATGCGGCGGCGTCGCCCGACCGGCTGGAGCTTTCGCTGGACAAGGACAGCTATCGCCCGGGCGACACCGCGCGGCTGCGGATCGTGCCGCGCATGGCGGGCACCGCGCTGGTCACGGTGCTCTCGGACCGGGTGATTGCACGGCAGGCGGTCGAGGTGGCGGCGGGCGAAAGCGTGATCCCGTTGACCGTGACCGAGGAGTGGGGCACCGGCGCCTATGTCACCGCCACCGTGATCCGGCCGATGGACGTGGCCGCCGGGCAGAACCCGGCGCGTGCACTGGGTCTGGCCCATGCAACGGTGGAACCGGTGGGCAAGGCGCTGACGGTTGCGATCGACGCACCCGAGGTGGCGCGACCGCGCGCCACCCAGCCCGTGCGCCTGACGGTTGCGGGCGCGCAGGCGGGTGACGAGGTCTGGCTGACGCTGGCGGCGGTCGATCTGGGCATTCTGAACCTCACCGGCTTCGAGAGCCCCGATCCGCAGGGCCACTATTTCGGCCAGCGCCGACTGGGTGTCGAGATGCGCGATGTCTATGGCCGGCTGATAGACGGCATGAACGGCGCTATGGGCACCGTCCGCTCGGGCGGGGATGCCGAAAATGGCTTGCGGTTGCAATCGCCGCCGCCGACCCAGGACCTGATGGCCGTGTTCAGTGGCCCGGTGCAGGTGGATGCCGATGGCGGCGTTTCGGTCGATATACCCTTGCCTGCCTTCAACGGGACCGTGCGGCTGATGGCGGTGGCCTGGTCCGACCGCGCTGTGGGACAGGCCGAGCGGGACATGATCGTGCGTGATCCGGTGGTGGTGACGGCGACGGTGCCGCGCTTCCTTGCGCCCGGCGACAGCAGCCGGGTGCGGCTGGAGGTGGTGCATGCCGATGGCCCGCCGGGCGAGATGGCGTTGAAACTGGCCAGCGCCCCGGGCCTGCAATTGGGCGCCGCACCCGACCTGTTCACGCTGACCGAGGGGGGCAAGGCCGTGTTCGAGGTGCCGGTCACCGCCACCGCGCTGGGCGATCCGGTTTTGACGGTCGAATTGGTGACGCCGGGCGGGCAAGAGCTGCGCCAGGTGTTGAGACTGCCGGTGCGTGCCAATGATCCGGTGGTGGCCCAGACCCGGCGCTTTGCGCTGGGGGCGGGCGACAGTTTCCTGTTCTCTCGCGATGTCTTCACCGGGCTCAGGCCCGGATCGGCGCGGGCCATCCTGTCGGCCGGTCCGCTGGCGCGTTTCGATGCGCCGGGCCTGTTGGGGATGCTGGACCGCTATCCCTATGGCTGCACGGAACAGGTGACCTCGCAGGCGATGCCGCTGCTATACCTTGGGGCGGTGGCGCAGGCAGCGGGGCTGGGCACCGGACCGCAGGTGGCTGAGCGGATCGACGCCGCGATCCGGCGCATCCTGACCCGGCAAAGCGCCAATGGCGCCTTTGGCCTGTGGCGTGCCGAGAGCGGTGATTTCTGGCTCGACGCCTATGCCTCGGACTTTCTGAGCCGGGCCCGGGCCGAGGGCTATTCAGTGCCGGACCGCGCCTTTGCCATGGCGATGGACAACCTGCGCAATCGGTTGAACTATGCCCCCGATTTCGACGAAGGGGGCGAGGATATCGCCTATGCCCTGATGGTGCTGGCGCGCGAGGGCGCGGCGGCGATGGGTGACCTGCGCTACTACGCCGACGTCAAGTCGGATGCCTTTACCACGCCGCTGGGCGCGGCACAGCTGGGATCGGCGCTGGCCATGTATGGCGACCAGACGCGGGCCGACGCGATGTTTGCCCGTGCCGCGCGCATGGTCGCGGGGCAGCGGTCCGAGACACCCGTCTGGCGGGCCGATTACGGCACCAGCCTGCGGGATGCGGCGGGCTTGTTGACGCTGGCCGCCGAGGCGGGCAGCGCGGTGATCGACCGGGATTCCCTGATCAGCCGCATCAGCCAGCCCGCGGGTGAGATGTCGACCCAGGAGGCGGCCTGGAGCCTGCTTGCAGCACAGGCCTTGGTCAAGCAGCCTGAGCAATCGGGCCTGCGGGTGAATGGCGCGGCGGTGGATGGGCCCTTTGTGCAGGTGCTTGCAGGGACCAGCGACGAGGTGCTCAACATCACCGCCGTCGATGGTGGCGTCACCGATATCACCCTGACCATGCTGGGTGTGCCCGAGGTGCCGCCGCCCGCTGGTGGCACCGGCTATACCATCACTCGCGCTCGCTACACGATGGACGGGGCGCCCATCTACCGTGACGCTTTCGCCATTGGCGAACGGTTCGTGACGGTGCTGACCGTGACCCCGTTCGAGGCCTCGGGCGGGCGGCTGATGGTGAACGATCCGCTGCCCGCAGGGTTCGAGATCGACAACCCCTCGCTGTTGCGCTCAGGCGATGTGCGGGCGCTAGACTGGCTGTCGCTGGACGAGGCCACCCATACCGAGTTCCGCAGCGACCGCTTCCTCGCGGCCATCGATCTGACCGGCACCCGGCCCGTCACGCTTGCCTATGTCACCCGCGCGGTCAGCCCGGGTGAGTTCCATCACCCGGCGGCCTCGGTCGAGGACATGTACCGCCCCCGCTATCGCGCCCGCACCGACACGGGCCGCATCCGTGTCGGGCAATGAGCGGGCGCAAGGCCATTGCCACCGCCCATTGGCGGCGGCTGGATGGCGAAGGGTCCGACCGCTGCACCCTGTCGCGGGTGGCTCAGGGCTGGATCATGGTGGGCCATGCCCATTGGCGCGACGGGGATTGCGACACTACGCTCAGCTATGACATCCGCTGCGCGCCCGACTGGCGCAGCCTGTCGGCGGATGTGGCCGGAGAGCGCGGCGGGCGCCCCCTGTCGATGCGGATCGAGGCAACGCCGCGGGGCTGGCGGATGGACGATGTGCTGCAACCGGGAACCGAAGATTGCACCGATCTCGACCTCAGCTTTACCCCCGCCACCAACCTGATGCCGATACGGCGGCTGGGGGTCTTTGCGGGGGATGAATTGCGCGTTGCCGCCGCCTGGCTGATGCCCGATCTGGATTGCGTGGCGCGGCTGGACCAGATCTATACCCGGTTGCCGGATGGTCGGGTGCATTATGCCTCGGCCGGGTTTGCGGCGGATCTCGACCTGCATGGCAGCGGTTTTGCCACCCTTTACCCCGGGCTCTGGCAGGGTTGGGTCGATGATGCCTAGGCCTGCGCGCTGGCTGGCGGCGCTGGCGCTGATCCTGTGGGCGGGCGCGGCGCTGCGTGACGGGGTAGATCGTTGGATCGACGCAACAGATCTGCCGCCGGTCCTGGCTGAAACTGGCGTCGAGATACGCGACCGCAACGGCGCCTTGCTGCGGGCCTATCAGGTGGGGGACGGCATCTGGCGGTTGGCGCCGGGGACGGTGGATTCGGGCTTTACCCGCATGCTGATCCGCTACGAAGACAAGCGTTTTGCCGATCATGCCGGGGTCGATCCGCTGGCGATGCTGCGCGCCGCCGGGCAAGCGCTGTGGTATCGCCGCCCCGTCTCGGGTGGGTCGACCCTGACGATGCAGGTGGCACGACTGATCGAGGATGGGCCCACCGGGCGCTGGGCGGGTAAGCTGCGCCAGATCCGGGTGGCGTTGGCGTTGGAGCGGCGGCTGGACAAGCAGCAGATTCTGGCGCTCTACCTGACGCATGCGCCCTATGGCGGCAATCTCGAAGGCGTTCGCGCCGCCGCGCTGGCCTGGTTCGGCAAGGAGCCGCATCGCCTGACCCCGGCGCAATCGGCGCTGTTGGTGGCGCTGCCGCAGGCGCCCGAGGCGCGCCGCCCCGACCGCCACCCGCGCGCGGCGCGGGCGGCTCGCGACCGGGTGTTGCATCGGATGTTGGCGCAGGGTGTGCTGAGCGGCGAGGCGATGCAGGCTGCGCTGGGCGAAGCAATTCCACAGGCACAGTACCCCTTCCCGCTGTTGGCGCCGCATCTGGCCGACCGTCTGCGCGCGGCCGATCCGACGGCGCAGCGCCACGACGTCACGCTGGAGGTGGGCTTGCAATCGCGGCTCGAAACCTTGCTGGCCAAGGCGGCGCTGGAGGCCGGAGGGCGTTTGTCGGCGGCGCTGATGGTGGCCGATCACCGCAGCGGAGAGATTCTCGCCTCGGTCGGCTCGGCAGGTTACAGCGCCGAGCGGCAGGGTTTTGTCGACATGACCCGGGCGCTGCGCTCGCCCGGCTCGACCCTGAAACCCTTTGTCTATGGCCTGGCCTTCGATCAGGGGCTGGCGCATCCTGAAACGCTGATCCTGGACAGTCCGGTGATGTTCGGCCGATATGCGCCGCGCAATTTCGACGGCGAATTCCGCGGAGAGTTGCGAGTGCGCGAGGCGTTGCAGCTGTCGCTGAACATCCCGGTGGTGCGGCTGACCGACGATCTGGGCCCGGCGCGGCTGATGGCGGCGCTGCGGCGGGGCGGTGCGACGCCGCGCCTGCCCGGCGGCACGCCGGGTCTGGCGATTGCGCTGGGCGGGGTCGGCCTAACGTTGCAGGATCTGGTCCAGCTTTATGCCGGGTTGGCGCAGGGCGGGCAGGGGCCGCTGCTGCGCCATGCTCTGGTTGAGGCAGCCCAACCGGCGGGGCGGCTGTTTTCCCGGTCTGCCGCGTGGCAGGTGGGCGATATCCTTGCGGGGCTGGCGCCGCCACCCGGGGCGCGGCGTGGTGTACTGGCCTATAAGACCGGCACTTCTTATGGCCATCGCGATGCCTGGGCGGTGGGGTTCGACGGCGCCCATGTGATCGGGGTCTGGATGGGCCGGGCCGACGGTACCCCGGTGCCGGGCGCCTTTGGCGGCGATCTGGCAGCACCGGTCCTGTTCGAGGCGTTCGGGCGGCTGAAACCCGCCTTTGACCCGCTGCCGCCGCCACCGCCCGACACGCTGATCCTGCCCACGGCAGAATTGCCTCTGCCACTGCAACGCTATCGCCCGAGGGGTGCGGTGTTCGAGGTCGAGCCCGATGCGCCCGAACTTCTGTTTCCGCCTGATGGCGCGGTGCTGGCCATCGACGGCGGGTCGGTCACGGTCAAGTTGCGTGGGGGTCAGGCGCCCTTTACCCTGTTGGCCAATGGCAGGCCGCTGGCCACAGGCATCTTTGCCCGCGAATTCGATGTTCCCTCGCCCGGCAAGGGGTTTGCAACGCTGATCCTGCTGGATGCGCGGGGCCGGTCCAGCCGGGCAGAGCTGCGGCTGGATTGAAGACGACTACCGCCGCCCCTCGCGCAACCATCCCGCGATGACAAAGCCCGAGGCCAGCAACAGCACCAGCCAGGCCGGGGCCAGCGGCGTCTGCCGCACATCGCGGGTTTCATAGGCGCCGCGCGGTGTCAGGCCCAGCCAGCCGCGCCCGGCGGCGGGCCGCCCCTCGCGCACATTGCGGATGGTGGGCAGACCTTCCTCCAGCCGGAAGATACCGCTCTTGAGCGGGGTGATCAGCGGCTCCATCAGGGCGGCGGTGGCGATGGTCGCCTCGAACTCGCGCGGGGCGGCGGGCCCAAGGCCGATGACCGCGCTCTGATCGCCTTCGCGCAGCCGGTAAAGGCCGATCTCGGGCCCCTGATAAAGCGCCTCGAACCGACCCGGAGACACCTCCTCCATCGGCAGCACATCCTCACCGCCATCGGGGCGAGTGATGGTGACCGAGCCGACCTCGGTTTCCAGCGTCCGCCGGATGATCCGCATGGTCTGGCCCTGTGCCTCGGCCCAGAGCGCGTCTTCCTCAAGTTCAGGTTCTTTCATCATCCAATGGGCAAGACGGCGCAGCAGCTCCAGCTGCGGGCCGCCGCCCTCGTATCCGCGCCCCCAGAGCCAGGCGTGATCGGTGGCCAGCAGCGCCACCCGCCCCTCGCCGACCCGATCGAGCACCAGCAGCGGCCGGCCTTCGACCCCGCTCATCAGCACATGGCCCGAATCCTGCGTGACCTCGATCTGGCGCAGCCAGCGGCCCCATTCGTCGGCACTGCCCAGCTCGGCGGTGACCGGGTGGCGGGCGCCCTCTTCGGTAACCTGTGCGCGATAGGCCTCTTCGATCACCCGAGCGGTGGGGCGCGCGGGCAGGACCGGCGACAAGGGGGTGCGATAGATGCTGTCGGCGGTGGCGAAATCCGGCCCCGCCGCTACCAGTACCGCGCCGCCCCGGTTCACGTAATTGGCGACATTGTCCAGATAGATCGCCGGCAGGATGCCGCGCCGCTTGTAGCGGTCAAATATGATCAGGTCGAAATCGTCGATCTTTTCCAGAAACAGCTCGCGGGTGGGAAAGGCGATCAGGCTAAGCTCGTCAACCGGCACCCCGTCCTGTTTCTCGGGCGGGCGCAGGATGGTGAAATGCACCAGATCGACCGAGCTGTCCGATTTGAGCAGGTTGCGCCAGGTACGCCCGCCCGGATGCGGCTGACCCGATACCAGCAGCACCCGCAGACGGTCACGAACACCGTTCATCTGGATCAGCGCGGTGTTGTTGCGATCGGTCAGCTCGCCCTCGGCCACGGGGACCGAGAATTGCACCACGTTGCGCCCACCATGGGGAAGGGTCACCGGCAACTCCAGGTCCTGGCCTACGGGCAGCGTCAGACGCTCGGGCGGGCCGCCATCGACCGAGATCTCAAGCTCTGCAACCGCGCCCTGACCGGCGGGCACTGCACCGGCATCCTCGATCCTGAGGCTCAAGGTGACCGGCTCGCCGATGATGGCAAAGGCGGGGGCGTTGCGCACGATCAGGCGTCGGTCCCAGTCAGTGGCCCGCCCCGATAGCAGCAGATGCATCGGCGCCGGAAGTGCGGGGGCGCGGTCCAGATCGTGCACCTGCCCGTCGGATAGGGCAAGGATACCTGCGATCCGGGCGCGCGGTTCCTCGTTTAGCGCCTCGGTAAGGGCCGCCATCAGCTGGGTGCCGGTATCGGCCTCTCCATCGCCAACTATGATGCGGCGCAGCTCGGTATTGGGGCGGCTCTCGATGCTGGCGGCCAGTTGATCAGCGGCGCTTGTGGTCTGGTCGGGCCGGTCGGACAGGCCCTGACTGGCGCTCTGATCCTCGATCATCAGCACGATGTCGGAAAGGGGTGCGCGGTCCTCGACCTGCCAGACCGGGGCGGCGAGCGCGGCCAGCAGCACCAGTGCCGCCAGCCCGCGCAGAGCCCAGCCCGACAGGCCGCGCCACAGCGCCAGTGCGATACCCGCCAGCGAAAGGGCAGCCAGCGCGATCAGCAGCGGCAGCGGAACAAGCGGATCGAGCAGGAGGTCTCCGGTCATTGTCCCAACCTGTCAAGCAGCGCAGGCACATGGACCTGATCGGATTTGTAATTGCCGGTCAGCACATGCATGACCAGATTGACGCCAAAGCGATAGGCAAGCTCGCGTTGCCGCTCGCCACCGTAACCGCGCCCCACCGGCAGCATGGCGCGGCCATTGTCATCGACCGCCCAGGCGGCGGCCCAATCGTTGCCGCCGATCACCACCGGGGTGACCCCGTCATTGAGATTGCGAAAGGGCATGCCCTCGATCTGTTCGGCATCGAGCGGGGCGGCCTCGACCCAGATATCGGCGCTGGCGTGACGGCCCGGGAAATCCTGAAGCAGGTAGAATGTGCGGGTCAGCACATGATCGCCCGGCACCGGCTCCAGCGGTGGAATGTCCAGAGGCGCCGCCAGTTGTTGCAGCTTGCGCCCGTTCGGGCTGCCAGCGCCAAAGCGGGCGATATCGGCGTCGCGGGTGTCGAACAGGATCATGCCGCCCAGCCGCAGATAGGTGTTGAGCCTTGCATAGGCCGCATCCGACGGCTGCGGCTGATCGGGGGTGACCGGCCAATAGAGCAGCGGGAAAAAAGCCAGCTCGTCACGTTCCAGATCGACGCTGAACGGGGCTGCGGGTTCGACCGAAGTGCGAAAGAATAACGTGTCCGAAAGGCCGCGCAGCCCGGCCAGCGCCAGATCGTCCACCGTGCGATTGCCGGTCAGCACATGGGCCAGCACCATCTCGCGGGTGGCGTCGCGGGCGAAGCGGTCGGCCTCGGCCTGTTGCGCCTCGGCCCCGGGCGCATGCAGCAGCAAACCCAGCAGCGCAGCGGCACGGCCAAGCGGGCCGAGCCGGCCCGACAGTGCCAGCGAGGCCGCGACATCCAACGCCAGCAGCACCAGCGCGAGCGCCAACAGCCAACCACCCAGCGGTTTCTCTGCCGCGATGCTCAGCCCCAGCACCGGAATCGATGCGGGCCATTGCGCCGGGGTCAACACACTGTCGGCGCCCAATACGTTGCGCGCCAGCCGCCGGCTCTCGTTTGCATAGACGCCAGGGCGCAGCTCTGGCCCGATGGCGGCGCTGGCCAGCGCGGTGCCATCCACGCCGGGCAGGTTGCCGGCATCGTCCAATTGCCCAAAGCCATCCATCACCCGCAACGGGCTCCAGACCGTACCTTCGAGGTTGATTGCATCGGCACTTTTGGCGGCCGAGGAAACGGCGAGCCGGTCCAGCATCTCGACATAAAGGCCCGACAGCGGCAGGCTCGACCATTCCGCATCCGCGGTGACATGAAACAGCACCACTTGTCCCAGCCCCAGCGCCTTGCGGGTGACCAGCGGTGTGCCATCGCTGAGCGCGGCGATTACCCGGTCGGCCAGATCGGGATCGGGCTGTGCCATGACCTGGGTGGAAACGGTGACATCGCCAGGAATCGTCAGCCCGTAAAAGGGCGAGGTATCGGCAAACGGAGCCAGCGTCTTGGCCTCGCCCCAACTCATTGCGCCGCCGACGGTACGGCCACCGCTGCGCAGGCGGACCGGCAGAAGTGGATCGATCTCGTCGCGGCCGATATCGCTGGCCGCCATGCGCGGCCCGGCAAAGCGGACCAGGATGCCGCCCTGTTCAACCCATTCGGTCAGCGCGCTCCGTTCCAGTGTGGCCAGTGTCACCACATCTGCCAGTACAACGATATCGGGATTGGCGGGCAGCACATCCAACAGGGCGCCGTCGATGAAATCGGAATTGGGCACCAGCACTTGGGTCAGGTAGTGCAGCGGCGACAGCAGTTCCAGCCCCTCGCGATCCTGCCGTCCGGCAAATAGCGCGACCTCGTGCCGGGCCAGACTGTCATCGGTCAAGGCCACTGCTCCAGCCGCGCGTTGGCCTTCAAGCTCGAACCGGGTGACGCGGGCCCGCAGTTCCGAGGGCAGGGAAAGCGCCAGTTGCGCCTCGGTTTCACCTGCGGCAAAGCGCGCCTCGCTGCGGTTCAGCACCCGGACCGTTCCGGCGGGATCAGGACCCAGCGCCAGTACCGCCTGGATGCGCTCGGGCCCCGGTTCGGCACGCAGCAGCGTCAATTGAACGGCGCCATCGGCGAATGTAGCCGGGCGCAGACCCAGCACCGGGTTGGGTGACTGATAGACGGTGACCGCGCCGCGCGCGCCCAGCGTGTCGAGCAACTCGGTCCGCCCCGCATAGTCCAGCCCGTCGCTGAGCCAGAGCGTATCGAACCCGCCCGCCTGCGCGCCGACTGCCTGCGCGGCGGCGGCCAGTTCGGCCTGACCCGGTTGCCAGGGCATCGGCGAAAGACCGGGCAGCCGACTGCGCCAGGCAGCGGCGGATTGAAACACCAGATCCTCAGGCGCGCCCAGCCGCAGCACCGCGACCGGACGGTTGGTCCGACCTGCTTCGGTCAGACGCGCCTCGAGCAGGTCGATCTGTTGCGTCCAGCGCGCCGCCCCGGCCCAGCTGGCGTCCAGCACAACAAGCAGGGGTTGGTCTCCCTCGGCCTGTTGCCGGGGGTTGAGCACCGGTCCGGCCAGACCCAGGATCACCGCCGCCACCGCCAGAACCCGCAGCAAGAGCAGCCACCAGGGCGTTCGGTCCGACACGCTTTCGTCGTCACGCAAACCCAACAGCAGACTGACCGCCGGGAACAGCCGGCGGATCGGTGCCGGTGGCACCGCACGCAGGATCAGCCAGAGGATCGGCAATGCCACCAGCGCCAGCAGCAGCCAGGGCGCGGTAAAGCCGATGCCGCCCAGAACCGTCATCGCACTCTCCCGTCCAGGGCGCGCCACAGCCACAACAGCGCCGATTGCGCGCTGTCGCCGGTATGGTGCAGGCCCAGTTGCCAGCCAGTCGCCCGCGTAAGCGCCATCAACGCGTCGCGGCGTTCGGCCAGCCGGACGAGGTAGCGCTCGCGCAGCTCTCCGGCCTTGAGGGTTTCATGACGCAGCGTGCCGCCCACGCTTTCGAACAAGGTGCGCCCGCGATAGGGAAAGCTTTCCTCGGCGGGGTCGAGCACCTGCATCAGCACCCCGCGCACGCCCCGGTCGGCGGCCTTGGACAGGGCCAGCTCGACCTCTTTGAGGTCGCCGAGAAAGTCGGAAACAAACAGGGCGCGGGCGTGCGGGATCATGGCCCGGTGTTCGGGCGGGGCATAGTCGGCCTCGGCATCGCGTGACCAGGCCTCGGCCAGCCGGTGCACCTGGGCATTGCCGCGGCGTGGCGGCAGTGTGGTGCCGGTCAGCCCGACCCGCTCGCCGCCCCGTACCAGCAGGATCGCTACCGCCAGCGCCAGCAGGCGGGCGCGGTCGGCCTTGGTCTCGGTCCGCTTGTCCGAACTGAAGCTCATAGAGGCACCCTGATCGACCCAGAGCATCACCGATTGCGCGATCTGCCATTCGCGCTCGCGAACAAATTGCAGGTCGCCCCGGGCCGAACGACGGTGGTCGATCATGCGGCGGCTGTCGCCCGGCTGGGCCGGGCGATATTGCCAGAAATCATCGCCCAGCCCGGCGCGGCGGCGCCCGTGATCGCCCAGCAGCACGGTGCCCGCCAGATGCTCGGCCCGCGCCAGCAGGGGCGGCAGCGGGGCGGCGGCGGTTTCGGCACGATGCCTGAGGGCGGGGGCGACGCTCACGCGGCGACCTCGTTCCGGGTCAGGTTGGCGGCGGTCTCGTCGATCAGGCCGGCCAAGGTATCGCCGCGCGCCCGGGCGGCAAAGTTCAGCGCCATCCGGTGGCTGAGAACCGGGCGGGCCATGTCCAGCACATCCTCGGGGCTGGGCGCCAGCCGGCCCTGCAGCAGCGCCCGCGCCCGCACCGTCAGCATCAGCGCCTGCGCCGCGCGCGGGCCGGGCCCCCAGGCCACGGTATCGCGCACCCGGTCGCTGACCCCCGCTTCGTCCGGACGGAAGGCGCGCACCAGGTCGAGGATCATCTCGACCACCGACTCGCCCACCGGCATCCGCCGCAGCAGCACCTGAGCGGCCAGCAGATCGGCCTGGGTCATCACCTGATGCGCCTCGGCCTCTTCGGCGCCGGTGGTGGCAAGCAGAATCTCGCGCTCGGTCGCGCGGTCGGGATAATCGACGTCGATCTGCACCAGGAACCGGTCCAGCTGTGCCTCTGGCAGGGGATAGGTGCCTTCCTGCTCGATCGGGTTCTGGGTCGCCAGCACGTGAAACGGCGTGCCCAGCGGCCGGTTCTCGCCCGCCACGGTGACCGTTTTTTCCTGCATCGCCTGCAACAGCGCCGACTGGGTGCGGGGGCTGGCGCGGTTGATCTCGTCGGCCATCAGAAGCTGGCAGAAGATCGGACCGGGAATGAAGCGGAACCGGCGGCTGCCATCCTCGGCGGTGTCCAGCACCTCGGAGCCGAGAATATCGGCGGGCATTAGGTCGGGCGTGAACTGGATTCTGTTGCCATGCAGGCCCATGACGGTCGACAACGTCTCGACCAAACGCGTCTTCCCCAGGCCCGGCAGGCCGATCAGCAGCGCGTGCCCACCGCACAAAAGCGCGGTCAGGGTCAGGTCCACCACCCGCTCCTGGCCAATGAACCGGCGGGTGATCGAGGCCCGCGCTTCTTGCAGCTTGATGCCAAGCGCGTCGATTTCCCCGAGCAGGTCGGCAGGTTCGGACATGGTTTTCCCTCCGCGGCAACTATATGGGTATGAGTGTATCGCGCTGACAGCAAATGGCAAAAACAATGAGCGGACAAAAGCCTGTGAAACCTTCGGCGGACGGCCTTCTTGCCTCGGCCCGGGCGATCAAATCCAGGGGACCGGCCCCCGTGCATCTGTGGAATCCGCCGTTCAACGGCGATATCGACATGCGTATCGCACGGGACGGGACTTGGTTCTATCAGGGCACGCCGATCAACCGGCCCGCGATGGTGCGGCTGTTCTCGTCGATCCTGAAGCGTGAGGAGGACCGGTACTATCTTGTCACCCCGGTCGAAAAGGTCGGGATTCGCGTCGATGACGCGCCTTTTGTCGCCGTGGATGTCGAGGTTGCGGGGCAGGGGCTCGAACAGGTGCTGACCTTTACCACCCATGTGGGCGACAGCGCGGTGGCGGGAGCGGACAATCCGATCCGCATGGCGCAGGACCCCGCGACCGGCGAGCCCGCGCCCTATGTTCATATTCGCGCGGGGCTTGAGGCGCTGATCGACCGCAAGAGTTTCTATCGGCTGATGGATCTGGGTGAGATTGAGGACGGCTGGTTCGGGCTGTGGTCCTCGGGAAGCTTCTTCCCACTGATGACGGTCGCGGAGCTGGAGCGCGGCTGACTTGCGCCTTGCGCTCAAGCTGTCTTGACGATCAGGAACACCCGCGCCGGTCCGTCGCCGGTGGCAGAGATCTTGTGTGGAATGTCAGCGGCATAGCGCGCTGTGTCGCCCGGTCCCAGATCCTGTGCCGCAGAGCCCGAGGTCACACGCACCGCACCGTCAAGCACGGTCAGCTGTTCGCGGGTGCCGCGTGCATGGGGTTGGCTGTTCAGCGCGCCGCCCGGTTTGAAGCTGATGTCATAGACCTCGTGTCCACCGGCATCCTCGGGCGGGGATAGAATGCGGATGCGGCAGCCCTGGCCCATGTTGTCGATGCTGGGCACTTCGGAGGCGCGCAGGGTGTCGATACGGTCGGCGGCCTCGGCCTCCTCGAGCAGGCCCGCGAAATCGACCTGAAGCGCGCGCGTCAGGTTCCACAGCGTGGCGATGGTGGGGCTGCTTTCGCCGCGTTCGATCTGGCTGACCATGGACCGCGAGACGCCGCTGAGATTGGCCACCGCCTCGAGCGAGAGACCCTGCGCACGGCGTGCCTCTTTCAGGCGGGC
Organism: Ruegeria sp. YKSD163; assembly: GCF_059612905.1. Classification (NCBI taxonomy): domain Bacteria; kingdom Pseudomonadati; phylum Pseudomonadota; class Alphaproteobacteria; order Rhodobacterales; family Roseobacteraceae; genus Ruegeria; species Ruegeria sp. YKSD163. Next base: position 176,354 of record NZ_JBXWRM010000009.1, read on the forward strand.
GGGAAGGCGGTTCAGGATATCGTCGGGGTATTCCGTCATGACGGAATCTGTGCGCCGCGCGCTCTATTTTGTCAATTCCCGGCAGGGTGGGCGTGACGGCACGTCTCAGGCGACAAATCATGCTGCGGGTGCATAATGCGCGAAACCCTGAGGAGGATGACATGACCGATATCGTGATTCTGGACGGTGCCCGCACCGCCATCGGCACTTTTGGCGGGGCGTTGGCCTCGACTGCGCCAATCGACCTTGCCACCGTGGTAACTGAGGCGGCGCTGGAACGTTCGGGCGTCGAAGGCGCCCAGATCGGCCATGTGGTGTTCGGCCATGTGATCAATACCGAACCCCGCGACATGTATCTGAGCCGGGTTGCCGCGATGCAGGCGGGTATCCCGAACGGAACGCCCGCGATGAACGTGAACCGCCTGTGTGGCTCTGGCGCGCAGGCCATCGTCTCGGCGGTGCAGTCGCTGATGCTGGGGGATGCGGAGTTTGCCGTGGCTGGCGGTGCCGAGAGCATGTCGCGCAGCCCGTTCATCATGACCCAGGCCCGCTGGGGCGCCAAAATGGGCGATGTCAAATCGCTTGACATGATGCTGGGCGCGCTGAACTGCCCGTTTGGCACCGGTCATATGGGTGTGACCGCCGAAAACGTCGCGGACGAGCACCAGATCAGCCGCGAAGACATGGACCAGTTCGCCATGACCTCGCAAGAGCGCGCGGCCGCAGCCATCGCGGCGGGGTATTTCGATGGCCAGATCACGCCGGTGCAGGTCAAGGTCAAGCGCGACATGGTCGACTTCAAAGTCGATGAGCACCCCAAGGCGACCTCGGTCGAGGTGCTGGCCGGGTTGAAGCCGGTGTTCAAGAAGGATGGCCGGGTGACGGCGGGCAACGCCAGTGGCATCAACGACGGCGCGGCAGCGATGGTGCTGGCCACGGCGGATGCGGCGGAGAAGGCCGGGCTGAAGCCCAAGGCGCGTATTCTGGGCTACGCCCATGCCGGTGTGCGCCCCGAGGTGATGGGGATCGGCCCGGTTCCGGCGGTGCAGAACCTGCTGGCGCGCACGGGCCTGAGTATCGGCGATTTCGACGTGATCGAATCGAACGAGGCCTTTGCCGCGCAAGCCCTGGCGGTGAACAAGGAGCTGGGTCTGGATGCGGCCAAGGTCAACCCCAATGGCGGCGCGATTGCATTGGGCCACCCGGTTGGTGCGACCGGTGCGATCATCACGCTGAAAACGCTTTATGAGCTGGAGCGCACCGGCGGGTCCAAGGGTCTGATCACCATGTGCATCGGCGGCGGCCAGGGCATCGCCATCGCGATCGAAATGCTCTGAGTGGAGAGGCTGGGGGCGCTGCCCCCAGACCCCCGGAGTATTTGGGGCGAAATGAAGCAGGGGCGCGGTTAGCTGGTTGCGTCCCTGTTGCGTTTGCGGGCCAGCTTGGCAGCTAGGTTCGGGCCGATGCCGGGGCGCGACCAGGGGCATTCGGCGATGCAGATGGCGCAGCCGTGCGTCTGGTTGAAGAAGGGCAGGCATTTGTCAAAATCGACATACCACTTGCGGGTGCCGCGTACGGTCTGCTTTTTCGCAAACAGCGCCTCGGGCGGGCAGGCGTCCTGACAGATGTGGCAGTTCTGGCAGAAGCCGTCGATGCCGTGATCCTGCGCCGGCGTCGGGGCAAAAGGCGCATCGGTCAGCACCGCCGACAGGCGGAACGAGGCGCCGAGATCGGGGTTGATGATGGACCCGTGCTTGCCCAACTCGCCAAAGCCGCAGGCCAGCGCGGGCGGGATCATCGCCAGCGCGCCGGTCATCGGGCCGGTCAGCGGCTCGGCCTGCCAGCCTTGCTGGCGCAGCCATCCGGCGATGGTCTTGGCGGCTTGGGCGGCACGAGTGTATTGCGTCATCACCTCAAGCCCAGCTCGGGGTTGGGGCGCCGTGGCGATGGCGTCGTAGTCATGGGCCACGCCGATCATGATGACGCGCGATTGCGGTATTTCGTGGCCTTCGAAGACCCAATCAGGGTCCATCTCGGCAACACCGGTCAACTCGCAAGCGCCGCTGTCCACGAATTGCGTCAGCGCGGCGGTCCAGTCCGCGGGTTCGCGGGTGGTCGCGGTCTCTGCTACCGGCGGCAGGGGCGCGTCCAGCACAGCCTGGCGGGCGGCGCGTCTGCTGGCAAAGTCAGGTTCCTTTGCCGATTGCCGGTAGAAATAGTGTTGCAGGGAGCCGTGTGGAATATCGGCCGGGTCGGGCGCCCAATAGACCATGCGCGGGCGGCGAAACGATGTTTCACCCAGCCCGTTGATGTCATTGCCGCTGACCTCGGGCGCAAGGGCTGCCTGTTCGGGATCGGGCACGAAGGGGCGATGTGGATTGGTGCGGGCCATGGGCGCAGCCTAGCACGAAGGCGGCGCCTGTCACCGGTTCAGATGAAAAGGCTGGCCAGCAGAACCACGCCGCCGCCGATCAGCGCGCCACCCAGGGCGGGCCAGAACGCTGCGCTGAGGCGCGGCTTTTCGTCTGGACCCGGTTGCGACTGCGCCACCAGCGCGCGTTCGACCAGATCGGGCAGGCGTGGGCCAAAACGGGCCACCACCAGCGCTGTTTTGCCCAGATCGGCCAGCACCGCGCGCGGGCCGATGGATTGCTTGATGTAATCCTCGACCACCGGGCGGGCCACCTCCCAGATGTTGATATGGGGGTCGAGCGAACGCGCCACGCCTTCGACCACGACCATGGTACGTTGCAGCAGGATCAGCTCGGTCCGGGTTTCCATGCCGAACCGTTCGGTGACCTCGAAGAGGTAGCTCAGCAGCCGGCCCATCGAGATATGGGTCGCATCCATGCCAAAGATCGGCTCGCCCACGGCGCGCAGGGCGCGGGCGAATTCGTCGACATCCTGGGTGGCGGGCACGTAACCGGCCTCGAAATGCACCTCGGCCACGCGTTTGTAATCGCGTCGGATGAAGCCGAACAGGATCTCGGCATAGACCCGGCGGGTGTATTCGTCGATATGGCCCATGATGCCGAAGTCATAGGCGATGATATCGCCATCGGCGGCGACCTTCAGGTTGCCCTGATGCATGTCGGCATGGAAATAGCCATCGCGCAGTGCGTGCAGCAGGAACAGGCGCAGCACCCGTTCGCCAAGATCGCGCCGGTTGTGTCCGGCGGCGTCCAGCGCGGCATTGTCACCCAGCGGCACGCCATCGGCCCAGCCCAGCGTCATCACCCGTCGCGCCGAGAGCGACCAGCGCACCGGCGGCAGGCGGAACCCGGCATCCTCCTTGGTGTTGTCGGCGAATTCCGAGGCGGCGGCACTTTCCAGCCGCAGATCAAGCTCTCCGCGCACCACGCCGTCGAAATGCTCGATCACCTCGATCGGGCGCAGGCGACGGGCACCGGGGGCAAAGAGGTCGACGATGCGGGCGGCGAAATAGAACGCGTCCACATCCTTGCGAAAGGCGCGCTCGATGCCGGGGCGCAGCACCTTGACCGCCACATCCTCGCCGCTGTCGGCCAGACGCGCCCGGTGCACCTGGGCGATGGACGCCGCCGCAATCGGCTCGCTGAATTCGCTGAACATCTCGGGCAGCGGGCGACCCAGTTCCCGCTCCACCTCGCGCATGGCAACAGCGCGGGGAAAGGGCGGCAATTGATCCTGCAACACGCGCAGCTGGTCGGCCAGATCCTGGCCCACCACGTCGGGCCGGGTCGAAAGCACCTGGCCGAACTTGATATAGGCCGGTCCCATCGCCATCAGCGCGCGGGTGGCCGGTGGCAGGCTGGGGTCGCCCTTGAAGCCCAGCCACTGGAACGGTTTGCCCAGCGCGCGGGCCAGAATGCGCAGCGGGCGCGGCGCGTCGAACGCATCCAGCACCGCGCCCATGGCGCCGTTGCGCTCCAGCGTGGCGCCCGTGCGGATCAGGCGGATGATATTATGGGGGCCGCGCATGGATCAGATCTTCCAGCCGGAATGCAGCGCGGCGATGCCCATGCTCAGGTTGCGGTACTTGGCATTGCCGAAACCCGCCGCCTCGACCATGCCCAGGAAGGTTTCCCGATCGGGGAAGTTGCGGATCGATTCCACCAGATACTGATAGCTGTCACGGTCGTTGGCGATCAGCTGGCCCATCCGGGGGATCACGTTGAAACTGTAAAGGTCATAGAGCTTTTGCAGCCCGTCATTGGGTAACTGGCTGAACTCCAGCACCATCAGGCGCCCACCGGGGCGCAGCACGCGGTAAGCCTCGTTCAGCGCCTCTTGCGGCCGGGTCACGTTCCGGATGCCGAACGAGATGGTGTAGACGTCGAACGTGTTATCGTCGAAGGGCAGCGCCATGGCATCGCCCACCACCCAGTCGAGACTGTCGGCCATGCGCTCGGCCTCGGCCCGCTTGCGGCCCTCGACCAGCATCGGCTCGGTCAGGTCCAGAACGGTGGCATGGCCATGGCCCGCGCGTTTCAGAAACCGGAACGAGATATCGCCGGTCCCCCCCGCCACATCCAGCAGGCGCTGGCCCGGTCGCGGCGCCAGCCAATCCATCATCGCGTCTTTCCAGACCCGGTGGATGCCCATCGACATCACATCGTTCATGACATCGTATTTCGAGGCGACCGAGCCGAACACGCCCTGAACCCGGCCCGCCTTTTCATGCTCGGGCACGGTTTCAAAGCCGAAATGGGTGGTCTTGTCGGATGTGTCGGACATGGGTCTTGCCGTTCCTCGCATTTCGCCCCTGTTATAGGGTGCTGAGACCGGGGCACAATGCGGCCCTTTGGATGAGGAGCGTCTAATGCCTGAATTGCCCGAGGTCGAGACCGTGCGGCGCGGATTGGCCCCCGCGATGGAGGGGGCGGTGATCGCGCGGGCCGAGGTCAATCGGCCCGACCTGCGCTGGCCTTTCCCCGATCGCATGGCCGAGCGGCTGACAGGCCAGCGGGTGGAACGGCTGCGGCGGCGGTCGAAATACATCCTGGCCGATCTGTCGGGGGGCGAGACGCTGCTCATCCATCTGGGCATGTCGGGGCGGATGACCGTGTCGGGTGATCCGCTGGGGCAGTTCGTGCATGACCACCCGGCGGCGCAGAAACATGACCATGTGGTGTTTCACATGGACAACGGCGCGCGCATCACCTTCAACGACCCGCGCCGGTTCGGTGCGATGGACTTGATGGCCACTGCGACCGTGGACGAACACAAGCTGTTGATGGTGCTGGGGCCCGAGCCGCTGGGCAACGATTTTCACGAGGATTACCTGGTTGCCGCCCTCAAGGGGCGCAACACGCCGGTCAAATCGGCGCTACTGGATCAAGGAATCGTGGCGGGGCTAGGCAATATCTATGTCTGTGAGGCGTTGTTCCGCGCCGGGGTGTCGCCGCGTCGCAAAGCGGGACAGATCGCCGCCGCGCGGGTCTCTGCGCTGGTTCCGATCATTCGCCAGGTCCTGTCCGAGGCGATCGAGGCGGGTGGTTCCTCACTCAAGGATTTCCGCCAAGCCGATGGCGAACTTGGGTATTTTCAGCACAGTTTCGATGTCTACGGGCGCGAAGGGGAACCCTGCCGCCGCTCGGGCTGTGACGGCACCGTGCAGAGAATCACCCAGTCGGGTCGCTCATCCTTCTATTGCGCGCAATGCCAAAGATAGCTTGAACCATCTCTCGCCCATGATAAGGAATCGTTTCGAAACGGAACAACCGAGAGCGAAAGCCCCATGGCCTTTGAGACGATCATCGTCGAAGTTGAAGACCACGTAGCCCTGATCAGGCTGAACCGTCCCGATGCGCTGAATGCGCTCAACACACAGTTGTTGGGCGAGTTGTGCACCGCGCTGGAAGAGGCCGATGGCAATGACAAGGTGCGTTGCATCGTGATCACCGGCAGCGACAAGGCGTTTGCCGCCGGTGCCGATATCCGCGAGATGTCTGAGAAGACGTATGTCGAGGTGTATAGCGAGAACCTGTTCGCGGCCGCCAATGACCGCGTCAGCGCCATCCGCAAGCCGATCATCGCGGCAGTGGCGGGTTACGCGCTGGGCGGTGGCTGTGAGTTGGCGATGCTGTGCGATTTCATCATTGCGGCGGACACCGCCAAGTTCGGCCAGCCCGAGATCAATCTGGGCGTGATCGCCGGTATCGGCGGCACCCAGCGCCTGACCCGGCTGGTGGGCAAGTCCAAGTCGATGGATCTGAACCTGACCGGGCGGTTCATGGATGCCGAAGAGGCCGAGCGCGCCGGGCTGGTCAGCCGCGTAGTTCCGGCCAAGAAGCTGGTCGAAGAGGCGCTGAGCGCGGCTCAGAAGATCGCCGAGAAATCGATGATCTCGGCCTATGCGGTCAAGGAGGCGGTCAACCGCTCTTACGAGACCACGCTGAGCGAGGGGCTACTGTTCGAGCGCCGCGTATTCCATTCGATGTTCGCCACCGAAGATCAGAAGGAAGGCATGGCCGCTTTCCTTGAAAAACGCGCCGCCCAGTTTCGCGACAAGTGACGTTGCGTCATGGAATCAGTGCAGCAGGCGGGCCCAGGCCCGCCTGTTTGCGTTTTGGCGGATGGGGGCTTGGCTTTCGTCGCCTTTTTCGCTAAATGCCGCCGTCATACATGCGCGTGGGGCCCGCTCTGGCTAGAATCACACCGGTGAGACTGATCCGGGAGAGGGGCGTCATTGCGTGACATGAACAGAACCGAACCCGAGTAAAGGTCAGAAAACATGGCAAATTCGCCCCAGGCAGCAAAGCGCGCCCGTCAGAACGAAAAGCGCTTCGCCATCAACAAAGCCCGCCGTTCGCGGATCCGCACCTATCTGCGCAAAGTCGAAGAGGCGATCGCCTCGGGTGACAAGGATGCGGCAACCGCCGCTCTGCGCGCGGCCCAGCCCGAACTGATGCGCGGCGTCAGCAAGGGTGTGTTCCACAAGAACACCGCATCCCGCAAAATGTCCCGCCTGTCCTCGCGCGTCAAAGCGCTGGGCTGAGGACGGTCCCGAATCCCCCAAAGGGGTTCTAAGAAAAGGCGTTGCATTTGCAGCGCCTTTTTTCGTGCCTGTTGCAGCAAGGTCCCGGTGCCGCAGCCTTGAGAGATTCTTTGCAGGTGAATCCCGAGTCAACATCATAGTTTCGTTGCCGCTCCGCAGACCGACTTGCTACCACTGTTCCAGCGATTCACTCGCTTGGGGGGACAGGCGCCCTTCACGACGGTCCGACGGGCATCGGATCACGTGAAAGGAAGGCGAAAGCGTACGATTGTCATCGCTTTCGATTTCTGTGGGGACCGAGCTGCTCGGGCTTCCACCCTGTCTATTTGAGTGTGTTATGTATTTGTAACAGGTTTTGATCTGCGCCCTTTCGGGGCAGTCATTACCTGTTGCCGGTGCGTAACCCTATGCTTGTTTGACAGCTTGCGCCCGCTTTGGGTGGCAGGGGCTGTTATGCGCGCTTTGAGTGAGTCGTGGAGGGCCACTGGCCGAAACTGATGGGTAATAAGGCCGGAATCGGCCAGATAACGGGACGCGTGAGGCGCTGGATGACACAAGAAAAATGGGGACTGCTATGTCAGAAATTGCTCAAGACGGTGGGGCAGAACAATTTCACGACCTGGATCGAGCCGCTTGAGTTTCAGGCGCTTGAGAATGGGGTCGCGGTCTTTACGGTTCCGACCAATTTCATGGGGAACTATGTCAGCCAGAACTTCTCGGATCTGATTCTGTACGAACTGAACAACGCCGGAGAGGCGGTTCAGAGGCTGGCTTTTCGTGTCGCTGCAAATTCGCCGATGCGACCAGCCCGCGCGGCGCGGCCCGCTGCAGTGCCAGCGGCTGCGCCAGAGGCTCCGACCCAGCGTGTTTCCGAGACCTCTGACGCGTTGGACGGGTTGCAGGCCGCGCCATTGGACCCGCGGTTCACCTTTGACAGCTTTGTGGTCGGCAAGCCGAACGAACTGGCCCATGCCGCCGCGCGTCGGGTGTCCGAAGGCGGCCCGGTCACCTTCAATCCGCTGGTCCTCTATGGCGGGGTCGGTCTGGGTAAGACCCACCTGATGCATGCCATCGCTTGGGAGCTGAAGGTGAAGCGACCCGAACTGAACGTGCTGTATCTGTCGGCGGAACAGTTCATGTACCGTTTTGTGCAGGCGCTGCGCGAGCGCCGGATGATGGATTTCAAGCATCTGTTCCGCTCGGTCGACGTTCTGATGGTGGATGACGTTCAATTCATCGCTGGCAAGGACAGCACCCAGGAAGAGTTCTTTCATACCTTCAATGCGCTGGTGGACCAGAACAAGCAGATCATCATCTCGGCAGACCGCGCGCCAGGCGAGATCAAGGATCTCGAGGATCGGGTGAAATCGCGCCTGCAATGCGGTCTGGTGGTGGATCTGCATCCCACCGATTACGAACTGCGCTTGGGCATTTTGCAAACCAAGGTGCAGATGTATCGCAGCACCTATCCCGATCTGGTCATCGCGGATGGCGTGCTGGAGTTCCTGGCGCACCGGATCTCGACCAATGTGCGGGTCCTCGAAGGGGCGCTGACCCGCCTCTTTGCCTTTGCTTCGCTTGTCGGGCGCGAGATTGACATGGAACTGACCCAGGATTGTCTGGCCGATGTCCTGCGCGCCTCGGAGCGCAAGATCACGGTCGAGGAGATCCAGCGCAAGGTTTCGGATTACTACAACATCCGCCTGAGCGATATCATCGGCCCGAAACGTCTGCGTTCTTATGCGCGGCCGCGTCAGGTGGCGATGTATCTGTGCAAGCAGCTGACCAGCCGGTCACTGCCCGAGATCGGGCGCCGCTTTGGTGGGCGTGACCACACGACGGTAATGCACGGGGTCAAGCGGATCGAAGAGTTGAAGCTGACCGACGGCCAGATTGCCGAAGACGTCGAGATGCTGCGCCGCGCGCTGGAGGCGTGAGGCCAGGCGGGGTGGCCGCAAGGCCATCCCGTGCTTCGCTGTGCGCGCAGCAAGCCCACTGGGTTTCTAACGCGCGAGCAATTTTCCCGGATTGCAACCATGCCATAATCGCGCCCCATCTGGGGGCGCCCTCTTGACGCTGTTGGCGTTAGGCCCGAGAAAACCAAAAAAGCCTTGTGTCGAAGGGGGAACCCGCTAGTTTGCCCTTCCCGGCCCATTCGGAGGATGAAGGGACATGAAGATCAGCATCGAACGCGGCGCCCTGCTCAAGGCCGTTGCGCAAGCGCAATCGGTTGTAGAGCGCCGGAACACGATCCCGATCCTCGCAAATGTGCTGATCGAGGCCGAGGGCGAAGGGGTCCAGTTCCGCGCCACCGACCTGGATATCGAAGTGGTCGACAAGGCGCCCGCGATGATTGAACGGCCTGGTGCCACCACCGTTTCTGCTACCACGTTGCACGAGATCGTGCGCAAGCTGCCGGACGGAGCGCTGGTCACCCTTACCGCAGATGCGGCGGCGGGCCGGTTGACCGTCGATGCCGGTCGCTCGAACTTCTCGCTTGCCACCTTGCCGCGCGAGGATTTCCCGGTGATGGCGTCGTCGGAGTATCAGTCGAATTTTACCGCCAACGCTGCGGTTCTGCGGCGTCTGTTTGACAAGTCGAAATTCGCCATCTCGACCGAAGAGACACGCTATTACCTGAACGGCGTCTACATGCATGTGGCCGATGGCGATGGCGGCAAGGTGCTGCGCTGCGTGGCCACCGATGGTCATCGGCTGGCCCGGATCGACGCGGACCTGCCGGCAGGTGCGACGGACATGCCCGGCGTCATCGTGCCTCGCAAGACCGTGGGCGAACTGCGCAAGTTGCTGGACGATGACGAGATGGACATCGCCGTATCGGTAAGCGAGACCAAGGTCCGCTTTGCCACGCCCGACATCACGCTGACCTCCAAGGTGATCGACGGCACCTTCCCCGACTATACACGCGTGATCCCGCAGGCGAATACAAGGCGGCTCGAAGTGGATGCCTCGGAATTCGCCAAGGCAGTGGACCGGGTCGCCACCGTCAGTTCGGAGCGCTCGCGCGCGGTCAAGCTGCAACTCGAAGAGGACAAGCTGGTCTTGTCGGTAAATGCACCCGACAGCGGCGCGGCGGAAGAGGAACTGGCGGTCGCCTATGGCGACGAGCGGCTGGAAATCGGTTTCAACGCGAAATACCTGCTGGAAATCGCCAGCCAGGTGGATCGCGAAAACGCGGTGTTCCTGTTCAACTCTTCGGGGGATCCGACCCTGATGCGCGAAGGCAATGATCAGAGCGCGGTCTACGTGGTCATGCCGATGCGCGTCTGATCGCGCTGACGCGCGATGCCTCCGGCGGAGGTATTTTCGAACAGAAGAAGGGAGGGGTCATGGCACTGGCCCTGACCGCAGTCACGATCTCGCATTTCCGGTCGCATCGAATGTTGCGGTTGAGGCTGGACGCGCGGCCCGTGGCGATCCATGGGCCCAACGGTGCGGGCAAGACCAATATCCTGGAGGCGGTGTCGATGTTCTCGCCCGGGCGCGGCATGCGCCGGGCCAGCGCCGCCGAGATGACCCGGCGCCCCGAAGCGCTGGGTTGGAAGCTGAGCGCCGAGATCGTCGTTGGGGGCGAGCGGCACGAAGTTGAAACCTGGTCCGAGGGCGGCGCTGCGCGGCAGGTGCGGATCGACGACAAGGCGGCCAGCCAGGTGGCGCTGGGCCGATTGGTGCGGATGGTCTGGCTGGTGCCCTCGATGGACCGTTTGTGGATCGAGGGGCCCGAGGGGCGGCGGCGATTCCTGGACCGGATGACCATGAGTTTCGAGCCCGATCATGCCGAAGCAGTGCTGATCTATGAAAAGGCAATGCGCGAGCGCAACCGGTTGCTGCGCGAACAGGTACGGGATGCGCATTGGTATCTTGCGCTGGAAACGCAGATGGCAGCGGCTGGACACCGAATTCACGCTGCGCGCCAGAGCGCCCTGACCGCGTTGGCCGCGGCACAGACCCAGGCCGAAACCGCCTTTCCGGTAGCCGATCTGGAACTGACCCAGACCGAAGGTGCCTTGCCGGAAAGCGAGGGTGATCTGCGCGAGGCATTGGCCGAAAGCAGGTTTCGCGATCTGGCGGCAGGGCGCACATTGGTTGGACCGCATCGCAGTGACCTGTACGGTGTCTATGCCGCCAAGGGGGTGCCCGCGAGTGATTGTTCGACCGGCGAGCAGAAAGCACTGTTGGTCTCGCTGATCCTGGCCAATGCGCGCGCCCTGGCCCAACAGGTGGGGGCGCCGCCCGTGCTGCTGTTGGACGAGATCGCGGCGCATCTGGATGCGGACCGCCGCGCTGCGCTCTATGACGAGATTTGCGCTTTGGGCGCGCAGGCCTGGATGACCGGTACCGGGCCTGAACTGTTTGCCGAACTCGGCACGCGAGCGCAGACCATTGCGTTGGTCGAGCATGGCGGTGAATCGGAGGCGGTAGAGACATGACGCTGTCGGCAATTGACCTGGCACTTTATGCGGGGGCTGTTTTCGTGCTGTTCCTGACGCCTGGGCCGGTTTGGCTGGCATTGACGGCGCGTACCCTGTCGGGCGGATTTCAGGCGGCCTGGCCTCTGACGCTAGGCGTCGTGGTGGGCGATAGCCTGTGGCCTGTTCTGGCGGTTCTGGGCATCGGCTGGATCACGGCTGCCTCGACCCAGATTGCGCTGGTGCTCAAGGTGGTTGCGGTGCTGGTCTTTGTCACCTTGGGGATCGTCACGATCCGCAACGCAGATCGGACCATCGCCAATGACAACCGGTTGACCCGGCCTGGTATCTGGGCCGGGTTTCTGGCGGGGCTGGTGGTGATCCTGGGGAACCCCAAGGCGGTGTTGTTCTATATGGGGATTTTGCCGGGCTTCTTTGATCTGTCCGATATCACCACCACCGACCTTGTCGCCATCGTGGCGGTGTCTCAGGTGGTACCACTGGTGGGCAACCTGATGCTGGCGGCCTTTGTCGATCGGGTGCGGCGGGTGCTGAGTTCGCCCAGCGCATTGAGACGGATGAACCTGACGGCAGGAGCCATGCTGATCGTGGTGGGGTTGATCCTGCCCTTTACGTGATCAGCCAGGCGGCCAGAAAGGGATGCAAGGCCTCGGCGGGCGTTCCGGTGGCCTGATCCGCCTGACAGAAACGGATCGCGATGACCTGGTTGAGAAAGGCCTGAATGCCTTCGGCCAGCAGAGCGGGGGGATGGTCATCGCGAATTGCGCCCGTCGCCTGCATACTGGCGATCCAACCCGACCAGAGGTCGATTTGACGATAAAATCCCTCTGTCACCACCTCGTCCCGTTCGGCGCCGGTGGAGCCGGAATAGCGCAGCAGCAAGTCAAAGATCACCCGGTCACTGGCCACGAAATCCAGCAGGGGGGACAATCGCTCCATCAATTGGGGCAGGCCCTCGGGGCGGGTGGCGGCCGCCATGTCGTCGATCAGGCGCATCACCTCGGCGCCGATCAGAACGGCCAACAATCCATCCTTGTCATTGAAATGCGAGAACAACGTGCCCTTGGCGACGCCGGCGGCCTCGACCACGTCTTCGACCCGCAGCCCGCCATATCCATGCGCTTGGATCAGGCGCGCGGCCTCTGCCAGCAGGCGGGCGCGGGTTTCCAGGCGGCGTTTCTGCGGTGGGCGGGTCATGGGTATCCTTTCAAAAAGTTGACCGTGGTCAATAATAAATGTTGACCATGGTCAATTTTGACGTATGTAAATTGACCAAGGTCACTTTTGCAGAGGGTCTGCGCAAATGTCTACTCGGAAAATCATCGTTCTCAACGGCCATCCGGGCCAAACGTCGCTGTCGAAATCACTGTGCGAGGCCTATGCAGGGGCGGCACGCGACGGTGGGCACCAAGTACGCTATCATGATCTGTCCCAGATGCGTTTCGATATGGATTACGGCGAGGGTGGATATGAAAACACCAAGCCGCTGGAGCCCGAGTTGGAGGCGTTTCTGGCCGATCTTGAATGGGCTGAGCACGTGGTTTTGGCCACACCGCTCTGGTGGGGTGCGATCCCGGCCAAGCTGAAAGGGCTGTTTGACCGTGTGCTGCTGCCGGGGCGGGCCTTTGACACCCGCAACACCAATTTCTTGGGCCTTCCGGCGCCGTTGCTCAAGGGGCGCACGGCGCGGGTGCTGATGACGTCGGACACCCCGGCGATGCTGTTGGGGCTGTTTTACTCGAATGCCATCAAGAAGGTTCTGGCCCGTCAGATCCTGGGTTTCGTCGGGATCAAGCCGGCCCGTTTCTCGACATTTGCTCCCGCCACCGGTGCCGAGGGCGACCGGGTCCGGAAATGGCTGTGCAAGGCGGCGCAGATGGGCGCGAAAGCAGCCTGAAACAATTGCCTAAAATCAGGTCCGGGCCGTGACATTCCCCTGCGGGTTTCGTATAAAATCACAAAAATACGAAGGAAGGCGCGAATGTCCGAAATCGAGCAACCCGGAAATGAGTACGGTGCCGATTCCATTAAAGTTCTCAAGGGCTTGGAGGCCGTGCGAAAGCGGCCCGGGATGTATATCGGTGACACCGACGATGGCTCGGGCCTGCATCACATGGTTTATGAGGTCGTCGATAACGGTATCGACGAGGCGCTCGCGGGCCATGCCGACCATGTAACGGTGAAAATTCACGCCGACAGCAGCGTCTCGGTCGCCGACAACGGCCGTGGGATTCCGGTGGATATCCACGCTGAAGAGGGGGTTTCGGCCGCCGAGGTGATCATGACCCAGCTGCATGCGGGCGGCAAGTTCGACAGCAACTCCTACAAGGTGTCGGGCGGCCTGCACGGGGTGGGTGTGTCGGTGGTGAACGCGCTCAGCGATTGGCTGGAGCTGCGCATCTGGCGCCACGGGAAGGAGCATGTCGCCCGGTTCGAGCGTGGCGATACCGTCGAGCATCTACGCGTTGTGGGCGAGTGCGGCGACCGCACCGGGACCGAGGTGCGGTTCCTGGCCTCGACAACCACATTCTCGAACCTCGACTATGTGTTCGAGACGCTGGAAAAGCGCCTGCGCGAACTGGCCTTCCTGAATTCGGGCGTGCGCATTATCCTGATCGACGAGCGCCCGGCCGAACGGTTGGAGACCGAGCTGTTCTATGAAGGCGGCGTGCGCGAGTTCGTCAAATACCTGGACCGCTCGAAAACGCCGGTCATGCCGGTGCCGATCTATTTCAAGGGCGAGCGTGACGATATCGGCGTCGAGATCGCGATGTGGTGGAACGACAGCTATCACGAAACCGTGCTGCCCTTTACCAACAACATCCCGCAGCGCGATGGCGGTACCCATGTCGCAGGCTTTCGCGGCGCGCTGACCCGGACCATCAACAACTATGCCCAGTCGAGCGGCATCGCGAAAAAGGAAAAGATCAACTTTACCGGTGATGACGCACGCGAGGGGCTGACCTGTGTGCTGTCGGTCAAGGTACCCGATCCGAAATTCTCATCTCAGACCAAGGACAAGCTGGTTTCGTCCGAGGTGCGCCCGGCGGTCGAGAACCTGGTGAACGAGAAACTAGCCGAGTGGTTCGAGGAGAACCCCAACGAGGCCAAGCAGATCGTCAGCAAGATCATCGAGGCGGCGCTGGCCCGCGAGGCCGCCCGCAAGGCGCGCGAGCTGACCCGGCGCAAGACAGCGATGGATGTGAATTACCTCGCTGGCAAGCTCAAGGATTGTTCGGAAAAAGACCCGTCCAAGACCGAAGTGTTCCTGGTCGAGGGTGACAGCGCCGGTGGCTCGGCCCAGACGGGGCGCGACCGTCGTACGCAGGCGGTGCTGCCCCTGCGCGGCAAGATCCTGAACGTGGAGCGGGCGCGGTTCGACCGGATGCTGGGCAGTCAGGAGATCGGCAACCTGGTGATGGCGCTGGGTACCGGGATCGGGCGTGACGAGTTCAATATCTCGAAGTTGCGCTACCACAAGATCGTCATCATGACCGATGCCGATGTTGACGGCGCGCATATCCGCACTCTGCTGCTCACCTTCTTCTACCGGCAGATGCCGGAACTGATCGAAGGCGGCTATCTCTACATTGCGCAGCCGCCCCTCTATAAGGTCGCGCGCGGCAAGTCCGAGGTCTATCTCAAGGATCAGGCGGCGCTGGATGACTATCTGATCCAGCAGGGCGTCGAGGGCGCGGTGCTGAAGCTTGGCAATGGCGAAGAGATCGTCGGCCAGGATCTGGCGCGCGTGGTTGACGAGGCGCGGCAGCTGAAACGCGTGCTCGACGCCTTCCCGACCCATTATCCCCGCCACATCCTGGAACAGGCCGCTGTTGCTGGTGCCTTTGTCGCCGGTGCGGTCGACGCCGATCTGCAAGGGGTGGCCGACAAGGTTGCCGCGCGGCTCGACCTGATCGCGCTTGAGTACGAGCGCGGTTGGCTGGGTCGGATCACCCAGGATCACGGTATCCGTTTGGCCCGCATCCTGCGCGGCGTCGAAGAGGTACGGTCTCTGGACGGCCCGATGCTGCGTTCGGGCGAGGCACGCAAGACCGGCAGCTTTACCCGCAGCCTGCAAGAGATCTATACCCAGCCCGCGATGCTGGTGCGCCGCGACCGGACCCAGGCGATTCACGGCCCGCTGACCCTGCTCAAGGCGATTCTTGACGAGGGCGAAAAGGGCCTGACGTTGCAACGTTACAAGGGGTTGGGCGAGATGAACCCGGAGCAGCTGTGGGAAACCACCCTTGATCCTGACGCACGCACACTGTTGCAGGTTCGGGTCAACGACATGGTCGAAGCGGACGATATCTTTACCAAGCTGATGGGTGATTCCGTCGAGCCGCGCCGCGAGTTCATTCAGCAGAACGCGCTGAGTGTCGAAAATCTGGATTTCTGAGACAATGTAGGGATCCCCATAGCGCGGCGGATACCTCAAGGTGCTGCGGCTCGTGCCTCAAGCCCTCTTTGGCTCCTTGCCTCATGATGCCCCGCCGGAAATTGCGGGGCATCTTCTGATTGGCAACCTTCTCCGCAAGACTCGCCGCGCTCGATATTCGCGCTTCGCCTTGCATATGGAAGCAGGTCGCCATCAGCCGGTCATGCGGCAGGCGTGGCTCTGGATCCCGGGTCGCGCCTGTCCCGACATCTGAATGGTGTCGCACGCAGCGCGTCTTGGGCCGGGACGGGCTGTCGCAACCATTGGGTTGCGGCGCCTTTGCTGTTTGCCTGCTGCCGTCCGGATGCTAGGCAATTGGAAAGATCAGGAGGAATGCAGTCCATGACAGAGATGATGCGTGCGGTTGAAATCTCCCGCCCAGGCGGACCCGAGGTCTTGCAGCTTACCCAGCGCCCCGTGCCGCAGCCGGGCCATGGGCAGGTGGTGATCAAGGTCGCCTATGCCGGCGTGAACCGACCCGACGCGTTGCAGCGGGCGGGGGCCTATGATCCACCACCCGGCGCCAGTGACCTGCCAGGGTTGGAATGTTCGGGAGAAGTGGTCGCCGTGGGTCCGGGTGCAGAAGATGTTGCCGTGGGCGACAAGGTCTGTGCCCTGCTGCCCGGCGGCGGCTATGCCGACTATGTGGTCACGCCCGCCGCACATTGCCTGCCGGTGCCGCAGGGCATGGCCCTGCGCGAGGCGGCCTGCTTGCCCGAGACCTTTTTCACTGTCTGGTCCAATGTGTTTACCCGTGGCGGGCTCAAGGCGGGCGAGCGGTTTCTCGTGCATGGCGGGTCCAGCGGCATCGGCACCACAGCGATCCAGTTGGCGCATGCCTTTGGCGCGCGGGTCTTTGCTACCGCTGGATCGGATGAAAAATGCCGCGCCTGCCTCGACCTGGGCGCCGAGCGGGCGATCAACTATCGTGACGAGGATTTCGTCAAGGTCATGCGGGCCGAGGGCGGCGCCGACCTGATCCTCGACATGGTGGGCGGCGACTATATCCCGCGCAACGTCAAGGCGCTGGCCGAGGATGGACGACTGGTGCAGATCGCTTTCCTGCAAGGGCCTGTGGTCGAGCTGAACTTTGCCCTGATGATGGTCAAGCGGCTGACCCTGACCGGCAGCACCCTGCGCCCGCAAAGCGATCTGGCCAAGGCCGAGATCGCCCGCGACCTGCGCGAGGCGGTCTGGCCGCTGCTTGACGCGGGGCGGGTTGCACCGGTCATGGATAGCGAGTTCGACTTGAGCGAGGCCGCCGCCGCCCATGCGCGGATGGAAAGCTCGGGCCATATCGGCAAGATCGTTCTCAAGGTCGCCTGAAATCCCGCCCGTCCGGCTTGTCCCGGCGGGCGCGCCTGCTAGGGTTATTCCGAACGAGGGAGGACCCAGATGAGCGAGACGGCGAAAACCGTGGTGATCGAGGCCTTTGGCGGCCCCGAGGTTCTGCAATTGCGTGACCTACCAGTAGGGGATCCGGGGCCGGGCGAACTGCGCATCCGGCATCACGCCTGCGGGCTGAACTTTATCGACGTCTATCAGCGCACTGGCTTGTATCCCCTGGCGCTGCCTCACGCGCTGGGGATGGAGGCTGCCGGTGTCGTCGAGGCGGTGGGCGAGGGGGTCACCCATCTGAAACCGGGCGACCGGGCCGCTTATGCCGCCGCTCCTCCGGGGGCCTATACCGAGGCGCGGGTGATGCCGGCGGCGCAGGTCTGCCCGCTGCCTGACGAAATCTCCTTCGATCAGGCCGCCGCGATGATGCTCAAGGGGTTGACGGTCGACTACCTCTTCCATCGGACCACACCTTTGTCGCGGGGCGATACCGTACTGTTCCATGCGGCGGCGGGCGGCGTTGGCCTGATCGCCTGCCAATGGGCAAAATCCGAAGGCATCACGCTGATCGGCACCGCCGGCAGCGACGAGAAATGCGCGCTGGCCAAGGCGCATGGCGCCACCCATGTCATCAACTACCGGACCGAAAATTTCACCGATCGGGTACGAGAGCTGACCGATGGCAAGGGTGTCGACGTAGTGATGGATTCGATCGGGGCAGACACGTTCGAAGGCTCGCTGGACTGTCTGAAACCGCTGGGCATGATGATTTCCTTTGGCAATGCCTCGGGACCGGTGCCGCCGATCAGCATCGGTATTCTGGGACAGAAAGGCAGTCTGAAGATTACCCGCCCGACGCTCTTTACCCATATCGCCGACCATGCCGCCTGTCAGGCGATGGCACGGCGGCTGTTTGGCAAGGTGACCGGTGGCGAGGTCAAGATCCGGATCGACCAGCGCTTCCCGCTGGATCGGGTGGCCGATGCCCATCGCGCACTTGAAGCGCGCCAGACCACTGGCAGCACCATTCTGGAACTGTAAACCACACGTGATAATCCTTGCGCCGCCCCATCCGGCGGGGCAAGGAAGTGGCATGGATCAGCTTGACCGTCAGATCGTCGCGGCGCTGCAACACAATGCGCGCGAATCGACCACCAAGATCGCCGCGCGCTTGGGCGTGGCCCGCACCACCGTGCATGAACGCATCACCCGGATGGAGGCGCGCGGCGTGATCGCGGGCTATTCCGTGGTGCTGCGTGAGCCCCAGGATGAAAGCAAGGTTCAGGTGGTCGTGTTGCTGGAAGTGCAGCAGAAAGAGACCACGCGCATCGTCAAGCGGCTCGAATCCTATCCCGAGATCAAGCTCTGCCTGTCGATCAATGGCGAATACGACCTGCTGCTCTCGGCCGAGGCCCCCCGGATCGAGGATCTGGATATTCTGGTCGACGAAGTTGGGGCCATTCCCGGCATCCTGCGCACCAATACATTTGTGGTGTTCGGGCGCCGGATCGACCGAACCTGACATAATGACAAGAATGCCGTCACAATAGCGGATATCCGAGTCGTTTCGACACTCTGCTCCCTACAGATCGAACAGCCGCCACGCCATCCTGATGTCAGTATCAAGGAGACGTGCCATGCGCTGGAATATTTGTGTCGTCGGGGCCGGGAAGATCGGCCAGATGATCGCCGCTTTGCTCAAGACTTCATCCCATTACTCGGTCACCGTGGCAGATCACGATCTGGCCGCGCTGGCGGTGCTGAATCGGATGGGGGTTGCCACCAAACAGGTGGATGCCAAGGATGAGGCCGGGCTGGCCAAGGCGCTGGGCGGGTCCGATGCAGTGATTTCGGCTGCGCCTTTCTTTCTGACGCCGGTCATAGCCAAGGCGGCCAAGGTCGCCGGGGCTCATTACTTTGACCTGACCGAGGATGTGGCCGCCACCAATGCGGTGCGTACCCTGGCCGAAGACAGCCAGACCGCCTTTATGCCTCAATGCGGTTTGGCACCGGGTTTTGTCGGCATCGCAGGGGCGGCGCTGGCGGCTGAATTCGACGAGATCGACAGCCTGCATATGCGGGTGGGGGCGCTGCCGCTCTATCCGACCAATGCGCTGAAATACAACCTGACCTGGTCCACCGACGGTCTGATCAACGAATACTGCAATCCTTGCGATGCCATCGTGAATGGCCAACTGGTCAAGACCGCGCCGCTGGAGGATTACGAGGTCCTCGGTCATGACGGGGTGGAATATGAATGTTTCAACACCTCGGGCGGGCTGGGCACGCTGCCCGAGACGCTGGACGGCAAGGCGCGCTCGGTCTCGTACCGCTCGATCCGCTATCCGGGGCACCGCGATATCCTGCGCCTGCTGCTGAACGATCTGGGGCTGGAGCGTCGCCGCGATCTGCTCAAGGACATTTTCGAAACGGCGTTGCCGCGCACCGATCAGGACGTGGTGCTGGTTTATTGCACCGCCAAGGGGCGGATCGGCGGCCAGCTGCGCGAAAAGAGCCTGATCAACAAGTCCTACTCCCGCGTCATCGACGGTCAGGTCTGGAGCGCGATCCAGGTCACCACCGCCGCCGGCGTGCTGGGCGTGGTCGACCTGATGCGGACCGGAACGCTGCCCGCCAAGGGGTTCGTCCGGCAAGAGCAGGTCAAGTTCGCCGATTTCCTCGAAACCGAATTCGGCCGCCTTTATCGGGCGGGCGATCTGACCGCACAAAACAAGGCCGCTTGAGACATGAAAGATATCGTCATGACCGCTGAAACCGTGATGCAGCAACTGGGCCTGGGCGCCGCCGACCTGACCGGAGGCAGCATCCGCGTAACCTCTCCGATTGATGGCCGGTTGCTGGGCGAGGTGCACGAAACGCCGTTGTCCGAAATGGGTGCGGTGCTGGATCGGGCCAAATCGGCCTTCAAGATCTGGCGAAGTGTGCCGGCACCGCGCCGGGGCGAGTTGATCCGCCTGCTGGGCGAAGAACTGCGCGCCTCGAAAGAGGCGCTGGGCGCGCTGGTCAGTTGGGAGGCGGGCAAGATCACCTCCGAAGGGTTAGGCGAAGTGCAGGAGATGATCGACATCTGCGATTTCGCCGTTGGCCTGTCGCGGCAGCTTTATGGCCTGACCATCGCCAGCGAGCGCCCAGGACACCGAATGATGGAAACCTGGCACCCGGCCGGACCGGTCGGCGTGATCTCGGCGTTCAACTTTCCCGTTGCGGTCTGGTCGTGGAACGCGGCGCTGGCGATCGTCTGCGGCGATCCGGTGATCTGGAAACCGTCAGAAAAGACTCCGCTGACCGCGCTGGCCTGTCAGAAGATCTTTGACAGGGCAGTCGCTCGGTTTGGCGATGCGCCCGAGGGACTGTTGCAGACCCTGATCGGCGGTGCCGACCTGGGCAAGGCATTGGTCGAGAGCGAGGACGTGCCGATCATCTCGGCCACCGGTTCGACCCGCATGGGTCGCGCCGTGGCGCCCATCGTGGCGGCGCGTTTCGGCAAATGCATCCTGGAGTTGGGCGGCAATAACGCGATGATCGTCGGCCCCTCGGCCGATCTGGAAATGGCGGTTCGCGCCATCGTGTTCTCGGCGGTGGGAACCGCGGGTCAGCGCTGTACCACGCTGCGCCGCCTGATCGCGCATAACTCGATCAAGGACGAGTTGGTCGCGCGTTTGAAGAAGGCCTATGCAGGATTGCCCATCGGCAATCCGCTGGCCGAGGCAACGCTGATCGGGCCACTGGTGGACGAGGCATCGGGGAAAGCCATGATCGCAGCGCTGAAATCGGCCGAATCCGAGGGTGGCGTCGTTTTTGGGGGTGTCCGCGTCACCGAGGGCGTGCCTGAGGGCGGTGTCTACATGCAACCCGCTATCGTCGAGATGCCGGGGCAGAGCGCCACAGTAAAGACCGAAACCTTCGCCCCGATCCTTTATGTGATGGGCTATGACGATTTCGAAGAGGCGGTCGCGATTCAGAACGACGTACCGCAAGGCCTTAGCTCCTGCGTGTTCACGCTGAACATGCGCGAGGCCGAGCAATTCCTGTCGGCGTCCGGCTCGGATTGCGGGATTGCCAACGTCAACATCGGCCCGTCGGGCGCGGAGATTGGCGGGGCATTTGGCGGAGAAAAAGAGACCGGTGGTGGCCGCGAAAGCGGTTCGGACGCCTGGAAGGCATATATGCGGCGGCAGACCAACACGGTGAACTATTCCGCTGAACTGCCGCTGGCGCAGGGGGTGAAGTTCGACATTTGAACCGAAACCAATCCAGCCCCGCGTTGCAGCGGGGCTGGAACTTTTCATCGTTGTTTTCCGGACCGGAAAACGACCCGGAAAATTCGAGAATTTTCCGAAGCGGAATTCTTGCAGAATTCCGTCAGTTCCAGGTCAGCCCCATATCAATCAGAACCCGTTGCGTCCGACCCGGGTAATCGGTCACGATCCCATCGACCCCGGTCGCGGCCAGCCGCCTTATGTCGTCGGTTTCGTTGACGGTCCAGGTGAGCACCGACAGACCCAGATCATGGGCCTCGGCCACCAATTCGGGCGTCACGTCCAGATAATAGGGACACCACAGCTGGCCCCCGGCAACCGCGACGGTCTGCGGCAAGGTTGTGGTCAGTCCTTGGTAGTCGGGTCCGACCGATTTAGCCGAATCCTCTCCCGGGTCATCCGCATTTTCCGGCAGTTGTGAGAGGTATGACGTCGGCAGATCCGGCGCCTGCCTGCGGCATTCGTCCAGTAGTGCCCAGTCAAAACTGTGCATCACTGTGCGTGGTTCCATCCGGTAGCGTCGGACATCGCTTACCGCTGCGGCCACCAGATCGGCCCGCGCGGCGTCGTCGCGCATCAGCGCAGGATCCGATTTCAGTTCCAGCAGCAGATAGGGTGCGTTCTCGCCATGGCTTGCGCAAAGGTCGAGCAGGTCGCAAAGCCGGGGTACGCGTATGCCGCTAAGAAAGGCCTGATCGGGAAAGCGTTGGCCATAGGCGGTCCGGCCGTCGAGGCCGCCGACATCCAGGGCCCGGATCTCGGCAAAAGTCATCTCGGCGACCTTCCGCTCCGCGCCCGTAAGCCACCGGCCTTGCGCATCGCGTGTCGCCGAATTGGCGAGGTGATGGTTATGGGTCACGACCGGCACGCCGTCAGCTGTCATCACCACGTCGAATTCAAGCACCTGAACCCCGGTGGCGAGCGTGAAGGAGAAGCCTTCGAGCGTGTTCTCCGGCATCACCCCGCGCGCACCGCGATGCCCGATGACGCGCACCACGCCTGCGCCGCCGCGAAGCCCAGAAAGTTGGGCAAACGTGCTCATGCTTTGATCCGCTTTCCGGTTTCGGGATCGAAAAGGTGCAGGCTGTCAGCCGTCGGGGTGAACCCCATCACCGATCCAGCAGCCGCCGACATGTGACCGGGCATGCTGACCACCATTTCTGTCTCGGTTCCGTCAAGTTGGCCGTGCAGCAGCGAGTTTGCGCCCAGCTGTTCAACCAACTCCACACGTACCCGCACCGGCCCGTCATCGTCGGGCAACAGGTGTTCGGGCCGTAGTCCCAGCGTGACCGCCCCCTGCGCCGTGCCAGCCCCCGCGATCCGGGCGCCATTGGCCAGGGTGACGGAACCTTCGGCGGCGGTGGCAGGCAGAAAGTTCATCGCCGGGCTGCCGATGAAGCCGGCGACAAAGGTCGTCGCGGGGCGGTCATAAAGCTCGATCGGCGTGCCGAACTGCTCCACGTAACCGCCATTCAGCACCATCAACCGGTCGCCCAGTGTCATCGCCTCGACCTGATCGTGAGTGACATAGATCGAGGTCACCCCAAGACGCTGTTGCAGCTTGCGGATTTCCAGCCGCATCTGCACCCTCAGTTTGGCGTCAAGGTTCGACAGCGGCTCGTCGAACAAGAACACCTGGGGGTTGCGCACGATGGCGCGGCCCATGGCGACCCTCTGCCGCTGGCCGCCCGACAGCTGCCGCGGCTTGCGATCCAGATAGGGGCGCAGCTCCAGGATATCGGCGGCCTCTTCGACCCGGCGGGCGATCTCGTCCTTGGATATCTTCCGGATCTTGAGGCCATAGGCCATGTTCTCGCGCACCGACATATGCGGGTAGAGCGCATAGTTCTGGAACACCATGGCGATATCGCGGTCGGCGGGCTCCAGCTGGTTGACCACGCGATCACCGATGCTGATCTGGCCGGCGGTGACGGTTTCGAGCCCGGCGACCATGCGCAACAGAGTCGACTTGCCACAGCCCGACGGACCGACAATGACGATGAATTCGCCATCTTCGATCTGGCCCGCCACATGGTGGAGGACCTCGGTGTCGCCATAGGCCTTTACGAGATTGTCGAGAGTGATGGATGCCATGGTCTTGTGCCTATTTGTCGGTCTCTGTCAGGCCCTGAACAAAGAGCTTTTGCATTGCGACCACCACGAAGACCGGCGGCAGCATCGCCAGCAGCGCGGTCATCATGATGATGTTCCATTGCGGGGACTGTTCCGCCGCCTCAAGCATCTGCTTGATGCTCATCACGATGGTGGTCATGTCGGTGTCGGTGGTGATCAGCAACGGCCACAGATACTGGTTCCAGCCATAGATGAAGAGGATCACGAACAGCGCCGCGATATTGGTGCGCGACAGCGGGATCAGGATATCCCAGAAAAAGCGCAGCGGCCCGGCCCCGTCGATCCGCGCGCTTTCCAGCATCTCGTCGGGGATGGTCAGAAACACCTGGCGGAACATGAACGTTGCCGTGGCCGAGGCAATCAGCGGGATCGAAAGGCCCCAATAGCTGTTGAGCATACCCAGGTCGGCCACCACTTCGAACGTGGGCAGGATCCGCACCTCGACCGGCAGCATCAGGGTGACGAAGATCAGCCAGAAAAAGAACATGCGGAAGGGAAACTTGAAATAGACGATGGCAAAGGCCGAGATCAACGATATCGCGATCTTGCCGAGCGCGATCATCATCGCCATTGCAAGGCTGTTGAGCAGCATCCGCCAGACCGGGGCGGTCTCGCTGCCGCTCAGGCCAGAGCCAAAGAGGGTCTGGGTGAAATTCTCCCAGAAATGTCCGCCCGGCAGCATCGGGATCGGCGCCTGCGTCATGCGCACCGCGTCATGGGTGGCGGCGACAAAGGTGATCCAGATCGGCAGCGCGACGATGACGATGCCAAGGATCAGAACCAGATGGGTGATGACGTTCAGGATGGGGCGATTTTCGACCATCAGTATTCCACCTTGCGTTCGATATAGCGGAACTGGACCACGGTCATGGCAATGACCAGGATCATCAGGATCACCGATTGTGCCGCCGAACCGCCCAGATCGAGGCCGACAAAGCCGTCGTTATACACCTTGTAGACCAGGATCGTTGTCGAATTGGCCGGCCCGCCCTGGGTCACCGCATGGATGATGCCGAAGGTGTCAAAGAAGGCGTAGACCGCGTTGATCACCAGCAGGAAGAAGGTGGTGGGCGAGATCAGCGGAAAGATGTGATCGACAAAGCGGCGCACCGGTCCGGCGCCGTCTATCGCTGCCGCCTCGATCAGCGAACGCGGGATCGACTGCATGGCGGCGAGATAGAACAGGAAGTTATAGGCAATCTGCTTCCACGCGGCGGCAAAGATAACCAGCATCATCGCCTGGGTGCCATTCAGATAGTGGTTCCAGTCGATCCCGATCATGTCGAGCAGGAAAGGAAAGATGCCCAGTGTCGGGTTGAACATGAACACCCAAAGCGCCCCGGCCAGCACCGGTGCCACAGCATAGGGCCAGATCATCAGCGTACGATAGGTGGTCGCGCCACGCACCACACGGTCGGCGAAACCGGCCAGCACCAGGGCGCTGCCCATGGACAGAACCGCGACGGCGGCCGAGAACAGGATCGTGCGGCCAAAGCTTTGCAGATACTGCTCGTCATCGACCAGCAGCTGGAAATTTTCGAACCAGACGAATTCGGTCGACAGACCGAACGCATCCTCGATCAGGAAAGACTGATAGACCGCCTGACTGGCGGGCCAGATGAAAAAGACCAGCGTGATCAGGATTTGCGGTGCCACCAGCAGATAGGGTAGCAGCGAGCTGGGAAAATGGACACGTTTCAGCATCGGGGTCTCGTCGTCTCAGGGCCGGAAACGGCGGGGCATCCGGCGGGCAGATGCCGCCGGATGCCGGGTCTTGCGGGCTCAGGTCAGTTGGCCGAGCGTTCGAACTTGCGCAGCAGGGTGTTGCCACGTTCGGTTGCCGCCTCCAACGCCTGGGCTGCCGTCTTGTCACCGGCCCAGAGCGCTTCAAGCTCTTCGTTGATCACGTCGCGGACTTGAACGAAATTGCCGAACCGGATCCCGCGCGAATTTGCGGTGGGAGTGTTCAGGCTCAGCTGCTGAATCGCGGTATCGGTTCCGGGGTTGCTTTCATAGAAGCCCTGCTCCTTGGACAGTTCATAGGCGGCGGTGGTGATCGGAACATAACCGGTCTCCTGATGCCACCAGGCCTGCACCTCGGGCGAGGACAGATAGGTCATGAACTTTGCCAGCCCCTTGTATTCCTCGGCATCGTGCCCAGCCAGCGCCCAAAGCGTCGCGCCGCCGATGATCGAGTTCTGCGGCGCATCCGCGACAGCGGTGTCCAGCGGCAGCATGGTCTGGCCGAACTCGAACTGAGCCTGCCCCTTGATCGAGCCGTAATAGGCCGACGAATTCATCCACATGCCGCATTCACCATTGGTGAACATCGGCAGGCTGTCCCCCCGGCGTCCGCCATATTTGAACAGGTTGCCTTCGCTCATCTCTGCGATATCGTCGAGGCGCGCGGCGACCTTTTCATTGTTGAAAGTGAACTCGGTGTCGAACCCGGAAAAACCGTTTTCCTTGGTCCCCATGGCCATGTTGTGCCATGCCGAGTAGTTCTCGATCATGACCCAGGACTGCCAGCCAAAGGAGAAACCGCAGTCCATGCCGCTGTCGACCAGCGCCTGGGCGGCGGTCTTCATGTCGTCCCAGGTTTTCGGCACTTCGACACCGGCGGCCTTGAGCGCGGCAGCATTGTACCACAGGACCGGAGTCGAGCTGTTGAAGGGCATCGACAGCAGCTCGCCTTCCGGCGTCTGATAGTAGGAGATCACGGCCGGCAGATAGTCGGACTTGTCGAACGGCTCGCCGGCGTCGGACATTAGCTGCTCGACGGGATAGATCGCGCCCTTGGCGGCCATCATGGTGGCGGTGCCGACCTCGAAAACCTGCACCAGATGCGGATGTTCCTTGGCGCGGAAGGCGGCCACGGCAGCGGTCATGGTCTCGGTATAGTTTCCCTTGTACGTCGGCACGACCTTGTACTCGGATTGGCTGGCATTGAAGTCGGCGGCGATCTTGTCGACGCGCTCGCCATTGGTGCCACCCATCGCGTGCCACCACTGGATTTCGGTTTGCGCAAAGGCCATGCCGGTCGTCAGGACCAACGCTGATGCGCTCAGTGTCAGGAATTTACAAGTCATATCAACCTCCCGGGGTTCATGGACGGGCGGATGGTTGCGCAGGGAAAAAAATAACTCAAGCAAAAGTTTTATGAACATTCTCATAGTATAATGTTATGGTTGGGTGATCCAAGACTCGATTGCTGCATGCGCAAAGAAAGGGGAAAGTCTTGAATTTCAAGCTCAGACAATTGGAGGCGTTTCGCGCTGTGGCCCAGACGGGCTCGATCACACGTGCAGCGCAGCAATTGGGAATCTCGCAACCCGCCGCGAGCCGGTTGCTTGCGGACTTCTCGGCCTCGGTCGAATTCCCGCTCTTCGTGCGTGAAGGCGGCAGTATGCGCCCGACTCCCGAATCGCGCTATATGCTGGCTGAGATCAATCGTGTCTTCGAGGGCCTCGCCCATCTCGAAGATCTGCGCCACAATCTCAAGGACCGCACCGCAGGCCATCTGCGCATCGCCTGTTTGCCGGGTTTCGCCACAAGCCATCTCCCGAAGGTCCTGACCGCGTTTCTGAAGGACAGGCCGGGCGTTACCGTTACGCTGGAACCCGACAGGCCGGAACGCATCCTGGAATGGATCGTCGGCCAGCAATACGACTGTGCGCTCACAGATGGGTTCTCGGGGCATCCAGCCACCGAGAGTACGGATATACCGATCCGCACCGTCTGTATCCTGCCGCCGGGCCACCCGCTTGCGGAACGCAGCGAGATCACACCGCACGATTTGCGCGGCGAGAAGATCATTCATTCCCGGCGCGACAGCCCGTTCTTTCGGCGTCTGGCGCAGGCTTTCACCGATTGCGAGGTAGAGCTGACCTCGTGGATCGAGGTGCGTCAGTTCACCACCGCCTGCACCATTGTGGCCGAGGGTCAGGGAGCGGCGGTGCTCTCGGCACTGGACGCTGAGCAGTATCGTGACCGGGGTCTGGTGATCCGCCCCTTTGCTCCCCGGATCACGCATCGCCTCTCGCTCTTGCGGCCGGTCACCGGAAGCCTGTCTCCCCTTGTTCTGGATTTCCTGGAAACGTTCACGGCGAGCCTTGCCCCGTTCATCGATCATGGAGAAGGAGAACGCACAACCGGCCGGACCAGATAGGGCGATCCAGCACCGAAACTGCAAGGGATCGCTGGATGAGCGATGGTGGCGCCACAGGCATGGGCATGACGATACATCCGCGACACCACTGTAAGTCACCTGTTTTGCCGGGTCACAGGATGATTTACAGAAGGTTGAACCAGGGCTTTCTTGGAAAACTATTATAAATCAATGACTTTCCCTTGTGTTGAGATTTTTTGTGATTTTTGTATTTTTGTGCTTGCGACTCTTTTTGGTTGGGCCTAGAACCCCCTTCACCGGCGGCGCTGAGGTGCTGCGGACGGGTCGGAGAGACGGCCGGACACGCTGGAGAGACGGCGGCATTCGAGGAATGAGCGGGGCGGGCGCGCTGATAGATTGGCGCATCGGTCTTGTTTTTTGCCTTCGGGTGGCAGTGCTCTTTGACATTGATGGATGACTGAAGAGATATGTGGGCGGTTTGGTTCGTTTCGACGGATTGAAAGTCTGTATATCGCGCTCTTAGCGCTGTGTTTCGTATTTGGGTTG